>NZ_JBHSIR010000069.1:0-60774 GCF_042653605.1 Pseudonocardia sp. GCM10023141
GGACGTGACGGATGGCGGTGGCGGCTTCGGATGCGGAAGGGGGTTTGTGATGCGGAACTGGCAGTGGACCTGACAGATGGCGGTGGCGGCTTCGGATACGGAAGGGAGGTTTGTGATGCGGAACTGGCAGTGGACGTAGCCGTACAGCGGATTCGTCGCGCCGGGTGAAGCCGGCGCGCCCAGTCCCCTCTTCATGAACGCTCGTCGGGGAACGACGAGGAAGGTGAATGCCCGTGACCCCTCCGGGTTTCGACGCGCGCCGAACCGGAACGTCGAACCGGAACTGTCAGCCCAGCTTTCGCGGCACGTGGTTGGGGAAGAGCTGTGGCTGGCCGGTGGCCGGGTCACCGGGCGCGAGCGACAGGGTCGCGGGTTGGCTCTCGGGTAGCGCCCACTGGCGCGCCCAGTCCATGTGCATCGCCGTGCCGGCCGGGGCGTCGCCGAAGTAGTCCAGTTGCATGGTCATGACCATCGGGCGCGGTGGGAAGGTCCGCGGGTCGGTGGAGGAGTACCACTGCTTGCCGTCGATGTAGCCGGTGATCTTCTGCGGCGTCCACTCCAGCGCCCAGGCCGTCCACTGGGTGGCGTCGTGCGTCACGGAGCCTGCGTCCTGGTCGTTGTTGGCGCCGAAGTGCAGGTGGAAGCCGGTCTCCTGGCGGGAGGGCTCCATGATCTCCATCCAGTCGATCTCCCCGCCCACCGGCCAGTCCTCGGCCACCGGCCACAGCAGGATCACCGCGTTGAGGCCGCCGCGGCCGGCGTCGGACTTCACGCACGCCTCCCACCGCCCGTACTTCTGACCCGGGTGCCAGCTCATGGCGCCGGTGGTGCCGTCCTTGGTGCCGGTGATGGTGGCGATGCCGTCGGCGACGGTGATCGCGGCCGGCGTGCGCAGACCGCGACGTTCGTGTCCGGGCTCGGGGCCGTAGGGGTGCCAGTCTGCCGGCAGGCCGTTCTGGAAGTCGGACTCGCGGGTCGCCGTGCCCCAGCCGTACCTGGCCGCTGCGGTGGTCGAGCACTTCGACGGCCCGACTGCGACGGGGCCCGCCGTGGTGGTGGGTGCGGCCGCGGCCGGGGGCGACCTGACCGTCGGGACGGGCACCGCGGGCGGGGCGACGCTGCACCCGGTGACGACGGCGCACGCGACCAGCGCGACCCCCACGAACCGCGCCGCCGTCAACCCTCGCACCACGAAGTCCCCCTACCGCTCGTCCGCGCCGATCTCGGCATTGTCACCGGGTGACCTCGCGGCGCCGGGCACCGGCCCCGGCCGCCCGTCCCTGCCCCTCGGATCTGGACGTCAGTCGAAGCGGATGTGGCGCACCCCGACGGCGGCCCGGCGCAGCCGTCCCCGCAGCCTGCTGTCGTTGTTCGGTGCGATGTCCAGACCGGTCGTGCTCGCGATCCGCTCCGCCACGGCCGCGACGGGCACGTGGTCGGTGTGGATGTGCTCGGCGAACTCCGGCGCCTGCAGGCGTTCCAGGCAGTCGTCGAGTCGCCGGACCGCCGAGCTCTCCCATCTGATCCCGCGGCCCAGCCCCCGTTCCCGCAGCCTGCGCAGCACGGTGGCCCGTTGCGCGAGGAGCGTGAAGTGGTGGACGTCGTGACCGTCGGCGCGCAGCCGGCCGATGATCTGCGCGAAGTAGTCGAGCCGGACGACGGTCATCGGCGCGATCACCGGTCCGTCGTGCTTGCGCAGCACCATGTCGAGCACCTCGTGGACGCCGGCGCGCCACGCCGCGAGGTCCTGGAAGTCGCCGCGCAGCCCGGCCGGGGTCATGCGATGCAACCCGAACCCGACGTGCTCCGGGTCGCACACGACGCTGCCGGGCACCCGTCTCTGCAGCTCGAAGGACGTCTGGGTCTTGCCGCCGCCGAACGGTCCGTTGATCCAGAGCAACACCGGCCGACCGTAGCGGGAGCACAGAGCGAACAGTTCACCGCGCCGTCGCCCCCCCGCGAGTAGGTTCGCCCGCATGACACGTATCGACGTCACCGTCCCCACCCCCGATGGCGAATGTCCGGCCACCCTGCACGTCCCGGACGGGGGCTCCCCGGCCCCCGCGGTGATCCTCTACGTCGACGCGGGCGGCTTCCGCGAGACGATGCGCGTGATGGGCGACCGGATCGCCGAGATGGGCTACGTCGCGCTGGTGCCCGACGTCTACTACCGGGCGGGCGACTGGGCGCCGTTCGACCTCGCGACGGTGTTCTCCGACCCGGAGCAGCGCACCCGGATGTTCTCGCTGATGGGGCAGCTCACCGGAGAGCGGATCGGCAGCGACACCGGCGCCTTCCTGGACTTCCTCGCGTCCCGGCCGGAGGTGGCCGGCACGAAGGTCGGCACCACCGGCTACTGCATGGGCGGCCGGGCGTCGCTGATCGCTGCCGGTCACCACGGTGACCGGATCGCCGCGGCCGCGTCCTTCCACGGTGGCAACCTCGCCGCCACCGACAACCCCGACAGCCCGCACCTGCGCGCCGACCACATCGGTGCCACCGTCTACGTCGCGGGTGCCACCGACGACGGGTCGTTCCCCGCCGAGCAGTTCGAGCGGCTCGACGAGGCGCTGACGGCGGCCGGTGTGGCGCACACCATCGAGACCTACCCGGCGGGACACGGTTTCGCGGTGCCCGACAACCCCACGTATGACGCCACGGCCGAGGAGCGGCACTGGAAGGCTCTCGAGCAGCTCTACGGTTCGGTGCTGAGCGGCTGACGTGGGCGACGTCGAGTCGTGGCATCGGCGGTTCGCCGTGGAGCTCTTCACCGCGAGCTGGGAACTGCTGGGACGCCCCGATCGCGGGCCGGACGGCGACGCGGCGCTGATGGCCGCGGTGTTCGGGTCGGCGTGGCACTGGGACCAGGTCGGCACCGACGAGAACCGAGCGCTCGGCGATCACCAGATCGCGAAGGCGGCGAGCGCGGTCGGGCTGCCCGACGTCGCGTTGCGGTACGCACGCCGGGCGCTGGAGGCGATCGAGCGTGGCGCCTTCGGCGACTGGCAGCTCGCCGCCGGCTACGAGGGTATGGCCAGGGCCCACGCCGCCGCAGGCGATGCCGTCGAACGGGACCGCTGGGTCGCCCGCTGCACCGACGCGCTCGCGGCGATCGCGGATCCCGAGGACCGGGCGGTCATCGCGGAGCAACTGCGCGAGGTCACCGGCCCGTGACCGGGGACGGCTACCTCCTCGACAACGCGCAGGCTGCCGCGGGAACGCGCTTGCAGGCGTTGTCGGAGCTGTTCGACGCCTCCACCTTCCGCCATTTCGACGCGGTCGGGCTGACCGCGGGATGGCGGGTGTGGGAGGTCGGCGCGGGCGGACCCGACGTCAGCCGCCGCCTCGCCGACCGGGTCGGGCCGACGGGCCGGGTCGTCGCCAGCGACATCGACGTCTCCTGGCTCCCGGAGGGGAAGGGCTTCGAGGTCCTGCGCCACGACGTCGCGGCCGATCCTCCCCCGGCCGGCGGGTTCGACCTGGTCCACGCCCGGCTGGTGCTCGTGCACCTGCCGCGGCGGGAGCAGGCGCTCGCGTCGATGGTGACGGCGCTGCGCCCGGGCGGCGTGCTGCTCGTCGAGGACGCCGACCCGGTGCTGCAGCCGCTGCTGTGCCCCGACGAGTTCGGGCCGGAGCAGGAGCTCGCGAACCGGCTCCGGCGTGGTTTCCGCGAGCTGCTCGCCGCCCGCGACGCCGACCTGGCCTTCGGTCGGACGCTGCCCCGCCTGCTGCGGGCGGCGGGCCTGGTCGATGTCGGTGCCGACGCGTACTTCCCGATCACCGCACCGGCGGCAACGGTGCTGGAGCTGGCTACCGTCGACCAGGTCGCCGACCGACTGGTCGCCGCCGGCATCGCCACCACCGCCGAGCTCGACCTGCACCGTGCCAACCTGCGGGCCGGGCGAGTGCCCGATCTCGCCACCTCTCCCATGATCTCGGCGTGGGGGCGGCGGTGACCGCGGGCAGGTGAGCGCCTTCCGCTCAGCCCTCGTCGCGCCAGGTGCCGCGCAGCCGCTGGCGCACCTCCCGGACATGGCGGCGGCTGACCGGCAGGTCCACGGCCTCGCCGCCGCGCCCGACGGTGACGGTGTGGCCCGATCCGCCCTGCCGCATGGCCGTGACCAGTGGCAACGCGACGACGTACGAGCGGTGGATGCGCACGAAACCGGCGTCCTGCCAGCGCTCCTCGAGCACGGCGAGCGGGATGCGCACCAGGTGGCTGCCCTCCCGGGTGTGCAGCCGGGCGTAGTCGCCCTGCGCCTCCACGAACCGCACGTCCGACCGGGGCACGAGCTTCGTGATGCCCGCCAGCTCGATCGGGATGATCTCCTCGGTGGCGGTGGGGTCTGCGGCGGCCTGCTCCTCGTTGAGCGCCTTCGTGGCGCGGATCCGGTTCAACGCGGCGACGAGCCGCTCCCAGCGCAGCGGTTTGAGCAGGTAGTCGACCGCACCCACCTCGTAGGCGTCGACGGCACGGTCCTCGTGCGCGGTCACGAACACGACCGGGGGCGGCTCGGCCATGTTGGAGAACACCTTGGCGAGCTCCAGGCCGTCCAGCCCCGGCATGCGGATGTCGAGGAACACGGCGTCGACGCCGGGAGCGTGGCCCTGGCGGTCGTTGAGGATCCGCAGCGTCTCGGTGGCGTCGGACGCCGTGAGCACCGTCTCGACGCCCTCGTCCTCACCCAGCAGGTAGGCGAGCTCGGCGAGCGCATGCTCCTCGTCGTCGACCGCGAGGACGGTCATGCCAACCGGACCCATGCTCGTCTCCTCGTCGCCAGGCACGTAAAGCGAAGGTGACTGGTATAGCGCACCTGCCGGTCCCTGAGCAGGCGGGGAGGTGCAGCACAACCGATTGAGCAACCGACGCCGCCGCGCCGTGGCTGTGCGTCACGGCGGTTGGGCCGCCGGGGTGTCCCGCGCGCGTTGCGACCGTCAGCGATCGACCGTCAGCGATCGACCGTCAGCGATCGACGGAGTGGATGGCCGCCAGCAGGCTCGCGTTCTCGCCGCCGATCTCCTCTCTCATGTGGGAGTAGGGATACCTCAGATCGCCGCTCCACATGTTGTGACCCAGCCCGAGTGCGTGGCCGAGTTCGTTGGTGACGACGTGGTTGCGGGTCCACCCCTGCGGGTTGTAGAAATCGTTGAGCTGGACGGCGGCGTCGTACAGGGATCCGTTCGCCAGCAGCCCGTAGTGCCACCTCGAGGTAAGGCCGTTGCAGTTGTCTGGCCGTATTTCCCGAGAACGCGTTGGCCCAGTACGAGACCGGGCAGGTGACCGACCGGGCCTGGCCGTGGGCGCCGTCACCGGCCCCGGTGGCCTGCGCGCCGGCCGGCACCACGGCGACGTCTGTCTTGCCCTCCTGGCGCAGCGATGCGGCGAGCCGGGTGTGCCTGACTCTCGGACCGAATGTGCTGCGGGCGGCCGAACGGTGCCCGGAAAGACGGTGTTCGCCGCTGGGGATCGGCGATCCGTACTCCCTCGGCGGCTGCAATGCAGAGAGCGCTCCGGCAATCAGCAAATTGATTCGATGTGCATTTGTCGAATATTTGCTGCTGGGCTTTGAGGCAGCTTTTCTCGATATTCAGGCGGCGCCGACGATGCGCAGCGCCATCATGCAGTAGTGCTCGGCGATCTGCTCCGGCGTCCAGTCGCCGTCGGCGCGGTACCAGCGGGCGATGTCGATGCCCAGCGACAGCAGCGCGGCGGCCGTCAGGTGGGTGTCGGGGGTGTGGAACGCCCCGCTCGCCAGTCCGGCGTCGAGCACGCTGCGCAACGCCGCGTCGATGGAGCGCCGGATCGCGCGGATCTCGGCCCGGTGCTCGGGGTTCAGCGCCGCCATCTCGTAGTTGACGATGCGGGCGCTGGTGCTGCCGCGCGCGTGCGACATCGTGAACTGCCGCACGAGCTCCGTCAGCTGTTCGACCGGGTCGGTGGAGGTGGCCACGCTGTCTCGCACCAGCTGCAGCGTGGCCTCGTGGCCGGTCTTCGAGATCCGGTGCAGCAGTTCCTCCTTGGACCGGTAGTGCACGTAGAGCGCGGCGGGACTCATCCCGGCGGCCGACGCGATGTCGCGCGTGGTCGTACCGTGGAACCCCTTCGTGGCGAAGGCATCGATCGCGGCGTCGATCAACCTGCGCCGAGCGTCGTCGGATCGGGCGCCGCGGACAGACGAGCTCGCTGCCGTGCTCTGTGTCACAAGAGGCCTCACGATGGCGGGACGGTATTGACGGTGCAGGGCTGTCCGGACAACTCTAAGCGAGCGCTTAGTCAATGTCGACGGTGCGGCATGTCGACCGCCCGGGATGCCGCCGAGGAGGACTTGTGGGTTCGAGGTTCGAGGACCGCGTCGCGATCGTGACCGGAGCCAGCCGCGGGATCGGGCTGAGCATCGCCGAGCGGCTGGTCGCCGAGGGCGCCAAGGTCTGCATCACGGCCCGCAAGCCGGACGCGCTCGCCGAGGCCGTTGCGGCGCTGGGCGGGCCGGAGCACGCGATCGGGGTGCCGGGCAAGGGCGACGACGTCGAGCACCAGGCCGATGCGGTCAAGCAGGCGATCGCCGCGTTCGGCAGCGTCGACATGCTGGTGAACAACACCGGCATCAACCCGGTGTACGGACCGATCATCGACCTCGACATGGCGGCGGCCCGCAAGATCATCGAGGTGAACAGCCTGTCGGCGCTGTCCTGGGTGCAGCAGGCGCACCGGGCCTGGATGGGGGAGCACGGCGGCAGCGTCGTGAACATCTCGTCCGTCGCCGCGCTGCGCCCCGCCCCGGGGATCGGGATGTACGGCGCCAGCAAGGCACTGCTGTCCTACCTGACCACGGAGCTGGCCGTCGAGCTCGCCCCTGCGGTCCGCGTGAACGCGGTGGCCCCCGCGGTCGTCAAGACGAAGTTCGCGACCGCCCTGTACGAGGGCAAGGAGGACGAGGTCGCGAAGGGCTACCCGATGGGCAGGCTCGGCGTGCCCGACGACGTCGCAGGGGCGGTGGCGTTCCTGCTGTCGGCCGAATCGAGCTGGATCACCGGGCAGGTCCTCACCATCGACGGCGGCGCGCTGCTCACCGGGGGCGTGTGATGGACGGTGCCGGTGTGGACGGCCGGGGCGTGGTCGTCACGGGCGGTGGCAACGGCATCGGCCGGGCGATCGCCACGCGGATGGCCGCCGGTGGTGCCCGTGTCGTCGTCAACGACCTCGACGCGGGCGCGGCCGCGGAGGTCGCCGCGGTCATCGGCGGGGTCGCGGTGCCGGGTGATGCGGCGACCGAGGCCGGCGTCGCCGCGCTGGTCGAGGCGGCCACCGCGGAGCTGGGCACGATCGACATCTTCTTCGCCAATGCCGGGATCGGCGGGGGCGGCGGGCTGCTGGAGACCACCGAGGCGCAGTGGGCCCGCGCGCTCGAGGTGAACGTGCTGGCCCACGTGCGTGCGGCGCGGCTGCTCGTGCCGGGCTGGGTGGAGCGCGGTGGCGGCCGGTTCGTCGTCACGGCGTCGGCGGCGGGCCTGCTCACGCAGATCGGCTCCGCGCCGTACTCGGTCACGAAGCACGCCGCGGTCGCGTTCGCCGAATGGCTGGCGGTGACCTACGGCGACGACGGGGTGGTGGCGCAGTGCCTGTGCCCGCAGGGGGTGCGCACGCAGATGCTGGACTCCACCGGCGTCATGCGCGACATGATCAGCCACGACGGCGAGCTCGAACCCGAGCAGGTCGCCGAGGTGGTCTGGGACGCGCTGCACGATGATCGTTTTCTGATCCTGCCGCACGAGAAGGTGCGGGACTACTACTCGTTCAAGGCCGCGAGCACCGACCGGTGGCTCGGCGGCATGCGCAAGCTCAAGCGCCGTGTCGACGCGGCGCGGGGCTGAGCGGAGCTTGTGGAGCGAACATCTGATGCTGATACCGAGGGAGAGCCATGGACTTCGCGATCGACAGCACGGCCGAGGCGTACCGCGAGAAGCTCCTCGGCTTCATGGACGAGTTCGTCTACCCGGCCGAGTCGGTCTACGAGGAGCAGCTCGCCGCGCTGCCCAACCCGTGGGCGTTCTCCACGGCGCCGGTGATCGGTGAGCTGCGTGCGGAGGCGCGCAGCCGCGGGCTGTGGAACCTGTTCCTGCCGGGCGAGCACGGGGCCGGGCTGACGAACCTGCAGTACGCGACGCTCTCGGAGATCAGCGGGCGCAGCATCGAGCTCGCCCCGGTAGCGATGAACTGCGCCGCGCCCGACACCGGCAACATGGAGGTGCTGGCGCAGTTCGGCACCGACGCGCAGCGCAAGGAGTGGCTGGACCCGCTGCTGGCCGGTGAGATCCGGTCGTCGTTCGCGATGACCGAGCCCGACGTCGCCTCCTCGGACGCCACGAACATCGGCACGCGGATCGTGCGCGACGGCAGCGACTACGTGATCAACGGCCGCAAGTGGTGGATCACCGGCGCGATGAACCCGGAAGCCGCGATCTTCATCGTCATGGGCAAGACCGATCCCGAGGCGGCCCGCCACCAGCAGCAGAGCATGATCCTCGTGCCGCGGGACGCGCCGGGGGTGAACATCAAGCGCGGCATGCGCGTCCTCGGCTACGACGACCACAGCCACGGCGGGCACGCTGAGATCGAGTTCACCGACGTCCGCGTGCCGGTGGAGAACCTGATCGGCGGCGAGGGCGACGGGTTCGCGATCGCGCAGGCGCGGCTGGGTCCCGGCCGCATCCACCACTGCATGCGGGCGATCGGCGTGGCCGAGCGGGCGATCGAGTACATGTGCGCGCGGGCGTCGGACCGGGTGGCGTTCGGCAAGCCGCTCGCCGAGCAGGGCGTGATCCGGGAGTGGATCGCCGAGTCCCGGGTGAAGGTGGAGCAGCTGCGGCTGCTGGTGCTCAAGACGGCATGGCTGATGGACACCGTCGGCAACAAGGGCGCTCACACCGAGATCCAGGCGATCAAGATCGCCACCCCGGCCGCGGTGGAGTGGATCCTCGACAAGGCCATCCAGACCCACGGCGCCGGCGGGCTGAGCCAGGACTTCCCGCTGGCCAACTGGTTCGCCGGGATCCGGACGCTCCGCTTCGCCGACGGGCCCGACGAGGTGCACAAGAACGCGCTGGCCCGGGCGGAGCTGCGCAAGCAGGCGGATCGGCGGGGCTGAGGGGCGGCGGGGGCGGCCCCGCGGGGTACGCATTGCAGGAAAGTCCGTCATGGCCCTCGGCCGCCATGAAGGATGAGAACCGGGACGTCGGTTGCGGATGGGGGGCGTGCCCCGGCTTCAGGGCGCCCGCGCCGGGCGGGCAGATCAACAGGAGGGCACAACAGTCACCCGGCGCGGACGAGCCGCACCCCGCGGTCCTCGGGACGGCGCTGCGGTGCGGCTGGGGTGATCAACGCCCACTGGTTCGGTGTTGACCATGACCCAGTGGGCGTTGATCTTCGTGCCGGTGGTCGAGCGCGCACTGGCTCATGATCCAACCGGAACCGGTGGGCGTTGATCACTCGCCCGGCGCGGCGGGCTCTCGCAACGGGGCCGGCGCGGGGGTGTCGGGTGCGTTTCCCGGTAGGTCCCGCTGGTAGGCCGCGTTCGGATGGGGATTCTCCGGACAGCCACTCTGCCGCAGCGACGTTGCGGGAAAGTGGCTTTCCTGCAAGCCCCACGCGACGGTGGCCTTCCTGCAACGCGAGAGCCTGCCGCACCCAACCGCACCACATCGCCCTCGCCAGGGCCGTGGTGTGCGGCTCGCGCGCCGGGTGGGTGTTGTGCGCCCTCCCGCCGACCTGGCGCAGCCCGATCATGCGCCCGCCCCACGCCCCGCCACTCCACCACCTTGATGGTTGGGCGCGGCGGAGCCGGTGGTTCTCAGCGCCGCGTGATCCACGGCCCGATCGCATGCGCTCCTAGGGCCACAGCGCGACGGCCGTGGCCGCCGCGCTGATCACGAACAGCAGCACGGCGGTGATCCCGACGGCGCCGAGCCGGGCGAGACCCGTGCGCGGCGGGGCCGGGATCCGCATCGCGGTGCCGCGCACGGTCAGCGGGTCGAGCCAGGCCCGCACCGGGCCGCTGCGCATCCGCAGGAACACCAGCACCGGCAGGATCAGCCCGGTGGCCGGCAGGAACGTGGCGAAGCGGATCATCTGGTAGATCCGCACGGCGACGAGCACGCCGAGCAGCACCAGCAGCAGCACCCGGCCGCCGGGACGGCGCAGCCGCCACACCAGCCACCAGCACACCAGCCCGAGCACGACGAGGAACCAGCCGAACACCCGTGTCGAGGTCTCGGACTCGGGGTTCTGCTCGAGCAACCCGTTGACCACACTGGTGAAACCGGTGATCAGGATGAGCACCCGCACCACCGTGACACCCCGCTGGCGGGGTCCGACCGTCGCTGTGTCGACCACCTCGCGGACGCTACGCGCGTGCGCGGACGGCCCCCACGCTGGCGGCGACGACCAGCGCGATCGCCACCCCTTCGAGCGGGTCGAGCCGCTGTCCCAACAGGACGAACCCGGCGACGGCGGCGAGTGCGGGCGCCAGGCTCATCAGGATCGCGAAGCTCGCCGCGCGCAGCCGTCGCAGTGCCGTCAGCTCGAAGACGTACGGGATCAACGACGACAGCAGCGCGACGGCCGCTCCCATCCCGAGCACGGCGGGGGAGAACACCCCGGGACCGGCCGTGACGAGCCCGATCGGCACGCTGATCGCCGTGGCCACCACCATCGCGAGCGCCAGCCCGTCGAGCCTCGCGAAGCGGCCGCCCGTGCGCTGCGACAGCACGATGTAGGCCGCCCACAGCGCCCCGGCCGCGAGCGCGAACGCACCACCGACGAGGTTGATCCCGCCGATGCCGTCGCGCCCCAGCAGCGCGACGCCGCCCAGCGCGAGCGCCGCCCACAGCCAGCGCGCCGCGCCGCGGGCCGCCACCACCGACAGCACCAGCGGGCCGAGGAACTCGATCGTGACGGCGGCACCCAGCGGCACCCGGGAGATCGCCTCGTAGAACAGCATGTTCATGGCCGCGAGCGTCGCGCCGAACGCGATGACCACTGCCCAGTCGGCACGGGTGCGGCCGCGCAGCGCCGGGCGGCACACCGCCAGCAGCACCACTGCCGAGAGGCCCAGCCGCAGCCCGACGGTGGCGGGCCCGCCGATCATCGGGATCAGCACGGTCGCGAGGGCGGCGCCGGCGTGCAGGCACAGCTGGCCGCTCAGCGCCATCGTCACGGCACCTGCCTGGCGGGTGCCGGCAGCGGTGTCGGGAACGGGCAGCACGTCGGTCACGGGAGCGACGCTACGAGCGGTCGATCGGCATCGGAAATGCCTATCCAGCGGCGGTTATGCTTGCCGGACATGACCATCGAGCTGCGTCACCTGCGCTGCTTCCTCGCCATCGCCGAGGACGGCAGCATCACCCGCGCCGCCGCGCGCCTGCACCTCGGGCAGCCCGCGCTCTCCCGCACGCTGCGCCAGCTCGAGCAGCACCTGGGCCTGCGCCTGATCGATCGCTCCACCCACCACCTCGAGCTGACCGCGGCCGGGCTGGCGTTCCGGGCGCGGGCCCGCACGGCGCTCGCCGCGGTGGACGACGCGCTGGACCCGTCCCGGCTGGGTGTCTGGCCGCTGCGCCTGGGCTGGGTGTGGTCGGCGCTCGGTGATCGCACGGCCGCGCTGCTGCAACGCTGGCGCGAGGCGCACCCGGACGTCGGGCTGGAGCTGGTGCGCGGCACCGACCGCACGGCGGGCCTCGAGGAGGGCCGCGTCGACGCCGTGCTGCTGCGCGGCGCGGTGCCACCCGGGCTGCAGAGCGCGCTGCTGCACGTGGAGCCGCGGCTGGCCGCTGTGCCGGCGGGCGACCCGCTCGCGCGCCGCCGCGACGTCACGCTCGCCGACCTCGCCGACCACCCGGTGGTGGTCGACCGCGCCACCGGCACCACCACCGCGGCGCTGTGGCCGCCCCGGCAGCGACCGGACACCGTCGTCGTCACCTCGCTCGACGAGTGGCTGATCACCATCGCCGACGGGCGCGGCGTGGGCGTCACCGCGGCGGCGACGCCCGAGCTGCACCCGTTCCCCGGTGTCGCCTACGTGCCGCTGGTGGGCGTCGCAGGGATCCCGGTGCAGCTCGCCTGGACCGATCCGCCGACCCACCCGGGGGTGCCGGACCTGCTCGCGGTGGCCCGCGCGGTCGTCAGCCGCCCGTGATCTGCTCCACCATCTCGTGGGTGATGCCGCCCCCGGCGAACAGGGCGAGCACCGAGATCGGCATGTCCGCCACCTCGCGCAGCAGCCCGGGGTTCGCCGCGAGCGTGCCCGGCTCGACCCCGTAGGCCGCGGCCGCCACCGCGAGCAGCTGCGCCGCGGCCCGGGGCTGCGCGAAGCACTCCTGCACCGTCGACATCCGGTCCAGCGGCCGCATCGGCGGTGTCGCGGCCACCGTGATCAGGCGCCGCTGCCGCAGGTCCCGCGACGACGCCCCCACCGCGATCTCGAACTCGCCGCCCTCGAGCCGCCAGCCCCCGTCGCGCTCGGACCAGTAGGACAGGTCGCGCGCGGTGAGCGTGAACGTGATCTCCTGCGACTCACCGGCCCGCAGCGACGGCTTGGCGAACCCCTTGAGCTCGCGCGGCGGCCGTGCCACCGACGACTCCGGGTCGCCGACGTAGAGCTGCACCACCTCGCGGCCGTCGCGGGCACCGGTGTTGGTGATCCTGCAGCTGACGGTGATCGCGAGATCGCCGCTGTCGTGCGAGCCCGCGGTGTGCACCGCGAGCCCCGAGTACGCGAACGACGTGTAGGTGAGCCCGTGCCCGAACGGGAACGACACCTCGCGGTCGAGGGCGTCGTAGCCGCGGTAGCCGACGAACACGCCCTCGCCGTAGCGGACGTGGCCGTCCTCGCCGGGGAAGTTCAGGTACGACGGGTTGTCCTCCAGCCGCAGCGGGATCGTCTCGGCCAGCCGTCCCGTCGGGGCGACGGCGCCCGTGAGCACGTCGGCGATCGCCCCACCCGCTGCCTGCCCGGACAGCCAGCACTCCAGGATCGCCGTGGCGTGGTGCTGCCAGGGGGCGATGCGCACGGCCGACCCGTTGGCCAGCACCACCACGATCGGCACGCCGGTGCCCGCCAGCAGGGCGAGCAGGTCGGTCTGGTCGGCGGGCAGGTCGATGTGGTCCCGGTCGTAGCCCTCGGACTCGGCCGAGCCGGGCAGCCCCAGGAACGCGACGACGACGTCGGCGTTCTCCGCGGCGTTCAGCGCGTCGGCGACCAGGTCGGCGGGGTCGGCCTCGGAGCCGGCTGCGTCGATCGCGAAGCCCGGCGCGAAGCGCACCGTCGATGCCGGCAGCGCCGCGTCCAGCTCGTCGAGCGGTGAGTCGAGACGGGTGGGGGAGACGCGGGAGCTGCCCGCGCCCTGGTACCGGGGGGTGCGGGCGAACTCGCCGATCACCGCGACGCGCCTGCCCGGCCGGTCGGCCAGCGGCAGCAGGTCGCCGTTGTTCACCAGCAGTACCGCGCTCTCGGCGGCGGCGCGGCGGGCGAGCGCGTGGTGGGCGTCGGTGAGCTCGGCGATGCTCTGCTCGGCCGGGGCGCGGTGACGGGCCCGGCCGACCAGGTCCAGCACGCGGGCGGCCGTGGCGTCGAGCACCGACTCCTCGACGCTGCCGTCGCGCACGCCCTCGACGACGCGGCGGTCGCTCACCCCGAGGTCCGGCGGCATCTCCAGGTCCAGCCCGGCGGCCAGCGCCGCGGCGCGGTCGTGCACGGCACCCCAGTCGGACACGACGAGGCCGTCGAAGCCCCACTCGCCGCGCAGCACGTCGGTGAGCAGCCAGTGGTGCTCTGACGCGTAGGTGCCGTTGACCTTGTTGTAGGAACACATCACCGTCCACGGCTGCTGGGTGGTGACGACGTGCTCGAACGCGGGCAGGTAGATCTCCCGCAGCGTGCGCGCGTCGACGTCGGCGCTCACGCGCATCCGGTCGGACTCCTGGTTGTTGGCCGCGAAGTGCTTGAGCGACGCACCGACGTCGCGTGACTGCAGGCCGGCGACCATCGGCGCGGCCATCCGCCCGGCGTGGTGGGGATCCTCCGAGAGGTACTCGAAGTTGCGCCCGCACAGCGGGGAGCGCTTGATGTTGACGCCCGGCCCCAGCACCACCGCGACGTCGAGAGCGCGCGCCTCGTCGGCGATGGCCACGGCCACCTCGTGCGCCAGCTCCGGATCCCAGGACGACCCGAGCGCCGACGCCGTCGGGAAGCAGGTGGCAGGCTCCGCGCCCGTCATCTCGAGCAGGTCGCCCGGCAGCGGGACACGCAGGCCGTGCGGCCCGTCGGCCACGGTGATCGACTCGACGCCGTGCTCGGGGATCGCCGTGGTGGTCCAGGTGCCGGCCCCGATGGAGAGGGCTGCCTTCTGCTCGACGGTCAGGTCCGTCGCCTTCGGCAGCGGTGGCGGGGTGGGCGAGGAGGTGTCGGCCATGCCGTCATCCTGGCCCGTCGACCACCTCGATGCGCAAGGTCTGCGGCGGTTGCGTCACGTCCGCGGTGCGCGGGAAACCGGTGCGGCCGGGCACCACCGCACCCAGCACCCGAGGACCCCGCGCTCCCGTGCACGACGGCAGCGTCGCGGGCAGCCCGTGCGCGGTGAGGAAGCCCAGCAGCGCGAAGGCGTAGGCCTCCTTGGCGGCGGCCGGCAGGCCCAGCTCGTCGGAGATGCGCAGCGTCGCGGGGCCGATGGCGGCGTCGAGGGCGGCCATGAGCGTGGGGTTGCGGGTGCCGCCGCCCGCCGCGATCAGCTCCGTCACGCCATGGGGTGCGATCGCGTCCGCGACCGTGCGTGCCGTCAGCGCGGTGAGGGTGGCGAGGAGGTCGTCGGTGCGCGGCTCGGTGCCGTCCAGCACCGCGTGCAGGTAGGGCAGGTGGAAGTGCTCCTTGCCGGTGGTCTTCGGCGGGGCCGCCGCGTAGTAGGGGTCGGCGAGCAGCCGCTCCAGCAGGTCGGGCAGCACCCGGCCCCGCGCTGCCAGCGTCCCGCCCGCGTCGAAGGCGGCGCCGGTGCGGTCGGTCACCACGGCGTCGATCAGCGCGTTGGCGGGTCCGGTGTCGAAGGCCAGCGGTGGACCGGCTGCCGGCACCACGGTGATGTTGGCGATGCCGCCCAGGTTCAGCGCGGCCGGGGTGCCGGGACGGCCGGCGAGCAGCAGTGCGTCGACGGCGCTGACCAGTGGCGCGCCCTGGCCGCTCGCCGCGACGTCGCGGGCGCGCAGGTCGGCCACCACCGGCAGCCCGGTGCGCTCGGCGATCCAGGCGGGCTGGCCGATCTGCAGGGTGCCGCGCACCTGCCCCGCATCCACCCAGTGGAAGATCGTCTGGCCGTGCGAGACGACGAGGTCTGCCCGGCCGCCGCACAGCTCGCCGACGGCGCGGGCGGCGACCTCGGCGAAGACCTGCCCGATCTCGGTGTCGAGGCGGCACAGTGCCGCTGCGGTGACGGCCGCCGGTGGCAGCACCGCGGCGATGCGATCGCGCAGGTCGGCGGGGTGCGGCACGCCGATCGCGCCGAGCGGGCGCAGCACGAGCGTGGTGCCGTCGAGGTGCAGGTCGGCGGCCGCCGCGTCGACGGCGTCGTAGGACGTTCCCGACATCAACCCGATGACCCGCACCCGGCGACCCTAATATCGGGAGATGATCGTGCGAATCGCGGCCGCAGGCGCCGTCGTCCTGGACGCTGACGACTGCACCCGCCTGCATGTGGAGACCGATCTCGATGTCGAGGCACTGGCCAAGGCGCTCGCGGAGACGGGATCGGGGACGCCCGCCGATGCCGAGTCCGTGTGGCTCGACGTCGGGGTGCTGCGCTCCCGCGCCCAGCTCCTCGTCGATGCGCCGGACTGGCCACAGCGCTGGGAGGCCATGATCGGCTACGCCCAGCGCAAGGGCTGGCTCTCGCCCGACGGCCACAGCGTCCAGGCCCACATCCAGCGCTGAGGACCCGTCGAGAACGACGTTGTCATGATCGAATGGCCCTGTTGATCATGGCAACGTCGTTCTCGACGGTCACTCGGGGCCGGCCAGTACCGTGCCGGTCGCCAGGTCCGTGACGATGATCGCCTCGGCTGGGCAGGATTCCGCCGCGTCGATCACCGCTGGGTCCGCGTCGATCTGACCGTCGACAGGGTGCGAGCGGCCCTTGTCGTCGAGCGCGAACCGGCCCGCCGCCATCGACGTGCAGATGCCCGAGCCCAGGCAGCTCGGGGCGTCGACCTCGACGCCCCAGCGGTCAGGCATCGGCGTCACCCCAGGTCAGGGGCAGCTCGCGCGGCCCGCGGACGAGCGCCCCGGTGCGCCACGGCACGTCCTGCGCAGGCACGGCGAGCCGCAGGTCGGGGAACTCGCGCAGCAGCGCGCTGAGCGCCTCCTGCAGCTCCATCCGCGCGAGCTGCGCGCCGAGGCAGTGGTGGGCGCCGTGCCCGAACGCGACGTGGTGGCCGGCCGGGCGGTCGAGCACGAGCGTGTCGGCGTCGGCGAAGACGCCGGGGTCGCGGTTGGCGGCGTGCACCGACACGATCACCGACTCGCCTGCCTGCACCGTCACGCCGGAGAGCTCGATGTCCTCCATCGCGATGCGCGGGAACCCGGCCGACGCGCCGAGCGGGGTGAACCGCAGCAGCTCCTCGACGGCCCTGGCCACCGCCTCGGGATCCCCGCGCAGCGCCGCGCCGCGGTCGGGCCGGTTGAGCAGCGTGTAGGTCATGTTGCTGATCTGGTTCATCGTGGTCTCGTGCCCGGCGATGAGGATGCCGATCGCGAGGCTGATCAGCTCGGCCTCCGTGAGCCGGTCGCCCTCGTCGCGCGCGGCCACCATCGCGCCGAGCAGGTCGTCGGTGGGCTCGGCCCGGCGCTGCGCCACGAGGCGTGCCATGTAGGCGATCATCTCGCCGCGGGCGCGCTCGCGGTCCTGTGCCGTCATCGACGTGGCCGAGAGCGCGGCGTCCGCGCCGGCCCGGAAGATCTCGCGATCGGCGACGGGCACGCCGAGCAGCTCGCAGATGATCGTGACGGGCAGCGGCATCGACAGGTGTGCCACGAGGTCGGCGCCGGGTCCCTCGGCGCGCATCCCCGCCAGCATCTCCTTGGTGAGCTCCGCGGCGCGGGGGCGCAACTCCTCGATCCGCCGTGCCGTGAACGCCTTGGCCACGAGCTTGCGCAGGCGGGTGTGGTGGGGCGGGTCCATGTTCAGGATCGACGACTCCATGTGGTCGATCTCGGGACGCACGCGCGGCACGTCGGCCCCCACGGTGGCCGCGCGGCTGAACCGCGGGTCGGCCAGCACGGTGCGCACGTCCTCGAAGCGGGTGGCGAGCCAGGCCTCCCCGCCGTAGGGCAGCCGCACCCGCGACACGGGCTCCTCGCGCAGGAGCTCGGTGTAGAGCGGGTCGAACTCGAGCGCCTCGGGTTCGGCGAAGGGGTAGTTGCGGGCGACGGGACAGGTCATGGTGGCGTTCCCCCGAACGTGTAAGCGATTGCTTACAATCGAGGCTAGGAAGATCCTCCGGGGCTGTCAAGGTGAGAGTGCGCTATCGGTGGAAGGTCCGGTTCGCGCTCAGTGCGTGGTCGCCGCCGCCGCGCCGAGCAGCGCCCTGGCCGCGCGGAGCACGTGTTCGCGGTCCTTCGGGCCCGGCGCGGGCGAGCCCGGGATCGACCGCATCACGGTGATGCCCAGCAGCCAGGCGAGCAGCAGCTCGGCGCGGGAGACGGCATCGGCGGGGTCGTCGGTGTCGGCGAGCGCGGCGAACGCCGACGTGTACGCGGCACCCAGCTCGGCCCGCAGGTCGGCGCCGACCTGCAGGCTGCTGGCCACGCGCAGCACCGCCATGAACGGCTCGGTGGTGTTGTCCGGATCGAGGACGGCGTCGATCGTGCGCTCCAGCAGGTCGTGCTGCGTGCCGTCGAGCAGGCCCAGGGCCCGGCCCCGGATCGCCTCGGCGAAGAGGCCCTCCTTGTTGCCGAAGTAGCGGAACAGCAGTGCCTGGTTGACCCCGGCCCGATCGGCGACGGCACGCACCGTGGTGGCGTCGTACCCGTCGCTCGCGAACAGCTCGCGCGCCGCGTCGAGCAGCGCGCGGCGGGTGGCCGCCGAGTCACGCACCCGCGGAACTCCCTGGCCCCGGGTCACTTCTCCTCCTCGAGGAACCGCAGGCCCCGGCGGAACAGCGGGAGGATCGACTCGGCCCGCTCCTCCCACGTGGCGTCGACCCGGCGCCCGGTGCGGTGCAGCCGCACGTTGAACACGGAGATCACCCCGAACCGGAAGCAGGCGAGCGCGCGGAACCAGTCGAACCGATCCGTCGGACGTCCGGACGCCTGCTCGTAGCGCTCGCGCAGCCAACCGGCGTCGGCGGTGACCCGCATCCCGGCTCCGTGGGGCTGAGCCCAGCAACCCGGATCGGTGAAGATCGCCAGCCACGCCAGGTCGAGCAGGTGCGCGCCGACGCCGGAGATCTCCCAGTCGACGATCGCGACGAGCCGACCGACCGCGTCGAACAGGACGTTGTTGGTGTGGAAGTCGCCGTGCAGGATCCCCGTGTCCGGGTCGGCAGGCAGCCCGGCGAGCAACGCGTCATGCAGCGCGGTGCCGGTGCTCGCCCACTCCGGATCGCTGGCCTTGCCGAGCAACGGGGTCCAGAACCCGATCTCGGCCGGCAGCGTCCGTGGCAACTCCCAGCCCTCCGGGGCCGGGACGGCGTGCATCCGCGCGAGCGCGTCGACGGCCTGCGTCAACGCCTCGGTGACGCCGAGGGTCGCGCTCCCCTCGGCGTGGGACATGTGCAGGGGGAGCGCGTCGAGGCGGTCCTGGAGCACGGCGTCGGTGCCGAACCACTGCGCATCGTCGACGGCCCACCGCACGGCGGCAACCGGCACGCCCGCTGCGGCGAGTGCCTGCAGCAGCGGGACGACGCGCAGCACGTCGGTGTTGCCGCTGCGGCGCACGCCGGGCGGGGCGAGGCGGATCACGAGCGGCACCGTCGACGCCGGGGTGATGACGTCGGCGCCGAAGCTGAGACCGGCGTTGCCGGGCATGGGCCACGCCGTCGTGACGGTGGCACTGCTGTCGATCTCCGCGCGGGCGAAGGCCTGCAGGCTGGCCGCGACATCGGCGGACGTGGGCGTGCTCACGCGTGGTATCAGACCACGCCACGGGCACACGGGAGGTGCACGGCGCCTACTGTCGAGGGGTGAAGGGTCCGGGTCCGCTGCGCTGGTGGTGGTACGCCATGGGCGGAGGGCTGCCGGTGCGCTACCGGGAATGGGTCCTGCACGACATCACGACGCGGTGGTGGCGGTGGCGCTCACTGTTGCGCTCGCTGGTGCAGATCCTGCCGGTGGGAGTGCTGATCTACCTGTTCCTGCCCACCGAGCCGTGGGTGCGGCTGCTGGCGGTGGCGGGCGGGATCTGGGTGGGGATGGTCTACGCCCTCGCCTACCTCGACGAGGTCTCGGAGCACCGGGCACTGAAGGCCGGCTATCCGAGGGGTGCTGCACAGGCGGTGCGCGACCAGGCCAACGCGGTGAAGCGCGAGGCCGCCGACGCCCGCTACGCGCAGCGGTACCGCGGCGGGCCGCCTGCTACTCCGCCAGGGTCGTGATCTTGGCGATTTCCCCGTCGAGGTCCATCTGGTCCGCTTCGTCACCCTGCGCGATCAGTTCGAGGCTCGAGTCGACGAAGTGCCGCAGCAGGTCCCGGTCGACCTCGAGCACCGCGCGACCGTCGCCGGAGCGGATCTCGATCTCGACGATGTCGTAGCCCTGGACTTCCTGCGGGCTCATCCGGATGTCGCCGATCCCGGCGGCCGCGGTCAGCGACTCGATCACCAGGTCGCGGGCCACCAGCCACTCGACCCAGCGGTCGTGCCTGGTCCGGACGGCGAGCGTGACCGCGAACGGGTCGGCGGCGCTGTAGGTCCAGCGCGTGACGACCGGTGCGGGCTGCCCGTGCAGCACGGTGAACATGTCCTGCTGAACCGAGTCGATGCTCATGCTCGTCGCCCCCTGGCGATCCGGGTCCGGCGCTGTTGCGTCGGTGTCATGGGCTAGATCGCCGCGACTGCTCCGAATGCTGCACTTTGTTTCGCGGTTCACCCAAATCAGTGAGCGTTGCAACCTTCGGCCAGTCATTGTGACGCTCGGTCACACTACTGGACCGTTAGAGCACGTCGACGGGGCCCCGCTACGCGGTGGTCTCGGCGGTGACGGTCCAGATCCCGCCCGGACCGGTGCGGCCGGGCTGCACGACCTTGAGCACGAGGCGCTTGCCGTCAGGGGCCTGCACGGTCACCGTGGCGATGCCGTCGCGCGTCACGCGCGTGTCGTTCCAGCCGTGCGCCGCGGCCGCGTAGGAGGAACCGACCTCCGTGGGGTCGAGCAGCCATGGCTGCGCACCACCGTCCACCTCGCTCTGCAGCTGCCCGACCCGCGCCGACCCGCTGACGGGCCACGGCAGTGCCACGGCGGGGGCGGGAACGGGGGAGGGCGGCGCGGGGGCCACCGGTCCGGCCTGCTGGGCCTGCGGTACCGGCGCCGCCACGGTCGGCGGCGCCGACGGTGTGCCGGGCGCCGGGGTGGGCGTGCCGGAGATCGTGGCCGGGAGCGGCAGCGTCGCCGGGTTCGGCTCCGCGCTCGACCCGCAGCCTGCGAGCACCACCGCGGCAGCGGCGGTCGCGGCGGCGATCAGGGCGGCGCGATGGTACGAAACGGTCACGGTGCAACGGTAGGCAGACCGGCCCTGACGTGCGGCGGCGCGGCGCGGCGCGTCCGGGTGGCATCGATCCCCTGCGAACGTCCGGGGACTCTCCGAACGGAGGTGCGCCACCTCGGCGCGAGTCACTTAGGGTGCGGGAGGGCAGAGCAGCTACTTCACGAGGTGACGCATGAACCGGTCGGCAGCAGCCTTCTACGCGGCGCGGGAGTTCCTCGTGACCCATCGGGAGGACTACACCACCGCGTACCGCGACTTCCGCTGGCCGGAGATCGGCGAGTTCAACTGGGCGCTCGACCACTTCGACGCGGTCGGCGCCGATCCGCAGCGCGGCGCGCAGCGGGCGCTGTGGATCGTCGAGGGTGACGGCAGCGAGGCGTACTGGACCTTCGCCGAGCTCTCGGCACGGTCGAACAAGGTGGCCAACTGGCTGCGCGCCAACGGGATCGGCCGCGGCGACCGGATCATCCTCATGCTGGGCAACCAGGTGGAGCTGTGGGAGACGCTGCTCGCGGCGATGAAGCTCGGCGCCGTCGTCATCCCGGCCACCACGCTGCTCACCGCCGCCGACCTGCGCGACCGGCTGGACCGCGGCGCGGCCAAGCACGTCGTGGTGGGCGGCGCCGACGCCGGGAAGTTCGACGGCGTCGAGGGTGACTACACCAAGATCGCCGTGCGGGACGCCCCGGCGGGCTGGCTCGACTACGCCGCCGCCGACGCCGAACCGGCCGAGTTCACCCCCGACGGTGCCACCCTGGGCACCGACACGCTGCTGCTCTACTTCACCTCCGGCACCACGGCGAAGCCCAAGCTGGTGGAGCACACCCACGCGTCCTACCCGGTGGGCCACCTGTCCACGATGTACTGGATCGGGCTCGAGCCCGGCGACGTCCACCTCAACATCTCCTCGCCCGGCTGGGCCAAGCACGCGTGGAGCAACGTCTTCGCGCCGCTGATCGCCGAGTCCTGCGTCCTCGTCATGAACTACGCACGGTTCGACGCCGAGTCGCTGCTCGCTGTCCTGGACCGCTGCGGCGTCACGAGCTTCTGCGCGCCGCCCACGGTCTGGCGGATGCTGATCCAGGCCGACCTCTCGGTCCTCAAGACGCCCCCGGCCAAGGTCGTCGGCGCCGGGGAACCGCTCAACCCCGAGGTGATCGAGCAGGTCGAGAAGGCCTGGGGCGTGCGGATCCGCGACGGCTTCGGCCAGACGGAGTCGACGGTGCAGATCGGCAACCCGCCCGGCCAGACGGTCAAGCCGGGCTCGATGGGCCGCCCGATCCCGGGCTACCCGATCGTGCTCGTGGACCCGGCGACGGGCGAGAAGGGCGTCACCGAGGGCGAGATCTGCGTCGACCTCGGCTCCGCCGAGCTCGGTCGTCCCCTGGGTCTGATGGTCGGCTACTACGGCGACGACGAGCGCAACGCCGAGGCCTTCGACGGCGGCGTCTACCACACCGGCGACGTCGGATCCCGCGACGAGGACGGCTACATCACCTACGTCGGGCGCTCCGACGACGTGTTCAAGGCCAGCGACTACCGGATCAGCCCGTTCGAGCTCGAGAGCGTGCTCATCGAGCACCCGGCGGTGGCCGAGGCGGCGATCGTGCCCTCACCCGACCCGGTGCGCCTCGCCGTGCCGAAGGCCTACGTCGTGCTGGCGGCCGGTTTCGAGCCGACGGCGGAGACGGCGCAGTCGATCCTCGCGTTCGCCCGCGACAACCTCGCCCCGTACAAGCGGATCCGCCGCCTGGAGTTCGCCGCGCTGCCCAAGACGATCTCCGGCAAGATCCGCCGCGTCGAGCTGCGGGGGCGCGAGGGCGAGCTGCACGCCGATCCGGCCGCGGCTCCGGAGGGCGAGTTCACGCTGCAGTAGCCCAGGGCGCGCTCATCCCCCCGGTGTCCGATGGAGCAGGAGCTCGGTCGTGGCGACGACCAGGTCGGGCTGGTGCACCTGGATGTAGTGGTCGCTGCCGTTCGCGATCGTCTGCGGCGTCTGGGGTCGCAGCGCGACCAGCTTGAGCGCGGACTGGGGCCAGGCGCGCTCCAGGGTGGAGCTGATGCCGTCCGGGCCGTCGGGCGGCAGCGGGAAGCGTTCGGTCTTGGTCGGCACGGCGATCGGGATGGCCGGGAACGGTGGTGCGGCGGCGATCTGGGCGACACTGGCGTCGACGTCGATCTCCTCGAAGTTCGGGTTGCCCGCGAACTGCGGAACGGGCGAGGAGAGCACAGTGCGGTACGCGGGCCACAGGGCACCCATCATCGCCGGGAGCTCGCCGGGGAACGCGTCGACGAACAGCAGTGCCCGTACCTGGTCGGGATGCCGCTGGGCGTACAGGCGGGCGAACAGCCCGCCCATCGAGTGCGCCACGAGCACGTACGGGCCCGGCTCCCCGGACGCGGCGAGCAGCGCGTGGAGGTCGTCGACGACGTCCCCGGCGGTGCGCGGCATCGGCACCGGTGAGCTGCGGTCGGTGATCGAGGACGTGTCGCCGTAGCGGAGCGTGCCGGGCCGGTCGTAGGAGCACACGCGGTGGCCTGCGGCCAGCGCGGGGAGCACGGCGGGCCCGGCGGACGGCGCGGTCGCGTCGGTGAGGTTCCACAGGTCCGACGAGTCGTGGTAGCCGGAGTCGAGGATGGCGCACCCGGACAGGGCGATCAGGGCCATGGCGAGTGCTGCTGCGAGGCGCCTCATGCCGGGAGCAGCGTCTGCTGGATGAGCTTCGCGATGCCGTCGGCCGGCAGCGCGTCGCCGAGGTAGGTGTTCGGCGCGGCCAGCAGGTTCGTCAGCACGATGATCGTCGCACCCTTCTCGGGCTGGTACCCGACGAAGCTCTGGAAGCCCGGCACAGCGCCGTTGTGCCCGATGAGCCGCCGAGGGCCTTCTCCAACCCGAGTCCGTAGTTGCCGCGGGGATCGAAGGTCGTGCGGGCCGCCTGGGTCGCGGGCGTCAGCAGCGCACCGGTGCCCAGCGCCTTGGCCCAGATCGCCAGGTCGCCGACGGTGGAGATCATCCCGCCGCTGGCCACGCCGTTGGTCGGCAGGTCGGTGACGTCGGTCGGTCGGGTACCGGGCGCGATCGTGATCTGCGCGGCGGCCCGGTCGCCCGCGACGGCGGCGCCGTAGGCGGCGTTGCCCTGCACGTTGGTGCCGTACATGTAGCCCTGCGGGTGCGGGTCCGGCATCGCGACGTCGTCGTAGACCGGCAGGTTCGTCGCGGTCATGCCGAGCAGCTGGCGGATGGTGATGGCGTCACCGTTCGGCACGCCGGGAAGGTACTTCGTCACGGGGTCGTCGAGGCCGATCGCACCCTGGTCGACGAGCTGCAGCACCACCTCGGCGGTGAAGCTATTGGTGACGCTGCCGATCCGCATGTGGTCGTCGGTGCTCATGGGCGGAGCGCCGTCGATCGTGGCCGAGCCCCGTGCCGTGAGCCACGTGCCCTGACCGGGGACGTCGACGTAGACGATCGCTCCCGGCCCCTGCAGCTGCTGCATCAGGCTGTCGATCCCGGGGGCGAGCTCGGCCGCGAAGGCGATCGCGTGCCGGGAAGCGACCGGATGTCGCATTCGGACGGCCGGCGCACGGGGGTTCAGGCACCCGTGGCGCGGTCACGGTTGGCGTCGATGCTGCGCTGCAGCCAGCGGCGGTCCACCTTCAGGAGCACGGGCGTCGCGGCGCTCGCGACGGCGAGCACGGCGTAGGTGGCGGTCTGCAGGATGTTGAGCTCGAAGGCCCCGACCACCGCGAACGCCGCCCAGAACACGGCCAGCGCCGCGAAGGTCCACACCATGCGTCGCCGGGACGCGTCCATGATGGCCCGGCCGGACTCGCCACGCTGCACCGCGAGTGCGGCGAGCCGGGGATCGGTGAGCGCGCGACCGGTGCTGTTGGCCCAGTACAGTGCGATCCGGTCGCGCAGCGGCAGCGCTGCGGCCGAGCGTCGCCAGTCCTCCCAGCCGGACTCGACGCGCTGACGCCGCCACAGCCTGCGACCGAAGAGCCTGCCGATCGCGACGGCGGCGAGCCCGACCGCGGCGGTGGCGAGTCCGAAGAGCAATGCCGACATGACGTTCCCCCATCTCGGCGCCGGCGCTGGTGCGGCGCATCAACGTGGGGGAGTCACGGCCGGTGCGCTCTGATACGAGCTGCGGCCCCGGATCAGCCGATCGGGGGAGCCGGGTAGTGGCCGGGCCACTCCCGCCAGGGGATGCGCGTGATCTCGCGGACCTCGCCGATCGTCGACCACTCGTCACGACCGAGCCTGGCCAGCGGGCGCAGCTTGCCGATGGCGGGCAGGCCGCCGTCGTGGGGGTCGCCGTCGAGCACGTCGGGAGTGGCCACGGCGTGCACCACCCGGCCGATCACCACCGTCGAGTCGCCCAGCTCGAGCGCGGTGTGCAGGGTGCACTCGAACGCGATCGGCGACTCGGCGACCCGCGGCGGGGCCACCCGGCTGCTGGGCTCGGGCGTCAGGCCGACCTGGGCGAACTCGTCGACGTCGGCGGGGAAGTCGGTGCCGGTCGCGTTGATCTGCTCGAACAGTGGCTCGGTGGCGATGGAGACCACGAACTCGCCCGTCTCGCGGACGTTGCGCAGCGAGTCCTTCTTGCCGACGCTCGTGAACTGGATCATCGGCGGGTCGACGCACGCCACCGTGAAGAACGAGTGGGGCGCGAGGTTGTCCACGCCCGCGGCCGAGCGGGTGCTGACCCAGGCGATGGGGCGCGGCACGATCGACGCCGTGAGCAGGCGGTAGAACGGTCCGGGACCCAGTTCGGCGGGGTCGAGGTCGGTGCGCATGCAACGATCATCCATCGTGGCGGCCGGTCGCGCCGTACGGTCCGGGTGTGAGATCGCACGGAGGGGTTCGGGCGGCCGGCTTGTTGCTGGGTGCCGCCGCCGACGCGGCGTTCGGTGACCCGCGCCGCTTCCACCCGGTGGCGGGCTTCGGCCGGTGCGCTGCCGCGCTGGAACGGCGCTGCTACGCCGACCGGCGGCCGGCGGGGGTCGCCTACACGGCGGTGCTGGTCGGGGGCGCGGTCGCGCTCGGCGTGGGCGCCGAGGCGGTGGGCAGGCGGCGACCGCTGCTCGGCGTCGTGTTGACGGCGGCCGCGACGTGGGCGGTGCTGGGTGGCTCGTCGCTGGCCGGGCACGGGCGGGCGCTCGCCGCAGAGCTCACGGCGGGCGACGTCGCTGCGGGACGGGCGCGGATGCCGTCGCTGGCCGGGCGCGACCCGGCGTCGCTCGACGTGGCCGGCATGGCGCGGGCCGGCACGGAGTCGATGGCGGAGAACACGTCCGACGCGGTGGTCGCGCCGCTGCTGTGGGGAGCGGTCGCGGGCGTCCCCGGGCTGCTCGGCTACCGCGCGGTGAACACGCTCGACGCGATGGTGGGCTACCGCTCGCCGCGGCACCTGCGGTTCGGCTGGGCGTCCGCACGGCTCGACGACGGGGCCAACCTGGTGCCGGCGCGGGTGGCCGCACTGCTGTTCACGGGCCTGGCGCCGGCCGTCGGGGGCTCGCCCGCCACCGCGCTGCAGGCGTGGAAGCGGGACGCGGCCGCGCACCCGAGCCCCAACGCCGGACCCGTCGAGGCGGCCGCGGC
The DNA here is from genome assembly GCF_042653605.1 of Pseudonocardia sp. GCM10023141. Taxonomy (NCBI): domain Bacteria; kingdom Bacillati; phylum Actinomycetota; class Actinomycetes; order Pseudonocardiales; family Pseudonocardiaceae; genus Pseudonocardia; species Pseudonocardia sp. GCM10023141. Next base: position 26,348 of record NZ_JBHSIR010000069.1, read on the forward strand.
CGGGGCGCTCGGCGTCGGGCTGGGTGGGCGCACCGTGTACCCGCACGGGGTGGAGGAGCGGCCGCGGCTGGGTGCCGGCCCGCCGCCGACGCCTGCGGACCTGGCCCGGGCGGCCCGGCTGTCGCGGCTGGTGGGTGGGGCGGCTGCGGTGCTGGCGGCGGGGGTGGCGGTGGTGCTGGGGCGGTGGGCGGGGTAGGGGTTGCCCCGCTGCAGGGGCCGGCCGTGCCGGGTGGGTGATCAACACCCACTGGCTCATGGTCAACACCGAACCAGTGGGCGTTGATCACCGAACCGCACCCCGCGGCCCCGCGCCGGGCCCTGCGGTGCGGCTCGGCGAGCATGATCCGCGCGAGCCGCACCACAACCCTCCTGTTGATCTGCCTGCCCGGCGAGGGCGCTCTGAAGTCGGGGCACGCTCCCAGCCGCACCTGACAGCGCCGATTCGCAACTTTCATGACTGCCGCAGGCAATCACGGACTGTCCGGAGAATGGCCATCCGAAGGCGGCCCGCCACCGGAGCTACCGGGAAGCGCACCCGACGTTCCGGCGCTGTCCCCGTTGCAGGCAGGTGGCCTTCCCGCAATGCGAGGGCCTGGCGTGCCGGTTGGGTCATCAACGCGCACGGGTTCCGGTTGGATCATGAGCCAGTGCGCGCTCGGCCACGGGCGGGTGGAGAGGTCTGCGCTCACACCGCCAACACGTGCCGGATCATCGTGGCGCCGCCGGGAGCGTGCCACCGCAGCGCCGGCACCGCGCCGAGTGCCGCCACGACCTGCCGTGACGCCACGTTCTGCTCGTCCACGATGAGGTGGGCATGGCGGGCGCCGGTGTGGTCGCGCAGGAACTCCAGGTCCAACCGTGCGGCCCGGGTGACGTAGCCGTTCCCGCGGTGCGGCGGGTGCGCGGCGTAGGAGATGTTGGCCTCGCCCGCAGGCATGTGCTCGTTGGCCAGGTCGCAGTCGATGCGATCGTTGCGCTGCCGGCGACATCGGGCGTGCGCACCGGACCAGTCCTTGCAGGAAAGCCACTTTCCCGCAACCTCGTTGCAGGAAAGTGGCTTTCCTGCAATGCGAGGGCCTGCCGCAGCCGCAGCCGCAGCCGCAGCCGCTGCCGCAGCCGCAGCCGCTGCCGCAGCCGCAGCCGCTGCCGCTGCCGCAGCCGCAGCCGCAGCCGCAGCAGACGCCTACCCCTCCGACACGATCAGGTCCTCCAGCCGCCGCATGGAGGCCTGGAAGTTGCGCCGCAGCCCGCCCCGCTGCAGCCGGTCGATCAACCCACCAACCGGCCCCAGTCCGGGCCGGTAGCGCACGGCGTACGTCATCACCGTGCCCCTGCTGCCGTCGGCGAGGGTGCACTCGAGGAACGTGAAGGTGTTGGTCATGTCGTGCATCGGGTCGAAACCCGTGCCGGTGTCGACGCGGCGGCGCATCGGCTCGATCTCCGCCACCGTCCACACCGAGCGGGTGCGCAGCGGCCCGACCGTGACGTTGCGCTCGGCATAGGTCCGGCCGATCTGCGCCGTCTCGTGGTGGTCGGTCACCTCGAGCACGCCCACCACCCATTCGCCGTAGCGGTGGGTGGCCGAGATGACCTCCCACACCCGCTCGACGGGCACCGCCAGCACCGCGGTCTCGCTGACCTCGGTCACGCCTGCCATCAGCTGTCCTCCAGCACGGCGCGCGTCGCCTGCGTCCCGGAGCGCACGGCCCCGTCCATGTACCCGTTCCAGTACGGCGCGTGCTCGGCGCCCGCCCAGTGCACCCGGCCGAAGGGCCGGTCGCGCCACGGGCCGAGCTCGCTGAGCACGCCCGGCGCCGCGACGGACGTCGGCCCGCCGCGCGTCCACTCCTCCGCGGTCCAGTCCTGCTCGAAGTACGTCACGGGACGCAGGGCGTCGCGCCCGACGACCTTCGCGAACTCGCGCAGCACCGCACCCCGCCGCTCGTGCGCGGGCCGCGCGGCCCAGGCCCGCCACTGCCGCCCACCGAGGAAGCCCATCAGCACCCCCGGACGCCCGCCGGGCGGCGTGTTGTCGAACATCGACGAGAGCACGGCCCCGTCGCGGAACACGCCCTGGCCCGACAGGCCACCGGCCCGCCAGAACGGCTCGTCGTAGATCGCTTCGCACTTCATCAGCCCGCCGAACGGCAGCCTCTGGAACAGCGCGTCCTGCTGGGCGGGCAGCAGCGGGCGCCAGCTGATCCGCGCCGCGAGCGGCGGCGGGATCGCGACGATCACCCGCCGCGCGGACCACGTGCCGGCGTCGGAGACGACGTCGACGGCGTCGCCCTCCTGCGTGATCGACCGGACCGGTGCCCCGAGGACCACGCGCCCGTCGAGCTCGTCGGCCATGCGGGTGGAGATCAGCTGCGAGCCGCCGTCGAACCGCAGCTCCTGCGCGCCGCCCGCGCCCGCGATGCCGCGCTCGATCGTGCCCGGGTGGTCCTCGTCGCCGAACCCGGCGATGTAGCCGAGCGCGAACAGCAGCGACGCCTCGGCCGCGGTGCCGCCGAACGCGGACCCGAGGAACGTGTTGACGAGGTCGAGCGCGCCGGTGCCGACGGTGATCCCGCGCAGCCAGGACTCGAACGTGACGCTGTCCCACTCGCGGGCGCGTGGCGCCGTCCAGGGCGCGTCGACCGGGACCCTGCGCGCGAGCTGGTTGATCCGCAGCATCGCCAGCGCCATGTCGGGCAGGGCCAGCGGGTCGGGCGGGATGTCGCCGCGGAACCGCTTGGTGCGCCCCTTGTGGACGTAGCCGGTGTCACCGTCGGCGTAGGCGGGGTAGGTCTTGACGCCGAGCTGCTCGGCCAGCCCGAGGATGTGGTTCTGCGTCGGCCCGGCGAACTGCCCGCCCGCCTCCACCACCTGACCGTCACCGAGGTCGTGGTTGAGCGTACGACCGCCGACCCGCTCGCGGGCCTCCAGCACCGCGACGCTGCGCCCGGCCGCGACGAGCGCCCGCGCCGCCGTCAGCCCGGCCAGACCGGCACCGACGACGACCACGTCCGTGCGTGCGGTCATCGGGTCGGCGTGGCCGCGGCGAACGCGTCGGCGGCAGCGAGGTCGAAGTCGCCCGCGTCGCTGCCGAGGCCCTGCGCCACCAGCGCGGCAGCGGCGGAACCGAGCACGGCAGCGTCGCGCGCGCTGCGGCCCAGCGCGATGCCCACGACGAAACCGGCGGAGAACGCGTCGCCGCAACCGGTGGTGTCGACGACGTCGATCGCGAAGGCCGGCACCCGCAGCGTCGCGTCCGCGCCGATCAGCACGGCTCCGTCGGCGCCGCAGGTGGCAGCGACCATGCCGACGCCTGCCTCGAGCAGGACCTTGGCACCCGCCTCGAGGTCCTGGGTGGCGGTGAAGCCGAGCACCTGGTCGTCGTTGGGCAGCAGGTAGTCGATGAACGGCAGCGTCGCGCGGATGGCGTCGATGTGGCCCATGGATCCGGGCGCGATCAGGTCGACCGACGTGGTGGCGCCGTGCTCCTTCGCGTGCTTCAGTATCGCGGCGGCCTTGTCGGGGCCGAGCAGCTCCGGCCCGCCGACGTGCACGTGGTCGGCCCCGGCGAGCGCGTCCCACGGCACGTCGGCGAGCTCGTAGGCGAGGTTCGCGCCGAGCAGGTGCAGGGTCGGACGCTCGCCGTTGGGCCGGATCGGCAGCACCGTGGCCGACGTCGCGACGCCCGCCTTGCGCACGATCAGCTCGGTGCCGACACCGGCGCGCTGCAGCAGTGACAACAGCAGGTCGCCGGTCGGGTCGTCACCGATCGCGCCGGTGGTGCGGACGGTGGCGCCCAGCTTGGCCAGCGTGAGCGCGGTGCCTGCCGCGGTGCCGGCCGCCGTCATCCGGATGTCCTCGACCAGCGCCGTGTTCTGGCCCTCGGGGATGGCGTCGACGGGACGCACGAGCACGTCGACCATGTGGGCGCCCAGCGCGATGATGTTCATGGCTTCTTCTCCTCGTCGAGGGTGTGGGTGCGGCCGTAACCGCGGGAGAGTGCGGCCTCGACGACGGCGAGCTGCTGGCTCTCGTCGAGCGTGCGCGGGGTGCCCACCACGGCCGCGTCGCGGTAGACGGCGCAGGCCCACTCGAGCAGCAGCGCGTTCTCGACGGCACCGTCGAGCGTCGCGGCGTGGGTGACGGAACCGTGGTTGGCCATCAGTGCGGCGAGCTTGCCGTCCAGTGCATCGAGCACCGCGGCGGCGAGCTCGGGGGTGCCGAAGGCGTGGAACGGGGCGACGCGAACGGCGCCGCCGAGCAGCAGCATCTGGTAGTGGATCACCGGCAGCTCGTCGAGCACGCAGGACATCGCCGTGGACACCGGCGCGTGGGTGTGTACGACCGCACCGGCGCCCAGCTCGCGGTAGACGCCCAGGTGCAGCTCCAGCTCGGAGGTCGGTGCCAGCGTGCCGTCGACGATGGTGCCGTCGAGAGCGACGATCGTGACGTCGGCGGGGGTGGCCGCGCCGAGCACGACCCCCGTCGCGGTGATCGCGACCTCGTCGCCCGTGCGCACGCTGACGTTGCCGGCGGTGCCGATCAGCAGGCCCGCGGCCGCCAGCCGGTGGCAGGCCGCGACCACGTCGTGGCGGGCGGTCATCGGGGCGCACCCGCGAACGAGAGTGCCAGCCCGCCGACGTGCTCGGCCAGCAGCGGGGAGGCCCGCGGGTCCTTCGCGGTGGCGGCGTCGGGCAGGTAGTGGCCGTAGTACCAGTCGATCTGGGCCTCGGTGCGGAAGAAGCCCTCGGGGAACAGCGCGAACGAGCGGCTCTTCGTCGCCATGTCGGTGCAGGGGAAGAACAGCAGCTGGAAGGCGGGCGCGGGTCCCGCAGCGGTGACCTGGGCGACCACGGCCGCGAGGTTGCCGCCCGCGCTGTCACCGGAGACCGCGATCCGGTACGGGTCGACGCCGAGTGCCGTGGCGTTCGCGACGGCCCACCGGAAGGCGGCGACGGCGTCGTCCACGGCCGCCGGGAACGGGTGCTCGGGGGCGAGCCGGTAGTCGACCGACAGCACGGCGACCTCGGCGTGCTCGGCGAGGAACCGGAACACGCTGTCGCAGCTGTCCGGGCTGCCGACCACGAACCCGCCGCCGTGGAAGTAGACGAGCAGCGCCGACGGCCGGGCGACGCCCCGCGGGCGGTAGCGCCGGGCCGGGATCGTGCCCGCGACGGTGATGTCCTCGACCGACCCCATCGGGATCGGGGCTCCGCCGAAGACCTGCGACTCGAGATCGACCTGTGCGCGCGACCGCAGCAGCGGCACCGACTCGGGCAGGGCTCCGGCGAGCCGGAACACGGCGGTGGCGGCGCGTTGCAGCAGGGCGGCCGTGCGGGGGCTCATCGGCATCTCGACCTTCGACTGGTCCGACATCGGACATCCGTCCAGACTCAAGCAGAAGTTCGGACATATGTCCAGAGTTGCGGGTACGCTGCCGCCATGGCCATCCGACCAGCCACGCATCGCGCCAGCGGGCTCGCCCGGCGCGAGGCGCTGCTGCGTGCCACCGTCGAGATCGTTGCCGAGAACGGCGTCGGCGGCGCCACGCACCGCGCGATCGCGCAGCGCGCCGGCGTGCCCCTGTCCACCACGAGCTACTTCTTCGCCTCGCTCGACGAAATGGTCACCGAGGCGCTGAGCGGCGTCGTCGCGCGCTCCGTGGAGCGGCTCGGCGAGGTCGTGGCCGAGATCGCGGACGAGCAGCCCAGCCGCGCCGACGCGCTCGAACGGCTCGTCGACGTCCTGCTCGCGCTGTCCGACGTCGAGAACGCGGCGCAGTTCGAGGCCTACCTCGACGCGTCCCGGCGGCCGGACCTGCACGCGGCAGTGCGCGGTGCGGTCACCGCGTTCGAGGAGGTCGCCCGCGCGGCGCTGCTGGCGGCCGGGTCGCCGCGCGCCGACGAGGGTGCGCGGGCGTTCGTGGCGCTCGCCGACGGGTTCGCGCTCAACCGGCTGGCGTGGCAGCGCGGCCCGTCCGACCGTGCGGCGCTGGCGGACGCCATGCGCGCGCTGTTCCGCGGCTACGCGATGGCGGAGAGCGAGCGTGCCGACTGGGACGAGCGGATGGGGCGGCCCGTCGGCTCCGGGTGACGGGGTTCAGGTGGCGGGGTTCAGGTGGCGGCCACGCCGAACGTCGTCGCGATGTCGTCGAGGATCACGCCCGCGCCCTGCAGCCCGACCGCGGTCATCCAGGTGAGGTCGTCCACGTTCTGGATCTTCCCGGTGAGCCTGCTCCACAGCGGGTTGGTCTCGAACGTGGACTGCTGAGCCTTTGAGGCGCCCTTCTCGTCGCCCCAGGTGGCGACGAAGAGGTACTCGGCGTCGAGATCGGTGATCCGCTCCGGGCTGAGGTTGGCGCTGATCTTGCCGGGCTCCACGGCACGGGCGGTGGGGTTGATCGCGAAACCGGCGTCGCTGATCACGCTGCCGGAGAACGACGTGGCCGAGTAGAGCCGCACGGTGGCCTCGTCGGTGAACCGGACGACCGAGATGACCGGGTTGTGGCCCAGCTTGGCGCGCACGGCGTCACCGACGCGCCGGGCGCGCTCCTCGTAGGCCCTGATCTTCTGATCGGCGAGCGCGGGGCGGCCCAGTGCCGTGCCGAGGAGCCGGATGTTGTCCTTCCACGTGGGCCCGGTGGTGGCGCTGAACACCGTGGGCGCGATGCCCTTGAGCTGCGGGTACGCCTGCTCGTGGCGCACCTTCGCCGAGACGATCAGATCCGGGTGCAGCGCCGCGATCTTCTCCAGGCTGGGACTGGTGATGTCGCCGACGGACTGCGCGTCCCGGCCGTAGGTCTCGGCGTCGGCTCCCAGGTAGCTCGGCAGCTTGCCGGTGATGCCGCGGTAGTCGGTGTAGGCCACGACCTGCGCCTCGAGCGCGATCGCGGCGTCGACGTAGCTGGCGTCGAGCGCGGCGATCCGCACCGGCGGCTTCGGGATGGTCACCTGGCCCATGGCATCGGCCAACATGATCGGGAACGCCCCGGCCGCCGCCGGGGCCGGGGTGTTCGCCGGCGTCCCGCACGCCGCGAGTCCCAGCAGGGCTGCGCCCACCGCCAGTGCCCTGATCGCCGATCGCGCCATGCCCGCTCCTTTTGTAGGCTTACCTAAGTAAACGGAGCATAAGCGAACATGTGGAGCGGGCGTGAGGCGGTCGGGTCAGGGGGCGAGCAGCTGCGCGAACGGTGTGACGTCGTCGAGCGCGTCCACGACGACCCGGGGTTCGCGCAGCCGCAGCTGCGCCGCGAGCTCTCCGGCGGCACGCTCGATCCGGGCGGGCAGCCCACTCTCGGTGCCCCAGTCCTCGGTGGCGGCGTACACCGAGGTCGAGACGACGACCCCGCGCAGGTAGGTGAACAGCGGGCGCAGCGCGTGCTCCAGGACGAGCGAATGCCGGGCCGTTCCGCCGGTCGCCCCGATGAGCACCGGGACGCCGGCCAGCGTGCCCTCGTCGAGCACGTCGAAGAACGACTTGAACAGCCCGCTGTAGGAGCCGTTGAGCGTCGGCGTCACGGCGACGAGGCCATCGGCTGCCGCCACGGCGTCGGTCACCTCGCGCAGCCCCGCCGCAGGGAAGCCGGTGACCATCGCGTTGACCAGGTCGTGGCCGATCTCGCGCAGCTCCACGTGCCGGACGTCGAGCCCGGGCAGCGAGTCCTGCGTCGCCGCCGCGAGCCGGTCGGCGAGCAGCCTCGTGGACGACGGCTGCCGCAGGCCCGCCGAGATGACCACGAGGTGCCGCGTGGTCATCGCCCCGCCCCCACGGTGGCCGCCGCCACCAGCGACGCGTGCGTCGGTGCCTCGGGGACGTGCGCGGGACGCAGCGCGTCGAACTCCTTGCGCAGCACCGGGATCACCTCGGAGCCGAGCATGTCGAGCTGCTCGAGCGCGACGTCCAGTGGCAGGCCGAGGCCGTCGACGTTGATCAGCTGGCGCTGGTAGTCGCCGAAGTCCTCGCGGAACTGCAGCGTCCGGTCGATCACCTGCTGCGGGCTGCCGACCACGAGCGGGGTCTCGCGCATCGTCTCCTCCAGCGACGGGCCGCCGCCGTAGATCGGCGACGCCGCGAAGTGCGGCCGGAACTCCCGGATCGCGTCCTGGGAGTTGCGGCGCATGAACACCTGGCCGCCGAGCCCGACGATCGCCTGATCGGCACTGCCGTGCCCGTAGTGCTCGAACCGCCTGCGGTAGAGCCCGATCAGCTTCGCCGTGTGCGACGCGGGCCAGAAGATGTTGTTGGCGAAGAAGCCGTCGCCGTAGTACGCCGCCTGCTCGGCGATCTCGGGGCTGCGGATCGAGCCGTGCCAGACGAACGGCGGCACGCCGTCGAGCGGGCGCGGCGTCGCGGTGAAGCCCTGCAGCGGCGTGCGGTGCTCGCCCTGCCAGTCGACCACGTCCTCGCGCCAGAGCCGGTGCAGCAGCGCGTAGTTCTCGACAGCGAGCTCGATGCCGTCGCGGATGTCCTTGCCGAACCACGGGTAGACGGGGCCGGTGTTGCCGCGGCCCATCATCAGGTCCACGCGGCCGTCGGAGAGGTGCTGCAGGGTCGCGTAGTCCTCGGCGATCTTGACGGGGTCGTTGGTGGTGATCAACGTGGTGGAGGTCGACAGGAGCAGCTTCGTGGTGCGTGCCGCGATGTAGCCGAGGATCGTCGTCGGCGAGGACGGGATGAACGGCGGGTTGTGGTGCTCTCCCATCGCGAAGACGTCCAGGCCCACCTCCTCCGCGCGGGTTGCGAGCGTCACCATGGCCGCGATCCGCTCGTGCTCGGACGGCGTGCGGCCGGTGGTCGGGTCGGTGGCGACGTCCCCGACGGTGAAGATCCCGAACTGCATGGCGTTGCATCTCCTCCGGTACGGCCCAACTTGCTGAGCATTCAACTAAATCGCTCGAGGGCCTATTCCGGTGACCCGGCCCGACGGCGAGGATGGCGCCATGGCACTGACGACGAGCTTCACCGAGCTGATGGCGGTCCGGCACCCGGTTGCGCTGGCGCCCATGGGCGACTGCGCAGGCGGGGCGCTGACGGCCGCGGTCTCCAACGGTGGCGGGCTGGGCCTGATCGGCGGCGGTCGCGGCCGGCGCGAGGTGCTGGAGCGCGAGTGCGCGCTGGTCACCGAGCGCACGGCGCTGCCGTGGGGCGTCGGGCTGCTCACCTGGGCCGTCGACGAGGCGACGGTCGCGTGGGTGCTGGAGCGGCGCCCGGCCGCGCTGGTGCTGTCCTTCGGTGACCCGACGCCGTTCGCCTCGCGGGTCCGGGCCGCGGACGTCACGCTGATCGTGCAGGTCGCCGACCTCGACGGGGCCAAGCAGGCACTCGATGCCGGAGCCGACGTCGTGATCGCGCAGGGGAGCGAGGCCGGCGGTCACACGGGTGGGCCGGGGAGCGCACGGGCCACGCTGCCGTTCGTCCCCGCCGTCGTCGACATCGCCGGTGCGACGCCCGTGCTCGCGGCCGGCGGCATCGCCGACGGCCGGGGCCTGGCCGCCGCGCTCGCGCTGGGTGCCGCGGGGGCGCTGGTCGGCACGCGGTTCCAGGTGACGCCCGAGGCACTCTCCCCGCCCGAGGCGCTCAAGGCGATCATCGACGGCCGCGGCGGCGACACCGGGCGCAGCCGTGTCCTGGACGTGGCCGCCGACGCCGGCTGGCCGGCGCGCTACCCGGCGCGGACGTTGCGCAACGCGTTCTGGGAGCGCTGGGACGGGCGGGAGGACGAGCTCGAGCGCGACGCCGACGCGCGGCGGGCGTTCCGGGACGGCGTCGCGCGCGGGGACCTCGACGTGCTGCCGGTGTGGGCGAGCGAGGCCATCGACCTGATCACCGGCACGGAACCGGCGGCGGAGCTGGTGGGCGTGCTCGTCGCCGAGGCAGAGCGCGCGCTGGACCGGGTGCGCCGCACCTGATCACCCGCGAGCCAGCAGCGCGATCCCGAGCACGGGCAGCAGCACGGCCTTGACGCCCTCCAGCGCGATGTAGGCCAGGTGCAGTCGAGACGGTGGCGATACCGCGCCCGCCAGCAGGGCCCGCGTGCGCCGCGTGAGCCGCGGGCGGAGGATGGCCAGCTGGACGACCAGCAGCACCCAGAGCGCGAGCAGCGTGGTGGTGGCGAGCGTCGGGGTGCCCGGGGGGCCGGCGAGCACGGCGACGGTGAGCGCCGCGGCGAGCACGACCTCGGCGATGTTGAGGGCGCGGAACACGAGCCTGCCGATGCCCAGACCCAGCTCGCGGGTGATGCCGGGCGCCCGGAACTTCAGCGGGGCCTCGAGGAAGGAGATCGCGAGCACCGCGCCCCACCACACGAACGGGGCGGCGGCCTGAACGATCCACGCGGGGTCGGTGTGCACGTCAGAAGCCCATCACGGCCCGGCGCCGTGCCGCGCGGCCGGGGTGGGGCCCGGCGCCGTCCCGTGGCCGTTCTGCACGATCACCACCGGGCAACCGGCCTGCTGCAGGACCGTGCGGCTGACGGACCCGAGCAGCGTCCGGCGCAGGCCCCGCCGTTCGCGGGCTCCGACGACGAGCAGTGCGGCGCCGGCCGACTCCCCGATCACCGCGTGTGCCGGATCGGCGTGCCGGAGCGCGAGGCTGACGGCGACGTCGCCGAACCGGGCCTGCCAGCTCGCGAGCGCCTGCTCGAGGGCGGCCCGCCCCTCGTCGGCCGCGGCGGCCGCGGATCCGGACACGGCCTCGAGATCCGCCGGGAGATCGGGGGTCCACGCGTGGACGGCCACGAGCGGCACCCCGCGCTGGCGGGCCGCGCGGAACGCGAACTCGATCGTCCGCGCTCCGGACGCGCCACGGCCGACGCCGACGACCACCCGCGGGCCCCCGCCGCGTCCGGGCCGCCGGGTGTCTCGACGAATGACCGCGACCGGGCACCGGGCCTGCGTGACCGTGCGGCTCGACACCGACCTCGCCAGTCGGTCGTACAGGCTCGACCGGGCGAAGCCGCCGATCACGAGAAGTTGGGCGTGCTGCGTGGCCTGCAGCAGTGCACGGGTGGGCGGTCCCGAGCTCAGCCGGGTCGACACCGTGATCTCCGACGCGACGTCACGCGCCAGCGACCGGGCGTCTCGCAGCGCGGCCGCGGCCGCCGTCCGGTGTCCCAGCACGCCGTCGACCGGCAGGGCGACACCGTAGGGATCGATGAGCAGCGGCGGTCGCTGCGCGTGCACGAGGTGCAGCGGGCACCGACGGGCAGCGGCCTCGGCGGCGGCCCAGCAGACAGCGTCGTCAGCGGAGCCGGACCCGTCGACGCCGACGACGACGGCCCGCGGATCGGGCGGCGGCACGGTGGCCGCTCAGGACGTCCCGGCACCGGTGTGGTGCCAGGCGAACCAGATCAACGCGGTGATGACCATGATGGCGAGCGCGCCCGTCGCCGATCCGGAGACCAGCGCCAGCGTGCCGAGTACGAATGCCACCGAGACCGCGATCGCGACGCTGAGCCCTCGTCGGCGATGTACCCGGGCCAGCCGGGCGAGGCGAGCCTCGAAGGAACGGGCGAATGCGGGGTCGTCGGCGATCACGTCGTGTTCGACACGGCGCAGTGCCTCTCGCTCGTCGTCGTTCAGCATATTTGTATCGTAACACGATATTAATGGAGTGCCAGGCCCCGCGGCCGTCGCAGCCGTGGTGTCATGGACGGGTGGCGGTACACCAGGGTGACGCGGGGCCGGAGCCGCTCACCAAGCAGGATTTCGAGGCGCTCGCCCGGTTCCGGTTCGGGATCCGGCGCTACCTGCGCTTCAGCGAGGAGACCGTCCGCGAGCACGGCCTCACCCCGCAGCACTACCAGCTGCTGCTGGCACTCAAGGGCTTCCCCGAGCGCGAGTGGGCCACGGTCGGCGAGCTGGCCGAGCGGCTGCAGCTGCGCCACCACAGCGTGGTCGAGCTCGTCACCCGCGCGCAGCGCCAGGGACTGGTGGAGCGCGCCGCGCACGCCGAGGACGCCCGGGTGGTGCGGGTCGTGCTCACCGGGGAGGGCAACCGGATACTCGGCACGCTCAGCGCACTGCATCGCGACGAGCTGCGCCGCATGAACACCACGCTGGTCTTGCCCACGTGGCACGACGACTGAATCGGCGGGTATTCACCGGGCGCTCGCCGGGTACTGGGTGGCGTGCCGTGCGGCAGAGCCGCCGGTTCCTCGCGATTGTGGCGGGTTGCAGCTGGTCCTTGTCCTTGCAGCCGGCTGGGTAGCCACATGGTTCCCTGTGGCGGTAGACCGCCTGGCTGCCGAGCCACAAGGTTCCATGAGGCAGCCCATCCCACCGCCCGGCCCACACCCACAACGCCCCGAGCGCTCGCCCGTCAGCCAGAACGACCCGACATCGGCCTACCGGCCGTAGCGGTCCGACAGGGGAGTCTCGCCCGCGGGCGTGGCGGGGCCGGGTGCAGGCGCCGGCTCGTCGTCGTCGCCTGCCAGCGCGCGGCGCACGTCGGAGCGGGTGGTGGCCCGGCCGCGGCGCTGCAGCAGCTCCAGCCGCACGAAGTAGGCCATGGCGAACAGCGCGATGGCGCCGAACGTGAGCCACTGCAGCGCGTAGGAGAAGTTGGTGAACGGCGCCGCACCGGCCCCCGTCGCGGGCGTGACGGCCAGCGGCCCGAGCACGCCGGGCTGGTCGGCCGCCAGCTGCAGGTAACCGGGCTCCAGCGCCAGCCGGGCGGACGCGGCGAGCGTGCGGGAGTCGGCGGAGTAGAGCTGCCGGTGGCCGTCGGCGGTGAACACCGGACGGTTGTCGGCGTCGAGCTCGTCGACGCGCAGGCGCGCGGTGAGCGTGACCGGCCCGGTGGGTGCGGCGGCGAACGGCGGGATGACGGTGCCGCTGGGAGCGGTGACGTAGCCGCGGTCGACGGTGATCAGCCGCCCGTCGTCGGTGCGGAAGGGCGTGAGCGCCTCGAACGCGGGCTTGCCGTCGATCACCCGCAGCCGCACCAGCGCCTCGGCGTCGGGGAGGTAGGTGCCCGTGACGGTGACCTGGCGCCACTCGATCCCGGGCGTCACGCCGCTGCCGGCGGGGGAGAGGGTGGCCAGCGGAACCGGCGCTGTGGCGTAGGAGACGTCGATGGCGTGCTGCTGGGCGTCGCGCTCGGCCTCGCGGCCGAACTGCCACGGCGCGAGCAGCGTGTAGCAGGCGATCGCGAACGCCACGACAACGGCGACGAACACCAGCCAGCCCGGGCGCAACAGGAACCGCACGCACCCACGGTAGGCGCATCCGTCCAGTAGCGGCGCAGGTGGGCGTCCGCAACCGGGTGTCACCCGTCCCGGTGGCATTCCCTCACAGCGGGTCGCTGCTGCGCGACGGTGAGTCGTCATGATCGCGGGGCGGGTGCAGCGGATCCCGGAGGTGAGGGGATGTCGGGAGCCTCCGGCTCCGGATCGCGACGGGCGTTCCTGCGCCGCGGCGCGCTCGTGACCTGCGCGGTACTGGCACTCGGCGCCGCCGGAGCACTTCCGGCAGCCGCGGCGACGGCCGCTCCCGCACCCATCGTCGCCGGTGCGCCCGGCCCTGGCTGCCCGGCTCCCGCCTACCCGACGGTGATCGCCGCCGTCGCCGCCGCACCGTCGGGCGCGACGATCAACGTCTGCGCCGGGACCTACCCCGGCACCGTCGAGGTGACGCGGCCGATCACGCTGAGGGGGGCCATGGCGGGCCGCGACGCGCGTGCCGGTCGCACGGCCGCCGCCGCCGAATCCGTCATCGACGCTGGTGGCGGGCCTGGTGTGCGGATCGCCGCTGGGGTCTCGGGTGTCACGGTGGACGGCTTCACGATCCGGGATGCGGGCACCGACGCGGTCGCCGCGGCCGGCGTCGACGCCTCCGGCGGTGGAAGTGGCTTCACGATCGCCGACAACATCATCACCGACACCTCCAACGGGGTGGCGCTGAGCTCCGACGGCGCCGTCCCGAGCCGCATCAGCCACAACCGGTTCGTCGCGAACAACCGCACTGGCGGTGCCGGGGGCGCCGGCGTGCTCGTGTGCTGCGGCCCCGGCAACGACCTGCTGATCATCGAGAACAGTTTCCGCGGCCACACCTCGGCCGCGGTGAACACGGCGGGTGATCCCGCCCGACCCTCGTCGAAGCTGCGCATCGACCTCAACTCCAGCATCGACGACTCGACGTTCGCGGTGGTCATGAACGCCGACGCGCCGACGATCAACCGCAACACCGTGCGGCGCGGCCCGCCCGGCGCTTCACCTCCGGTCGTGGGCAACGCGATCTTCCTCGCGGGGAACACGATCGGGGCCGAGGCCACGATGAACACGATCGAGGGCGGCGCGTCGGCCGGGATCCGCATCAGCAACGAGTTCGGCCCCGGCAACACCGGTTTCGTCGTCTCCGGCAACACCGTCACCGCCCGGCAGAACGGCATCCGGCTCACCGGCCAGGTCTCGGGCACCGTCACCGACAACACGGTGAGCGCCAGCACCGCGGTCGGGATCCTGCTCGACGCCGACAACAACGGCGTGCTGGTCAGCCACAGCCTCGTCGGGCTCAGCGGGGTGCTGGACTGCAAGGACCTCAGTGCCGGCACCGCGACGGCAGGCACGGCCAACACCTGGACGGCCAACATCGCGACCGGCGGTGCCCCGGCGGGCATCTGCGCCCCCGCCTGACCGTCGAGAACGACGTTGTCGTGATCAACAGGCCCTTCTGATCATGGCAACGTCGTTCTCGACGTACGGTGGCGCGCGTGGGTGAGCTGCGGGGCGCGCTGCTGGTGGCGGGTACGACGTCCGACGCCGGGAAGAGCGCGCTGGTGGCGGGGCTCTGCCGGTGGCTCGCCCGCCGGGGGGTGTCGGTGGCGCCGTTCAAGGCGCAGAACATGTCCAACAACTCGGTCGTGACGGCCGACGGCGGCGAGATCGGGCGGGCGCAGGCGATGCAGGCGCACGCGTGCGGGCTCGCACCCAGCGTCGCGTTCAACCCGGTGCTGCTCAAACCGGGCAGCGACCGCAGCTCGCAGGTGGTGGTGCTCGGCCGCGTCGACGGCACGGTGAGCGCGCGCTCCTACTACGAGCGCAAGTCCGCACTGCTCGACGTCGTCAGCGACACGCTCGCCGACCTGCGCAAGCGCTACGACGTCGTGGTCTGCGAGGGCGCCGGCTCGCCAGCGGAGATCAACCTGCGCCGCTCCGACATCGCGAACATGGGGCTGGCGCAGGCCGCCGACCTGCCGGTGATCGTGGTCGGCGACATCGACCGGGGTGGCGTGCTGGCCCACCTGTTCGGCACCGTCGCGGTGCTCGACGCGGCCGACCAGGCCCGCATCGCCGGATTCGTGATCAACAAGTTCCGGGGCGATCCCGGTCTGCTCGCGCCGGGGCTCGACCAGCTCCGCGCCCTCACCGGCCGTCCGACGTTCGGGGTCGTGCCGTGGGCCGACGGGCTGTGGCTCGACGCCGAGGACTCGCTCGGAGCCGTCGCCGACGGCGTGCTCGGGCGCCCCGCCCCGCCGCAGGGCTCGCAGTGGCTGCGCGTGGCCGTGATCCGGCTGCCGCGGATCTCCAACGCCACCGACGCCGAGGCGCTGGCCTGCGAACCCGGGGTCGCCGTCCGCTACGCGACCGAGCCGTCGCGGCTGCACGACGTGGACCTGGTGGTGCTGCCGGGGTCCAAGTCGACGGTCGACGACCTGGCGTGGCTGCGCCGCACCGGGCTAGCGGCCGCAGTCGTCGAGCACGCGAAGGCAGGCAGGCCCGTGCTCGGCATCTGCGGCGGCTACCAGATGCTGGGGTGCCGGATCGCCGACCCGCACGGTGTGGAGGGCGGCAGCGCCGACGGGCTGGGCCTGCTGGATCTCGAGGTCGAGTTCGACGCCGAGAAGCACCTCGGCAACCCGAACGGCGTCGCCTGGGGCCACGCCGTGAGCGGCTACGAGATCCACCACGGCCGCGTCACGCGCAGCGGCGACCCCGGCCTGATCGGGTCCGAGGGCTCCGTCGCCGGGGCCGTCGTGGGGACGCACTGGCACGGCCTGCTCGAGAACGACGCGTTCCGCCGGGAGCTGCTGGCCCGTGTCGCGCAGCAGGCCGGGCGAACGGGCTTCGTCGCCGCACCGGACACGTCGTTCGCCGCGGAACGGACCGCGCAGCTCGACCTGCTCGGTGACCTCGTCGAACAGCACCTCGACACCACCTCACTTGAACATGTCATCAATCACGGTGCGGCCGCGGATCTCCCGATCGTGACCTCCGGTCTGGCAGGCTCGCCCCGATGAGCACTCCCGGTTTCCCCTTCTCCGCCGTCGTCGGCCACGACGACCTGCGGCTCGCCCTGCTGCTCAACGCCGTGCACCCGGGCGTCGGCGGCGTGCTGGTGCGCGGGGAGAAGGGCACCGCCAAGTCGACGGCCGTGCGCGCGCTCGCAGCGTTGCTGCCCGCGCTGGCGGTGGTGCCCGGCTGTCGCTTCGGCTGCGATCCCGGCGAGCCCGACCCCGACTGCCCGGACGGCCCGCACGGCGGGGCGGCGCGCGAGACCCGCCCGGCGCGGCTCGTCGAGCTGCCCGTCGGTGCCACCGAGGACCGGCTCGTCGGCTCGCTGGACCTGGAGCGTGCCCTGTCCGAGGGCGTGCGGGCCTACCAGCCCGGGCTGCTCGCCGACGCGCACCGCGGCGTGCTCTACGTCGACGAGGTCAACCTGCTGCACGACCACCTCGTCGACCTGCTGCTCGACGCCGCCGCCATGGGCCGCGCCCACGTCGAGCGCGACGGCGTGTCGGTCTCGCACGCCGCGCGGTTCCTGCTGGTCGGCACGATGAACCCGGAGGAGGGCGAGCTGCGCCCGCAGCTGCTCGACCGCTTCGGGCTCGCCGTCGAGGTGCGGGCCGCGCGCGACGTCGACACCCGGGTCGAGGTGGTGCGGCGCCGGCTGGCGTTCGAGGCCGACCCGGCCGGGTTCGCGGCGAAGTGGCACGCCGCCGACGCCGACACCGCCGAGCGGATCGTCGCCGCCCAGGCGCGTGTCGCCGCGGTGGTGCTGCCCGACGCCGAGCTGCGGCGGATCGCCTCGGTGTGCGCCGCGTTCGACGTCGACGGGATGCGCGCCGACCTCGTGATCGCGCGTGCCGCCGTCGCGCATGCCGCGTGGCGTGGCGCCGACGCCGTTGCCGAGGAGGACGTGCGGGTGGCCGCGCGGCTCGCGTTGCCGCACCGCCGTCGCCGTGACCCGTTCGACGAGCCGGGCGTGGACGACCAGGCACTCGATGACGCGCTGCGCGACGCAGCCGACCCCGAGGACCCGCCGGAGCCGCCCGATGGCGGGGGCGACGGGGATGGCGGCGGGGCGCCGCCGCCCGATGCGGGTCCCCAGGACAGCGCGGGTCGACCCCGCCCGTCCGGCGACGGCCCGTCGCAGACCGCGCCGCCGCCCGGTACGCCGTTCAAGGCTCGACTGCTGCAGGTACCGGGGCTGGGCGAAGGTGCGCCGGGCAAGCGGTCGCGGGCGCGCACCGACACCGGGCGGGTGGTGCGGGCGTCGGACGCCGCCCCCCGCCGCGCGTCGGACGTGCACCTGCCGGCCTCGATCGTTGCGGCCGCCCCGCACCAGCTCGCCCGGGGCCGTGACGGCCGCCTGCTGCTGCGCCACGACGACCTGCGCGCCGCGGTGCGCGAGGGCCGCGAGGGCAACCTCGTGCTCTTCGCCGTCGACGCGTCGGGGTCGATGGCGGCGCGGTCGCGGATGGCGGCCGTGACCGGCGCGGTGCTGTCGTTGCTGCGCGACGCCTACGAGCGGCGCGACAAGGTCGGGCTCGTCTCGTTCCGGGCGGCCGGGGCGGAGCTGCTGCTGCCGCCGACCTCCAGCGTGCCGGCGGCACAGGCGCGGCTGACCGGGCTGCGCACCGGCGGTCGCACCCCGCTCGCCGACGGGCTGCTGCGGGCGCGCAGGGTGCTGGCCGTCGAACGGCTGCGCGACCCGCGCCGGCGCGCGCTGCTGGTGCTGCTCACCGACGGGCGGGCCACGGTGGCCGCGCGCCCGGGCAATGACCCGGTGCGCGACGCATGCCGCGCGGCCGAGCTGCTGGCCGCCGACGGGGTGGCCACGGTGGTGGTCGACTGCGAACGCGGGCCGGTGCGGCTGGGGCTGGCCGGGCAGGTCGCTATCGCGGCGGGCGGGATGCTGGTGGGGGTCGGGGAGCTGTCGGCCGACCACATCGCCGGGGTGGTGCACGCGGTGCGCGCGGCGTAGTTCGGGATTGCAGGAAAGCCACTTTCCTGCCATGACGTTGCGGGAAAGTGGCTTTCCTGCAACCGGGGGCGAGGAGAACAACCATGCCGCAGGGTCAGGTCACCAGCGTTCCGGACGACGGGCTCACCACCCGCCAGCGCCGCAACCGCCCGCTGCTCGTCGTGCACACCGGCGAGATGAAGGGCAAGTCGACGGCCGCGTTCGGGCTCGCCCTGCGCGGCTGGAGCCAGGGCTGGTCGATCGGGGTGTTCCAGTTCGTGAAGTCGGCGCGCTGGAAGGTCGGCGAGGAGACGGCGTTCCGCGCGCTCGGGCAGGTGCACGCCGACACCGGTGAGGGCGGCCCCGTCGAGTGGCACAAGATGGGGGAGGGCTGGTCCTGGAGCCGCAAGGCCGGTTCCGACGAGGACCACGCCGCGGCCGCCGCCGAGGGCTGGGCGGAGATCCGCCGCCGGATCGAGGCGCAGACCCACGACGTCTACGTGCTCGACGAGTTCACCTACCCGATGAAGTGGGGCTGGGTGGACGTCCACGAGGTGGTCGAGGTGCTCGCGGCCCGCGAAGGGCGCCAGCACGTGATCATCACCGGGCGCGACGCCGCACCGGAGCTGATCGAGGCCGCCGATCTCGTGATGCAGACGACGAAGATCAAGCACCCGATGGACGCCGGGCAGAAGGGTCAGCGCGGCATCGAGTGGTGATCTGCGGCAGCCACGGCGTCACCACAGGTTGTGCAGCCGGTCCAGCACGAGCTCCGTCGCGGGACCGCGCAACCGTCCGGGATGGGTGGCGAGCAGGACGCCGCAGGGGGTCAGCGCCGGCCCGGGCACCACTTCCAGCGCGCCCGCCCGCACCTCGGCCCCGACGGTGACGGCGGGTAGCACCGTCCAGCCCAGCCCGGCCGCCACGCAGTGCTTGACGGTCTCGATGCTGCCGAACCGGGTGCGGCGGGCCGCGGGCTGACCCGCCGCCAGCAGCTGCCTGGCCACGTCGTCGCTGTAGCTGCAGCCGTCCTCTAGCAGCAGCGTGTCGTGCCCGGCCAGGTCGGCCCAGGCGAGCTCCCGGGCGGGCAGCAGGGTCGGCGCTGCGAGCAGGAGCAGCTCCTCGGCCCCGATCGGCTCGAGCACCACGTCGGCGGCGGTGAGCGCGGGCTCCAGTACGAGCGCGATGTCGACGGAGCCGCGCCGCACGGCGTCGAGCGCGGCGGCGGTGCCGCCGGGCCCCAGCGACAGCCGCACCTCGGGCAGCTCGGCGCGCAGGCCCGCGACGAACGCGGCGAGGCGGTAGGCGCACAGCGACTCCGGCGCCAGCAGGCGCACCGGTCCGGCGACGGGTCCGGGCCCGGCCGGGACGTCGGCGAGCATGCGCGCCTGCAGGTCGAGCAGCTGCTCGGCGTAGGGCAGCAGGCGCAGGCCGGCCTCGGTGGGGACGGCGCCCGCGGGCAGCCGGTCGAGCAGCCGGGCGCCCAGCTGCCGTTCGAGCGTGTGGACGTGGCCCGTCACCGTCGACTGGACGTAGCCCAGCTCGCGGGCGGCCGCGGTGAAGCTGCGGCTGCCGACGACCGCGGTGAACGTGCGGAGCAGTTCGGAGTCCATGGCGGCCCATTCCGATTTGCGATGGATGGTATCGGGATCCATCGTTGGACATGATGGGGTGGCGGCGCAACCATGGGCTCATGACCGAAACCGCCACGTCCGTGCTCCGCTACGCAGCGTTCACCGACAAGGGTGCGGGCGGCAACCCCGCCGGTGTCGTCCTCGACGCAGCCGGACTCGACGATGCGGAGCGGCTCGCCGTCGCGGCCGAGATCGGCTACTCCGAGACCGCCTTCGTCGAGGTGACGGGTGAGGGCTACCGCGTGCGGTACTTCAGCCCGCAGGCCGAGGTGGCGTTCTGCGGGCACGCCACGATCGCGACGGCCGTGGCACTCGCGGAGCGTGACGGGGCCGGCCGCCGCCGGTTCGACACGCTCGCCGGCCCCGTCGTCGTGGAGACCGCCGCCGGACCCGACGGCGTGACGGCCACGCTGACCAGCCCGCCCACCCGCACCCGTGCCGCGGACCCGGCCGAGCTCGACGCCGCACTGGCCGCGCTGCGCTGGGAGGCGGCCGATCTCGACCCGCGCTACCCCGCCCACGTCGCGTTCGCGGGCAACGACCACCTCGTGCTCGCCGTGCGCGAGCGGGCGCTGCTGGCCGCGCTCGACTACGACTACCCGGCGCTCGCGGCGCTGATGGCCGAGCGGAACTGGGTCACCGTGCACCTGGTCTGGGCGGAGAGCTCCACCACGTTCCACGCCCGCGACCCGTTCCCGCCCGGTGGCGTGGTGGAGGACCCGGCGACGGGTGCGGCGGCGGCGGCCTTCGGCGGCTACCTGCGGGCGCTGGGGCTGGTGGAGCTGCCCGCGACCGTCACGATCCTGCAGGGTGTCGACATGGGCCGGCCCAGCCGCCTGCTCGTCGACATCACGGCGGACTCCGACCAGATCCAGGTAACCGGCACCGCCACCGCCCTCCCGCAACCGTCGAGAACGACGTTGTCATGATCAAAAGGGCCTGTCGATCATGGCAACGTCGTTCTCGACGGGGTTAGGGGCGTGGTCGCGGGCCTGGTGGGTCAGTAGGGTCGCTGGCGTGGAGTACACGCGGCTGGGTGCAACCGGGTTGCAGGTCTCGCGGATCTGCCTGGGCATGATGAGCTACGGCACGCCGCTGTGGCGGGAGTGGGTGCTCGACCTCGACGCCTCCCGGCCGCTGGTGCGCGCCGCCGTCGACGCCGGCATCACCTTCTTCGACACCGCCGACATGTACTCACTCGGCGCCAGCGAGGAGGTCACCGGCACGCTGCTGCGCGAGCTCTTCACCGACCGCGACGACTACGTGCTGGCCACCAAGGTCTTCATGCCCATGGGCGACGGGCCCAACGACCGCGGGCTCTCGCGCAAGCACATCATGGCGAGCATCGACAAGTCGCTCGCGCGGCTGGGCACCGACCACGTGGACCTCTACCAGATCCACCGCTGGGATCCCGAGACGCCGATCGAGGAGACGATGGAGGCGCTGCACGACGTCGTGCGCGCCGGCAAGGCCCGCTACATCGGCGCGTCGAGCATGTACGCATGGCAGTTCGCGAAGGCCCAGCACAGCGCCGACCTGGGCGGCTGGACGCGGTTCGTCGCGATGCAGGACCACTACAACCTGATCTACCGCGAGGAGGAGCGCGAGATGCACGCGCTCTGCGCCGACCAGGGCATCGGCGTCATCCCCTACAGCCCGCTCGCGCGCGGCGTGCTGGCCGGCAACCGCACCCGCGACGCCAAGGTCACCACGCGCGCCAACAGCGACGGCATCGCCGACCGCATGTACGCCACCCCCGAATCGGCGGCGGCCGACTTCGCCGTCGTCGACGCCGTGCGTGACGTGGCCGAGTCCCGCGGCCTGCCGCCCGCACAGGTGGCGCTGGCGTGGATGCTCGACAAGGACGTGATCACCGCCCCGGTCGTCGGTGCCACGAAGCCCGGTCACATCGAGGACGCCGTGGCCGCCGTCGACGTCGTGCTCACCGACGACGAGATCGCCGCGCTGGAGAAGCCGTACGTCCCGCACCCGGTGCTGGGCCACTGAACGTGGCGGACCACTGAAGCCGGCCCGGGCGCTGGTCGTCGCCGCTCCGGCGTCGGGCAGCGGCAAGACCACCGTCGCCACCGGCCTGATGGCCGCGCTGCGCCGCCGGGGCACCGCGGTGGCGCCGTTCAAGGTCGGCCCCGACTACGTCGACCCCGGCTACCACACCCTCGCGGCCGGTCGGCCCGGCCGTAACCTCGACCCCGTCATGGTGGGCGCCGACCGCATCGCGCCGCTGGCCCGCCACGGCGCCGCCGGCGCCGAGGTGGCCGTCGTCGAGGGCGTCATGGGCCTGTTCGACGGCAGGGTCGCCGACGGCTACGGCTCGACCGCGCAGGTCGCGACGCTGCTGGGCGCACCGGTCGTGCTGGTGGTGGACTGTCGCGGGCAGTCGCGCAGCCTGGCCGCGCTGCTGCACGGGTTCCGTTCGTTCGACCCGACGGTGCGCATCGCAGGCGTCGTGCTCAACAAGGTCGGCAGCGAGCGGCACGAGTCGGTGCTGCGTGCGGCCGCCGCCGAGGTCGGGCTCGACGTGCTCGGCGCGCTCCCGCGCCGCGACGCGCTGGCCGTGCCGTCGCGCCATCTCGGGCTCATCACCGCCGCCGAGCACGGGGCGGCGGCGGTCGCCGCGGTCGACGCCATGGCCGAGCTCGTCACCGCCCACGTCGACCTCGACGCGGTGGTGGCGCTGGCCGAGCCGCTCCCGGCCGGTCCGGCCTGGACGCCGGACGTCGAGCCGGTGCCCGGACGGCCGGTGGTCGCGATGTTCGGCGGGCCGGCGTTCACGTTCGGCTACGCCGAGCACGCCGAGGTGCTGGCCGCGGCCGGTGCCGAGGTGGTCACCGTCGATCCGCTGCTCGAGGAGCGCCTCCCCGAAGGGACGGCTGCGCTGGTGCTGCCCGGCGGGTTCCCCGAGGAACACGTGGGCGCGCTCGGGGCCAACGCGCCGCTGCGGGCGGCCGTCCGCGTGCTGGGGGCGTCCGGGGCGCCGGTGCACGCCGAGTGCGGTGGCCTGCTCTACCTGTGCGAACAGCTCGACGGCGCGCCGATGTGCGGGGTGCTGCCCGCGAGCGCGGCCATGACCGGGCGGCTCACGCTCGGCTACCGCGACGCCGTCGCGCTCACGGACTCAGCGCTGTTCCCTGCGGGCTCCCGGGTGTCGGGCCACGAGTTCCACCGCTGCGCCGTCACCCCGCGTTCCGGCAGCTCAGCGGCCTGGGCCTGGCGGGGTGGGGAACCGGAGGGTTTCGTGGCGGGCGGAGTCCACGCGTCGTTCCTGCACACCCATCCGGCAGCGGATCCGCAGGCCATCGCCCGTTTCGTGGCCCGATCCCCCCACGCGCCGCCGAGCTGAGCTACCGTCGAGTAGGTATTACTCGACGCGGAGGTTGCCCATGCCTGACCGGCTGTCGCCGCTCGACTCGTCGTTCCTCTTCATGGAGGAGCTGACCACGGCCATGCACGTGGGCGGCGTCATGACGTTCGACCCTCCCGAGCAGGGCTTCGACGCCGACGGCTTCGTCACGCTGATCGGGGAGCGGCTCGCCGCGGTGCCCCGCTACCGGCAGAAGGTCCGCGAGGTGCCGGCCCGCATGGGCCTGCCGGTCTGGGTCGACGACCCGGACTTCGACCTCGCCTACCACGTGCGGCGCTCGGCGCTGCCCGCCCCGGGCGGCCCCGAGCAGCTGCGCGAGCTGGTGGGCAGGCTGCAGAGCCGCCAGCTCGACCGCTCCCGGCCGCTGTGGGAGATCTACCTGGTGGAGGGCCTCGCCGACGGCAGGGTCGCGATCGTCACGAAGACCCACCATGCCATGGTCGACGGCCTGAGCTCGATCGACATCGGCGCCGTGCTGCTCGACGTCACCCCGGAGCCGCGCAGCTCACCGCCCGACACCTGGGCCCCGGCGCCCGAGCCGTCGCCGCTGGAGCTGCTGGGCACTGCCGTCGCTGAACAGCTGCGCCGCCCCCGATCGGTGCTCGACACCGTCCGCACCACCGTCACCGACCTGCGCACCGCGGTGCAGACCGGCGGCGCGATGCTGTCGGCTGCCCGCGTCGCGTCCCGATCGGCCCCGGTCCACCCGCTCAACGCCGCGATCGGGCAGCACCGCCGCTTCGGCACGTCGGCGGGCGACCTCGACGACTACAAGACCATCCGCAAGGAGCACGGCGGCACGGTCAACGACGTGGTGCTCGCGGTGGTCGCGGGCGGTCTGCGGCGCTGGCTGTCGGACCGGGGCGAGCCGGTGCTCGCCGCGAGCACCGTGCGGGCGATGGTGCCGGTGAGCGTCCGGGCGCCCGGCAGCGACGGCGAGCTCGGCAACCGGGTATCGGCCTACTTCGTCGACCTCCCGGTGGGGGAGCCCGACGCCGTCACACGGCTGAAGTCGATCACCGCGGCGATGGCTGTGCACAAGCAGAGCGGCCAGGCGATCGGCGCGAGCGCACTGATGGACCTGGTCGGCCTCACCCCACCGACGCTGCACAGCCTCGGCGCGCGGCTGTCGAGCTCGCTGTCGGCGCGCGTGTTCAACGTGATCGTCACCAACGTGCCGGGCCCGCAGTTCCCGCTGTTCGCGATGGGTGCGCGGATGATCGACATGTTCCCGGTGGTGCCGCTCGCGAAGGGCCAGGCCGTGTCGATCGGGATCACGTCGTACAACGGCGGTGTCTTCTACGGGCTCAACGCCGACCGCGATGCGATGGATGACGTGGACCTGCTCGCGGCCTCGATCGGGGAGTCACTCGCGGAGCTGGTCCAGACGACGTCGAGGGAGACGACATGAAGCGCGTGGGGCTGGTACTCGGCGCCGGGGGCATCCTCGGCGGCGCCTGGATGGCAGGCGCGCTGTCGGCACTGGAGACGCGGCTGGCGCGGCCGCTGGGTGATCTAGACCTCGTGATCGGCACCAGTGCGGGCAGCGTGTTCGGCGCCGCGCTGCGCTGCGGCATGACCGTCGACGAGCTGCTCGCCCACCAGCGGGGCGTGCCACCGGCCGAGATCGCGCCGGAGTTCGACGGCAGGGACCTGCCCGACATGCGCACGATCGAGCGCGAGTCCGGCGACGGCCTGCCGCCGCTCCCGCTGCCGTGGATCGGCTCGCCGCGGCTGGTGGCCAACGCCGTCGTGCACCCGGGCACGATCAACCCGATGGTCGCGGCGTCCGGGCTGCTGCCCGCCGGGCGCGGCCGGATGAGCTCCCTGATCCGCATGGTCGCCGCCCTGCAGGAACGGTTGGGCGTCACCCCGGACGGCTGGGTGCCCGGCTCACCGCTGTGGGTGGTGGCCGTCGACTACGACTCCGGCAAGCGCACGGTCTTCGGCCGCACGGGTGGCCCGCCGTCCTCGGTGGGGGAGGCGGTGCTCGCGTCCTGCTCGATCCCGGGCTGGTTCACCCCGCAGGTCATCGGCGGGCGGCGCTACATCGACGGCGGCATCGCGTCCAGCACGTCGCTGGGGCTGCTGGCGCGGCCCGGCGCACCGCAGTTCGACGAGGTGTACGTGCTCGCGCCGCTGGCCAGCCACGCCTACGACCATCCGCGCGATCCGATCTCGGGCGTCGAGCGCGGGGTGCGGCTGCTGCTCACCCGGTGGCTCGACGCCGAGGTCAGGGCCGTGCGGGCCACGGGCACGCAGGTCACGGTGCTGACGCCGGGTCCGGCCGACCTCTACGCGATGGGCGGCAACCTGATGAACCCGCGCCGGCGCTCGCGGGTGCTGGAGACGGCGCTCGCCACGTCCACCGATGCGCTGGACGAGGCCGTCGACGAGGGACGCGCCGCGGCATGACCGAACCCACCACCGCGACGGCCCGCAACGGCGACATCACGCTGGCCTACGAACGGTACGGCCCGTCCGACGGCGAGCCGCTGCTGATGATCATGGGCCTCGGCATGCAGATGTACTACTGGCGCGACGAGTTCCTGGATGCGTTCGTGCGCGCCGGGTTCAGCCCGGCCCGGTTCGACAATCGCGACGCAGGCGCGTCCACGCACCTGACCCGTCGCGGTGCGCCGCCGCTGCCCGCCCTGCTCGCCGCGCCGCAGCTCGTGGCGTCCTACCGGATCTCCGACATGGCGGGCGATGCGGTCGCCGTGATGGACGCGCTGGGCTGGGGGTCGGCACACGTGTTCGGCGCGTCGCTGGGCGGGATGATCGCGCAGGCGGTCGCGATCGAGCACCCGCGTCGGGTGCGGTCGCTGACGTCGGTGATGTCCACACCGTCGCCGCGGATCGGGCGCCCGACGGTCCGGGCGGCGCTCGCGCTGGCCGCCCGCCCGGCCCGCACGGCCGACGAGGCTGCCGAGCGGATCGTCCGCACCATGCACGTGATCGGCTCGCCGGGCTACCCGCAGGACGACGACTGGCTGCGCGCCTACGCCCGGCGCGCGTTCGCGCGTGCCCAGGACGCCACCGGCACCCGCCGCCAGCTGGCCGCGGTCGGTGCGTCACCGAGCCGGGTGGCGGCGCTCGGCGGGGTACGGGCGCCGACGCTGGTGGTGCACGGCGCCGCCGACCCGCTGATCCCGGTGGCGGCCGGGCGGGCCACCGCCGCTGCGGTGCCCGGGGCCAGGCTGCGGACCTACTCCGGGATGGGCCACCACCTGCCCCGTGAGCTGTGGTCGTCGGTGATCACGGAGGTCTCCGCGCTGGTGGGCTGAGTGGGCCCGCTCGCTGTCAGCCGAGCGCCCGCGCCACGGCGGCCTCGACGTGCAGCCGGGTGGTCGGGAACACCGGCACGGCGCTGTCGGCCTGCGTGATCAGCAGCTCGATCTCGGTGCAGCCCAGCACCACGCCCTCGACCCCGGCCGCCACCAACCTGCCGATCACGTCGCGGTAGGCGGCGCGCGACGAGTCCAGCACGATGCCGCGGCACAGCTCGTCGTAGATGACGCGGTGGACGAGGGCCCGGTCGTCGGTGTCGGGCACGACGACATCGATGCCGTGCGCCGCCATCCGGTCGCGGTAGAACGGCATCTCCATGGTGAAACCGGTGGCCAGCAGCCCCACGCGCCGGTGACCGGCGGCGAGCACCGCGGCCGCGGTGACGTCGATGATGTGCAGCAGCGGGATGTCGACGGCGGCCGCGACCGCGTCCGCCACGATGTGCATGGTGTTGGTGCACAGCAACACCATGTCGGCGCCGCCGTCCTGCAGCGAGCGCGCCTCGGCGGCGAGCAGGACGCCGGTCCGGTCCCAGTCGCCGTCGCGCTGCAGCTCCTCGATGTCGGCGAAGTCCACCGACGTCATGAGCAGCCGCGCCGAGTGCAGGCCGCCGAGCTCGCGCGCCACCGCCTCGTTGGCGAGCCGGTAGTACTCGGCGCTGGACTCCCAGCTCATGCCGCCGATGAGGCCGATGGTCTGCACATGACCCAGTGTGCCGATCCTCGCGACGTCGCTGTGGTGCGGCTCGCGCGGATCACAGCGCCGGTGGTCGAGTGCTCATCGGCTCATGATCCAACCGGAACCTGTGGGCGGTGGTCACTCACCCGGCGCGCCACGCTCTCGGGTTGCAGGAAGGCCACCTTGCCGCAAGATTCTTGCGGCAAGGCCACCTTCCTGCGCCGGGGCCGGCGCGGGGCCGATGGGTGCGGTCACCGAGAGGTCCCCGCTGGCCCGCCACCCTCGCGCGGCGATGGCAGGAAAGCCACTTTCCCGCCATGACGTTGCGGGAAAGTGGCTTTCCTGCAACCCGGCGTAGCGTCCCGCCCGTGCACAGGGGCGGAATGGTGGTGGGGATCGGCGCTCGTCGCGGCATCTCGACCGCCGAGGTCACGGCCGCGCTCACCCTGCTCACCACCGCCCACGGCATCGACGCCGCCGACGTCCGCGCCTACGCCAGCGTCGACGGCAAGGCCCACGAGCCGGGCATCCTCGCCGCCATCGCGCCTGCCGAGCTGTGGACGTACCCGGCCGCCGTGCTCGCGCGGGTCACGGTGCCCCATCCGGACGCGCGGGTGCAGGCTGCGACCGGCACCCCCAGCGTCGCCGAGGCGGCCGCCCTGCACGCCGCCGCCGAGCTGGCGGGCGGGGGGCCGGTGCGGCTGGTCGTCGCCAAGATCGTGGTCGGGCGGGTGACGGTCGCCGTCGCGAGCGGGTGAGCTGGGTCGCGACGCCCGGGTGGAGGGCCGCCCGCGGGCTATGATCGCGCCCGTTCGGCGGCACGGGAACCGGGTCGATCCACCGGCGGCCCCGCCGCGATCCCTCGCACCGTCGACACTCGGACTCGTCAGCGGCGGAGGGAGAATGATCATGAGCGATCCGTACCTCGCCGGGCTGGACCTCGCCGGCCGCCGGGTTCTCGTGGTGGGCGGCGGCACCGTCGCGCAGCGCAGGCTCACCGGGCTGCTCGCGGCTGGCGCCGACATCGAGGTGGTGGCACCCGAGGTCACGCCTGCCGTCGAGGGCATGGCGACGGCGGGGGAGCTGCGCTGGTCGCAGCGCCCGTTCCAGGACACCGATCTGGCCGGCGCCTGGTACGTCGTGGCCTGCACCGAGGTCCGCGAGGTCAACGCGGAGGTCAGCGCGGGTGCGGAGCGGCGGCGGATCTTCTGCGTCCGCGCCGACGACGCCCCCGAGGGCACCGCCGTCACCCCCGCGGTCGGGCGCCACGACGGCCTGACGGTCGGGGTGCTGGCCGGACGTCGCCCGCGCCGCTCGGCCGCGGTCCGCACCGCCCTCGTCGAGGCGCTGCAGGCCGGGGTCGTCGACGACGCCGCGGAGCCCGCCCACCCCGGCGTCGCGCTCGTCGGTGGCGGCCCCGGTGACCCCGAGCTGATCACGGTGCGCGGCCGGCGCCTGCTCGCCCGCGCCGACGTGGTGGTCACCGACCGGCTCGGCCCGCGCGACCTGCTCGACACCCTCGGGCCGCACGTCGAGGTCATCGACGCGTCCAAGATCCCCTACGGGCGCGCGATGCACCAGGACCGGATCAACGAGCTGCTCATCGAGCACGCCAGGGCGGGCCGCTTCGTCGTGCGCCTCAAGGGCGGCGACCCGTACGTCTTCGGACGCGGGTTCGAGGAGGTGCTCGCCTGCGCCGAGGCCGGCGTGCCGGTCACCGTCGTACCGGGCATCACCAGCGCCTTCGCCGCACCCGCGGTCGCCGACGTTCCGGTCAGCCACCGCGGCGTCACCCACGAGATCGTGGTGGTGTCCGGGCACGTCGCCCCGGGTCACCCCACCAGCCTGGTCGACTGGCCCGCGCTGGGCCGGCTGCGCGGCACCATCGTGCTGATGATGGCCGTGGAGCGGATCGGGCTGTTCGCCGCGGCCCTGATCGACGGCGGCCGCCCCGCCGACTCCCCGGTCGCGGTGATCCAGGACGGCACCACCCGCATCCAGCGCACCGTGCGCACCACGCTCGCCGAGGTCGCCGACGCCGTGCGCGACCAGGAGATCCACCCGCCCGCGGTGATCGTCGTCGGGCCCGTCGCGGGTCTCGTCGACCATCAGGTCACGTCGTGAGCCTGCTCGACCTGTCGGTCCGCGACCTGCTCGTGGCCGTCGCCGACCGCACGCCCGCGCCCGGTGGCGGTGGCGCGGCCGCACTCGCCACCGCGCTGGCCGCCGCGCTCGCGGGGATGGCGGCCCGCTACGCGCCCGAGCCGGGCGCCGCACCGGCCGCGGCGGATGCGCTGCGCGACCGGGCGGAGCCGCTGGCCGACGCCGATGCCGCCGCGTACCGCGAGTTCCTCGCCGCGCTGCGGCTGCCCCGCGACGACCCGGCTCGGCCCGCGGCCGTCGAGCGCACCCGCGCCGCCGCTTCGGCCGTGCCCGCGGAGATCGCGGCGATCGCCCACGAGGTCGCCGCGCTGGCGGCCGGACTCGCCCGCGACGGCAACCCGAACCTGCGCGGTGACGCGCTCGCGGCCGTCGCGCTGGCCGAGGCGGCGATCACCACCGCGGACGGCCTGGTGGCGGCGAACGCCCCGCCCCCGCCGTCGCACACGTCAGGAAGGACGCCCTCCTGACGTTCACCGTCAGCATGGACGCCCTTCTGACATCTCGCGGGCCCCGCGCGCTCAGCTCCGCAACAGCGCCTCGACCGCCATGATCGTCTGCCTTGCGTCGGTGTGCAGGACCGCGTGCATGCCGATCTGCCGCGCGGCCTCGACGTTGGCCGGTACATCGTCGACGAACACCGCTCCGGTGGGCTCGACCGCCAACCGCTCGCAGGTCAGCTGGTACGCGCGCGGGTCGGGTTTCGCGATCCCGATCTCGTGGGAGTAGAGCAGCACATCGACGAGGTCGGGGAAGCCATAGCGCCGCGACTCCTCGCGGCGCGCACCGTCAGCGGAGTTGCTCAGGATCGCGGTGCGGTAGCGGGGCCACCACGTCCACTCCCGAGGATCGTCATGGCGGCCGGCAGGATCGGGATCCGCAGCACCACGGCGTCGAACAGCACGGCCGCGGTGAGGCCGACGGCCACCTGCTTCATCTCGATCCGGTTGATGAGCAGGAAGCTCACGAACACCGAGATCATGACCGCCGCAGCGCTGGTGACGACGCCCGCCGTGCTCGCGATCCCCTCGCGAACGGCCTGCCGGGTCGACACCCCGCGCCGCACCGCCTCGCGGATCCGGTAGACCACGAAGATCTGGTAGTCGGTGGAGAGGCCCACGAGGATCGCGAACGTCATCAGCGGCATCCGGGAGCCGATGACCCACGGGATGCGCTCGGCCTGGTGCGCCGAGTAGTCGGTGCCGCGGGAGATCTCCGCTCACCCCGCACCGGACAGCGGTGCCGAAGGCCTGGGGGAGCAGGGTCCCCGCAACCGCTGCAGCGACGCCGCCCCCTCCGGGGAGTTCTCCGCGTACGGCACCGCGAGGCGCAGCACCCCGGTCGTGCCGTGCGACACCGGGAACGTCGCGCAGCGCGGCGCGGACGTCCGCCGCGGCCGCCGCGACCTCGTCGAGCGGCCCCGCCGCCGAGGTGATGAGGATGTTCTCGGTCTCCGGCGGGCTCAGCCCGGCCGCGGCGGCGAGGGACTCCGCCCGCCCGGCCTCGCCGATCCAGAACGCGCTGATCGATCCCTGGTCGGTACCGACCGCGGATCCCGTCCCGACGCACAGCGCCACGAACACGACCACGCCGCCACCGCCCGCCACGGATGTCGCGCGCTCCACGTCGCCAGCCGCACCGTCTCGATCCCTGCCTCCGGATGTGTCACGAGCCGAGACTGGCGCGGTCGCGGCGGCGCGACGGTGGCGCTGCCCGGCCAACCCGGGTGGGGTGATCCCGAACCCGCGCGAGGTCGGCCTTCTCACGCCGCGTTGACCGCCGCCGCCGTCTGTGTTGGGCTTCGGCCGACGGCAGTGGAGGAAGCCGGTGGGAATCCGGCGCGGTCCCGCCACTGTCACCGGGAAGCGATCGCCCACCCGTGACCACTGCAGCAGCGGGAAGGTCGGGCGGCTCGTGTCGATCCGGGAGCCAGGACACTTCCTGCCGTCGATCACCCCGGAGCGAGGGCGCGGACCCTCGAGGAGGAGAGCGACGTGAACGTGCTGGTGGGAGTGGGTGTCGGACCCGGTGATCCGGGTCTGGTGACGGTGCGGGCGGCGGATCTGCTCGCCGCGGCCGACGTCGTGTTCGTGCCGGAGGTGGGGCGTGCCGAGCAGACGGTGCTGTTCTACACCGAGGCCTGGCGGGTCGAGCGGGTGCCGGTGGGCGCGGCCGCCGCGGTGGCGGCGTGGTTCGCCGCCCACCCGGGCGGAACGGCGGTGGTGGCATCGGAGGGTGATCCGGGCGGTGACTTCGCCTTCGACGCGCTGGCGGCGGCGGTGCGCGACACGGTGGGCGAGCTGACCGTGCGCCTCGTGCCCGGCATCACCGAGATGCAGAGCCTCGTGGCGGCCGGGGGCCCGTGGACGAGCTGACGCGGGACGCGTTCCATCGCGTCGTCGCAGGCCGCCGCGACGTCCGCTCCGGGTTCCGGGCCGACGTCCCGATCGACGACGCGGCGCTGCACCGCGTGCTGGTCGCCGCCCACGCCGCCCCGAGCGTCGGGTTCTCGCAGCCGTGGGACTTCGTCCTGATCCGCGACCGCGCCACCCGCGAGCGGGTGCAGGCGCACGTCGCGGCGGCGCGGGCGGACTACGCGGCGTCGCTGCCGGCGGCGCGGGCGGACGCGTTCCGCAGCGTCCGGGTCGAGGCGATCCTCGACACCCCGCTCAACATCGCCGTCACGTGCGACCCCACCCGCGGTGGGCGCCATACGCTGGGTCGCCACACCCAGCCGCGCACCGCGCCCTACTCCACGGTCGGCGCGGTCCAGAACCTCTGGCTCGCCGCCCGCGCGGAGGGCCTGGGTGTGGGCTGGGTCAGCTTCGGTGACGAGCGGGCGCTCGCCCGCGAGCTGGACCTGCCCCCGCACCTGGAGCTCGTCGCCTACCTGTGCGTCGGGCACGTCACCGAGTTCGCCGACCGACCGGAACTCGAGTCGTCGGGATGGGCCCGCCGCAGACCGCTGCGGTGGGCCGTGCACCACGAGGCCTTCGGCCTGCGTGGACTACCGGGGGAGGACCCGTTGGACCTGCTCGCCGAGACCGTCGCCGCCATCACACCGCCCGACGCCGCCGCGCGGGCGGCCGCGGCCGACCGGCTGGACCGGATGACGAAACCGCCCGGCTCGCTGGGACGGGTGGAGGCCGTGGCCGTGACGCTGGCCGGGATCGCCGGGCAGTGCCCGGCACCCATCCCGGAGCCCGCCGCGGTGGCCGTGTTCGCGGCCGACCACGGGGTGCACGCGCAGGGCGTGACACCGTGGCCGCAGGAGGTCACGGCGCAGATGGTCGCGAACTTCACCGCGGGCGGCGCCGTCGTCAACGCGTTCGCCCGCCGCGTGGGCGCCGAGGTCTGCGTCGTCGACATCGGGGTGGCGTCGCCCCTGCCCGCCGACCTGCCCGGTCTGCTCCCGCGCCGCATCGCCGACGGCACCGCCGACCTCTCGCAGGGCCCGGCGCTGACGCGCGAGCAGGCCGTCGCGGCGGTCGAGGTGGGCATCGAGACCGCGCGCGACCTCGTCGCAGGCGGCAACCGCTGCCTCATCACCGGCGACATGGGCATCGCGAACACGACGTCAGCGGCGGCGCTGATCTGCGCGTTCACCGGAGCCGGCGCGGCGGAGGTCACCGGCCGCGGCACCGGCATCGACGACGCCACGCTCGCCCACAAGACCGCGGTCGTCGCCGCGGCACTCGCCCTGCACCGGCCCGATCCGGCCGACCCCATCGGGGTACTCGCGGCGTTCGGCGGGCTCGAGCACGCCGGGCTCGCCGGCTACCTGCTCGGTGCGGCCGCACTGCACGTGCCGGTGGTGCTCGACGGCGTGAGCGCCGGTGCCGCCGCGCTGGTGGCCGCGGCGCTGGCACCCGACGCCGTCGGCTACTGGGTGGCCGGGCACCGCTCCGCCGAGCCGGGTCACACCCGCGCGCTCGCGCACCTCGGGCTGGAGCCGCTGCTCGACCTCGGCATGAGGCTGGGGGAGGGCACCGGCGCCGCGCTCGCGCTGCCGGTGGTGCAGGCCGCGGCCCAGGCGCTGCAGGACGTGGCGACGTTCGACGCCGCGGGGGTCACGAACAAGACCGAGCAGGAGGGATAGCTCCGGCGAGGACGGGGTGCGGCGCCCTCAGGAGCCGAGGTGCGCCGTGGGCGGGTTGGCCGGGTCGCCGCCCGTCCACGGCTCGGTGCGATCGCTCAGGCGCAGCCACGAGACCCGCACGAGGTGCACGGCCAGTGCCGTGACCACCGCGATGTCGAAGCCGAAGGCGACGCGCTGCAGGATGCCGCCGATGTCCTCACCGCCGAAGAGCACCATCGCGTCCGGCACGACCTGGACGATGCGCGAGGCCACGTACGCGCCGGCGAGGATGGCCGCTCCGACCGACAGGATGCGGACGGTGGGCACCACCGGGCGCCAGTCAGGGCTCTCGGTGAGCCGCCGCGCGGCGGTGAACCCGGCGATCGACAGGAACAGCAGGATGCCGCCACCGGCGAACTGGTGCACCCAGCCGGCGAACGAGGTGATGTCGGGGGAGTTGTCGGTGGGGAAGATCGCGGCCAGCAGCAGGCACGCCGCCCACACCGAGAACAGCACCATCGGCTTGCCCGCCAGGTGGGCCCCGGCCCAGACCATGCCGAACAGCACGGCGAGCGTGCCCAGCGCGAGCGCGACCGCGGCGCTGGTGAACTGCGCGGCCCCGCCGTCGACGAAGACGTAGTAGCTGGCGGGCTGCGTGATCGGGTTGACGACGTTGCTGAAGTGGAAGCCCAGGTAGACCATCGTGATGGCGCAGCGGGCCGCCGCGAGCAGCGCCAGCAGGGCGAGCAGCAGCGTGCCGAAACCCCACCAGCGACGACCGACGTGGAGGTGGTGCGCGTGCACGGGCGATGGTGTGACTGCCTGCGTCTGCTTCGATGACTCGCGCATGAGCTCGCTCATCGGATCTCCCCCTACCCTCCGGCGCTCCCACCCAGGCTGTGGGCGCTCCGGCGGTTCTGATCATACGTTTGCGGAGTGGAGAAGTCGCACCTTTGACTAGGGCGTGTCCTGTAAGCCGGTGCGCAGCCATAACACGATCGCGGCGATGATGAGTTCGGAGCGGT
>NZ_JBHSIR010000070.1:0-32718 GCF_042653605.1 Pseudonocardia sp. GCM10023141
CCGTCGCGCTGCGGCAGCTCCGGCCGCTGCCGCGGCTCCCGCTGCCGAGGCCGCTCCGGCCACTCCGGCCCGGCGCACCCGCGCCGCCGCCAAGCCGGCTGCGGCACCCGCTGCGGCACCGGCCGCCGAGGCCACCCCGGCCAAGCCCGCCCGCCGCACCGCGCGGGCCAAGGCCGACGCCTCCTTCGCGGCTCCCGCTGCGAAGGCACCCGCCGCGAAGGCACCGGTCACCAAGGCTCCGGCGAAGGCACCGGTCACCAAGGCTCCGGCGAAGGCACCTGCGGCGAAGACCGCGGCAGCCAAGGCCCCGGCTGCGAAGGCACCTGCGGCGAAGGCCCCGGCGCGCGCCACCGCCGCCACCAATGCCGCCCCGGCCAAGGCGACAGCAGCGGCCAAGGCCCCGGCCACCAAGGCTCCGGCCGTCAAGGCTCCTGCGAAGGCCCCGGCTGCGAAGGCCCCGGCCACCAAGGCTGCGGTTCCGGCCGCGAAGGCCGAGAAGCCCGCGAAGGCAGCGGCCAAGGCCAAGGACGACAAGCCCAAGAAGGCCAAGGGCAAGAAGTAGCCCGGCCGTCCACCGACCAGAGATTGCAGGAAGGCCACCTTGCCGCAAGAATCGTGCGGCAAGGTGGCCTTCCTGCAACGGAGGCCAACGGCGCCCCGGCCACCCTCAGTCGTAGGGGAACCTGCGGTAGTCCGCCGCGCGCAGCTCCGCTCCGGCGAAGGTGAGCACCCAGGTGCTGGCCTTCGCCGACGGCACGTCGTCCGGGTCGATCCCGAGTTGCCGGGACGCCGCATCGGCGAGCTCGCCGACGACGTCGGGGATCACCCCGCCCTGGCTGCAGACCACCGTGACGCCCGGTGTCGCGGCGATCTCCCGCAGCCGCGCGAGACCGGCCGCCGGGTGCTCCCAGTAGCCCTCCTCACCCAGCAGCGGCTCCTCGGTGACCGGGAGGCCGAGATCGGCGGCCAGCGGGGCCACCGTGTCGCGACAACGCACCGGAGGCGCAGCGGCGATCCGATCGGGGCCGAACAGCGGCAGCACCGTCGCAAGGCGCTGGGCCTGCTCGTGTCCCGTGCCCGAGAGCGGGCGCAGGTCGTCGCCGGCGGTCCACTGCTGCCTGCTGCCGGCCTTCGCGTGGCGCACGAGCACGACGGTGGACGTCGGGGTGCCGATCGCGGCGAAGCGGTGCAGGACGTCGACGTCGTGGCGGTAGCTGAGCAGCTCCGCGGCCTTGTCGACATCGACCCAGCGCAGCTCGTCGGTCTCGGAGTTGGCCATGAACTCACCGCCCAGCGCCTCGGCCGCCCAGTACCGCACGAGCTTGGCGCCCTCGGGTACCGCGTAGTGGACGTCGCCGAGCGCGGCGCCGAGCCGGCAGCGCTGCCCGGTCTCCTCGCCGACCTCGCGCACGGCCGCCACCGACATCGACTCGCCCCGCTCGAGCTTGCCCTTGGGGAACGACCAGTCGTCGTAGCGCGGCCGGTGCACGAGCGCGATCTCCGGTGCACCGCCGGGACGGCGCCAGAGAACGGCGCCCGCGGCCCGGACCGCGGGCGCGGTGGCCGGCGGAGTGCTCATTCGCCGTCGGAGTTGCCGGACGGCGCGTGCCGCGCCGTCATCATCTCGGCCTGGTGATCACGAACCGGGGAGATCCCCGACCCGGCGGGCGGTGACGGGGTCCACGAGCCGTCGGCATGCAATGTCCAGCAGCGGGTGGCGGGATCGAGGCAGGAGTCCAGCACCGAGGCGAGCTTGCGAGCGAGCTTCGGGTCTGCCACCCGCAGCAGCACCTCGACGCGGCGGTCGAGGTTGCGGTGCATCATGTCGGCGCTGCCGATCCAGTACTCGTCGGCCGCCCCGAAGTGGAAGACCCGCGAATGCTCCAGGAAGCGTCCGAGTATCGAGCGCACGTGGATGTTCTCCGAGAGCCCCTCACGGCCCGGTCGGATGGCGCAGATGCCGCGCACCACCACGTCCACCTCCACCCCGGCCTGCGACGCCCGGTAGAGCGCATCGATGACCTGCTCGTCGACGAGCGAGTTCATCTTGATCCGGATCCGCGCTGCCGGATCGCCGCTGCGGTGGGCCTCGATCTCGTCCTCGATCCGCCGCACGATGCCGCGGCGCACGCCGTAGGGCGCGACGAGCAGGCTGCGGTAGGACGTCTGGCGGGAGTAGCCGGTGAGCGAGTTGAACAGGTCGGTGAGGTCGGCGCCGATGGTCGGGTCGGCCGTCAGCACGCCCATGTCCTCGTAGATCCGGGCGGTCTTGGGGTTGTAGTTGCCGGTGCCGATGTGGCAGTAGCGGCGGATCGTCGAGCCCTCCTGGCGCACCACCAGCGACGTCTTGCAGTGCGTCTTGAGGCCCACCAGGCCGTAGACGACGTGCACGCCCGCCTTCTCCAGCTCGCGCGCCCAGCGGATGTTGGCCTGCTCGTCGAACCGCGCCTTGATCTCCACCAGCGCCACCACCTGCTTGCCGGCAGCAGCCGCGTCAATCAGGGCGTCGACGATCGGGGAGTCACCGGACGTGCGGTAGAGCGTCTGCTTGATCGCGAGCACGTTCTCGTCGGCCGCGGCCTGCTCGATGAAGCGCTGCACGCTCGTGGAGAACGAGTCGTAGGGGTGGTGGACCAGCACGTCACCCTCGCGGAGGGTGGCGAAGATGCTGCGCGGCGTCTCGCGGTCGGCGAAGGCCGGGTGGGTGGCCGGCACGAACGGCTCGTCCTTGAGATCGGGCCGGTCGACGGCGTGCACGGCCCACAGCGCGGTGAGGTCGAGCAGTCCCGGCACCGTGACGACATCGCCCGGATCGACGTCGAGCTCGCGCAGCAGCAGCTCCAGCACGTGCTCGCTCATCGTGTCGGTGACCTCGAGCCGCACCGGCGGGCCGAACCGGCGCCGGGCCAGCTCGCGCTCCAGCGACTGCAGGAGGTCCTCGTCGCGGTCCTCCTCGACCTCGACGTCGGCATTGCGGGTGACGCGGAAGGCGTGCACCTCCGTGACGTCCATGCCGGTGAACAGATCGCCGAGGTGTGCGCCGATGAGGTCCTCGATCGGCAGGAACGTGACGCTGCTGTCCTTGGTGGCCACCCGCACCAGCCGGGGAACGTTGTTGGGCACCTTGACGCGGGCGAAGCGCTCGGTGCGGCCCTCCGGGTCGCGGACGGTGACGGCGAGGTTCAGCGACAGCCCGGAGATGTAGGGGAACGGGTGGGCCGGGTCGACCGCGAGCGGTGTGAGCACCGGGAACACCTGCGCGGAGAAGTAGTCCGACAGCCGCAGCCGCTGGTCGTCGGCCAGGTCGCGCCAGCGCAGGATGTGGATGCCCTCGGCCGCCAGCTCGGGCCGGACCTGGTCGAGGAACACCCGCGCGTGCGCCTCCGCGATGGCCTGGCTGCGCGCGGTGAGCCGGGCCAGCTGCTCGCGCGGCGACAGCCCGTCGGCGCTGCGCACGGCCAGCCCGGTCTCGTCACGACGCTTCAGCCCGGCGACGCGCACCATGTAGAACTCGTCGAGGTTCGACGCGAAGATCGCCAGGAACTTGGCGCGCTCGAGCGGCGGCTGGCTGGGGTCCTCGGCGAGCGCCAGCACGCGGGCGTTGAAGTCGAGCCACGACAGCTCGCGGTTGAGGTAGCGGTCGTCGGGCAGCTCGGACGCCGGCGCCGGGGTGCGCGCAGGCGGGCTGACCGGCACCGCGGCGACGGCGGGGTCGGCGGGCGGCCGGGTGACGGGCTCGGCGGTGGCCGGTGCGGGGTTGGCGGGTATCGGGGTGGCCGGGATCTTGGTGGCCGTTCCGGTCGAGCGGGCCGCAGCGTGCACCCGGCGCGTCGACGGTCGCGGGGAACGTCGCTTGGCCGCCGGCCCGCCGGCCCGCTGGGCCGGACCGGAGTCCTCGCCCTGCGCCTTGCTCACGTCGTCGCCCACGTCGGTGATTCTTGCGCACGGACGGGCCGGTTGTGACGGTCTCGCCCCGACTTCCGGGTGAAATCTCGACCGAGTGACGACCTTTGTGCTGGTAGGGGGCGGGCAGGTCGGACATACCGGCATTCGGGTGATGTGCGACTCGCGGCCGGATCGGTGGTGGAGGGCGTCGATGGCGTGATCTCGGCCTGCCCCGTCAGCCACATGGTTCCATGAGGCGCCCGCGGCACCCGCGATGACAGCCACGAGGTTCCATGAGGCGCAATCCGAACGCGGCGGGCGACCGCGTTGCGCGCGGCAGCGTCCGGACTCGCCCGATCAGCAGCGTGGGCTGGGTGCCAGCACCGCCCGGGTGTGTGGCCCGAGCCCGATCTCGCCCGCGTCGCGCAGGTCGTCGGAGGTGTCGACGTCGCGGCGCAGCCCCGGCCAGTCCCCGGAGAGCCGCCGTGCCCCGGACGCCTCGTGGCGCCGGGCCGAGTCCGTTCCGAACCGCGGGTCGAGGTCCACGCCCGCCGCGGCGAGCAGGAACGTGGTGCCGGTGCGGTCGGCGTCTGCGCAGAACGCGCGCGGTGCGGTGCCGAAGCCGGCGACGGCTTCGGCGATCGCCGCGTCCAGTTCGTCGGGCCGCAGCGCCGGCAGGTCGGCCTGCAGCGCGCCCACGGTGGCCTGACCGTCACGGGCACGGAGCACGGCGGCGCCGTGCGCGTAGGCCTCGTTCAGCCCCGGGACGGGGCCGTCGGGCACCACGTCGACGCCCAGTGCGGCGAGCTCGGCGGCCACCACGGGATCGGAGCAGACCACCAGCAGCCGGCGCACGGACTCGGCGGCGAGCACCGCGGCGACGGTGTCGTGCGCCAGTGCCAGCGCCAGCCGCGCGTGCGCCCCGGGCTCACCGACACCGCCGTCGGCGGCACCGCGCAGGCGAGACTTCGCCACGTCGAGCGTCTTGACCGGGACCACGAGGTCGACCGGCGTCATCGCGAACACCCCACCATCGTGCACCGCC
Organism: Pseudonocardia sp. GCM10023141; assembly: GCF_042653605.1. Classification (NCBI taxonomy): domain Bacteria; kingdom Bacillati; phylum Actinomycetota; class Actinomycetes; order Pseudonocardiales; family Pseudonocardiaceae; genus Pseudonocardia; species Pseudonocardia sp. GCM10023141. Next base: position 4,931 of record NZ_JBHSIR010000070.1, read on the forward strand.
GGGAGCGACAGGGCGAACGACACGTGGCGTGCACATCGACACTGGCCGCCGGGGAAGGAAGACTCTCGCGGAGATCGTCACTGAACGGAGACTGCGGTGAAGCGTGAGAAGAACGGCTTCTGGATCTCGTTCTGCGCTGTCTTCTTCTACCCGATCAGCTGGCTCGTCGGCCGATCCCGGTTCGAGGGGCTCGAGAACATCCCGCGCACGGGCGGCGCGCTGGTCGTCGCCAACCACATCTCCCACCTGGATCCCGTCTTCACCGGGCTGGAGGTGCACCGCGCCGGCCGGGTCCCGCGGTTCCTGGCCAAGCACAGCCTCTTCGGCACGCCGGTGCTCGGCTGGGCGATGAAGGGAAGCGGGCAGATCCCGGTCTACCGCGAGTCGATCGACGCCCAGCAGAGCCTGCGCGACGGCACGAAGGCGCTCGAGGACGGCAAGGTGGTGCTGATCTACCCGGAGGGCACGATCACCCGCGACCCGGACGGCTGGCCGATGCACTCCCGTACCGGGGTGGCCCGGCTCGCGCTGTCGGCCGACGTCCCGGTGCTGCCGGTGGTCCACTGGGGCACCCGCGAGGTCTACGACGGCTACAACAAGAAGTTCCGGCCGCTGCCGCGCAAGCCGATCACCGTACGGTGCGGCCCACCGGTCGATCTTTCGGCCTACCGTGGCCGTCAGATCGACGCCCACCTGTTGCGAGAGGTCACCGACTTGCTGATGTCCCGGGTCCGGGAGCTGCTGGCCGAGGTGCGGGACGAGCAGGCACCCGCCGAGTTCTTCCGCCGTGGAGCGAAGTCATGAGGGAGGTCCGCCGCGTCGCCGTGCTCGGCGCCGGCTCGTGGGGCACGGCCTTCGCCAAGGTGATGGCCGACTCCGGCCGCGAGGTGGTGCTCTGGGCCCGCCGGCCCGAGGTCGCCGCCTCGATCAACGAGCGGCACACGAACCCGGACTACATGCCCGGCGTCGAGCTGCCCGCCCTGCTCACGGCAACCGGCAACGCCGCCACCGCACTCGACGGCGCCGACGCGGTGGTGCTCGCCGTGCCGTCGCAGACACTGCGGGCCAACCTCGAGACCTGGCGGGACATGCTGCCGCCGGGCAGCACGCTCGTCAGCCTCGCGAAGGGCGTGGAGCTGGGCACGCTCAAGCGGATGAGCGAGGTGATCATCGACGTGGCCGGGGTGGCGCCCGACCGCGTGGCGGTGGTCTCCGGGCCCAACCTGGCCCGCGAGATCGCCGCCGAGGAGCCGACGGCCACCGTGATCGCCTGTTCCGACCACGACCGGGCCGTGGCGTTCCAGCACGCCTGCACCACCGGCTACTTCAAGTCCTACACCAACACCGACGTGATCGGCTGCGAGCTCGGCGGCGCCGGCAAGAACGTCATCGCGCTGGCCTGCGGCATGGCCGCCGGGATGGGCTACGGCCACAACACCCTGGCCTCGCTGATCACGCGCGGCCTCGCCGAGACCGCACGGTTGGGCGTGGAGCTCGGCGCCGACCCGCTCACGTTCGCCGGGCTCGCGGGCCTGGGCGACCTGGTGGCCACCTGCTCGTCGCCGCTGTCGCGCAACCGGACGTTCGGCGAGCGGCTCGGGCGCGGCGAGACGCTGGCGCAGGCCGAGGCCGCCAACCACGGGCAGGTCGCCGAGGGCGTCAAGTCGTGCACGTCGATCTGCGAGCTGGGCGAGCGCCACGGCGTGGAGCTGCCGATCGCCGACGCCGTGCGCCGCGTCTGCCACGAGGGGCTCTCGGCGGCGGAGATGGGGAAGGAACTGATCACGCGTGCGCCCCGACCCGAATGAGATGACGGGCGACGGCACGCGGTGCGTCCAAGGCGGCTCGTCGGCCGCCGAGCCGGGTGCACCGACGCACGCCGGGCCCGTCCTGTCGTCCACGTTCCATCTTGGCTCGCCGGGCGAGGCGGCGGGCGCCGACTTCTACGGCCGCGCCGGCAACCCCACCTGGCGGCAGCTGGAGGCCGCGGTGGGTGCGCTCGACGGCGGCGACTGCGTCTGCTTCGCGTCCGGGATGGCGGCGATCGCCGCAGTCCTGCGCATCGCGGCCCCGCGCGGCGCGATCGTTCTGCCCTCCGACGGCTACTACCTCGCGCGCTCGCTGGCACTGGGCGAGCTCGCGCCGCTCGGCGTCGAGGTCCGGGAGGTGCCGACCACGGGGGAGTGGTCGGGCGCCGTGCTCGACGGCGCCGCGCTGGTGCTGCTGGAGACCCCGTCCAACCCGGGGCTCGACGTCACCGACATCGCGGCGGTCGCCGCTGCCGCCCACGCCGCGGGCGCGCTGCTGGCGGTGGACAACACCACGGCGACGCCGCTTGGCCAGCGCCCGCTCGACCTGGGCGCCGACCTGACGATCGCCAGCGACACGAAGGCGCTGGCCGGGCACGGCGACGTGGTGCTCGGGCACGTGAGCGGCCGGGACCCGGAGCTGATGGCGCTGGTGCGGGAGGCGCGCACCCGCGGCGGCGCCATCCTGGGCCCGATGGAGGCGTGGCTGGCCCACCGCGGCCTCGCGACGCTGGACCTGCGGCTGGCCCGCCAGGCCGACAACGCGCGAGCGGTGGCCGAACTCGCACTCGCGCACCCCGCGGCGTCCGACGTCCGGTGGCCGGGGCTGGCGGGCGACCCGGCGCACGCCGTCGCGGCTCGTCAGATGCGCCGGTGGAACGGGGTGCTGCGGTTCACGCTGGCCGACGACGCGGCGGTCGCGCGGTTCCTGAAGACGTCCACGCTGGTCGAGTCGGCCACCAGCTTCGGCGGGGTGCGCAGCAGCGCCGACCGCAGGCAGCGCTGGGGCGACGACGTCGCGCCGGGCCTGCTGCGGTTCTCCGCGGGCTGCGAGGACACCGCTGACCTGGTCGCCGACGTGCGGGCCGCGCTGGACGCCGCAGCGCCGTGAGCGCCGTTCGAGACACGCCGACGATCAACACGCCGGGGATTTGACACGCGGGCGGAATTCGGCCCCGGATCACACGTGCGTAACCCACCCCCTCTATGGTCTGATCAGCCCAGGGAGGTGGTCGCGTGAAGCATCGACAACCCGACCCCAACGGTGCCGACCCCGAGCCAGGGGAGGTACTGGGGATCGTGCCGCACCCGAGCACGCTCCCGACGGGGTCCCGGGTCCTGCTCCTCAACGCGACTTTCGAGCCGCTGGCGGTCGTCACCGCCAAGCGCGCCGTGGTCCTGATGCTCACCGGCAAGGCCGAATGCGTCGAAGCCACCCTCGACGGTGTCTTCCATTCGGAGAACCTCACGGTCCCCGCACCGTCGGTGATGCGGCTGTCCCGCTACGTCCGCGTGCCCTACCGCCGCGCCGTCCCGATGACGAGGGCGGGCGTGCTGCGCCGCGACGGGCGCCGCTGCGCCTACTGCGGCCGCAAGGCCGACACCATCGACCACGTCATCCCGCGCAGCCGCGGCGGCCAGCACAGCTGGGAGAACTGCGTGGCGGCCTGCCGCAGCTGCAACTCCCGCAAGGCCGACCGGATGCTCGAGGAGATCGGCTGGCAGCTGGCCCAGCCGCCCCGGCCGCCCAGCCGAACGGCGGGTGGGGTGCTGGTGCTGGCCGTGGAACCCCTGCCGGCCTGGGAGCCGTGGTTGACGACGGCCGCGTGAGTGGTCAGGTCGTGGCTGGTGCGCCCAGCGCGGCCACCAGCTCCGCCCAGCTGCCCGCAGCAAGATCCTTCGTGCTGATCGCCTCCACCGGCAGCGGCCACGCGATCCCGAGCGTGGGGTCGTCGTAGCGCACCGACAGGTCCTCGCCGGGCGCGTGCTCGCGGTCGATCCGATAGCAGATGTCGGCCTGCTCGGTGAGCGCCTGGAAGCCGTGCAGGATGCCCGGCGGCACGTACAGGTGGGCGAAGTCGATGTCGTCGAGCGTCACCGCCAGCTGGTCCCCGAATGTCGGTGACGCCGGCCGGGCGTCGACGAGGACGTCCAGCACGGCACCGCGGGCGCAGCGCACGAGTTTCGCCTCGCCGCGTCCGCCCCGCCCGTGCATCCCGCGGATGGTGCCCTTGCGCGAGCGCGACTGGCTGTCCTGCACGAACAGCTCGGGCTGCAGGCCCGCGTCGCGCGCCACAGCCACGTCGAACGTGCGGGTGAAGAAACCCCGGTCATCGTGATGCGGCGACGGGAGAAACAACAGGACCCCGTCGAGCGACATCTCGCGTGCCTTCATAAGACGGTATTCGGCTGTGCGGGGGGAAACGTTATGAGCGCGCTGCGGTGCCGCTTCTGCTCCGCGGGGGCCGGTGAGCTGGTGCTCGACCTGGGTGAGCAGCCTGCCTGCGAGTACTTCCCGTCGTTGCGCGACGTGACCGTCGACGCCGTCTTCCCGCTGCGACTGTGGCTGTGTGCCGACTGCGGTCTCGTCCAGCTCGCCGACGACACAGACCTCCCGGATCAGCCGGAGGGGATCGAGCCCACCGCCCTGACCAGCCAGCGCAGCGATGCCGTGGCCGCGGCGCATGCGGCCGGACTGCTCCCGGCGGGTGCCACTGTCGCCGAGGGCGCCACCCCACACGGCGGGTCGTGGGCCACGGAACTCGCCGCGCGCGGGCTGGTTCCGGTCGATGGTGATCAGCTCGCCGACGTGGTGGTGGACGGGTCGTTCGGCATGATGCACGCCACCGACCAGGCCGCGGCGCTCACCGAGCTGGTCGGGCGCCTCGCGCCGGACGGTGTGTTCCTGTTCCAGTTCCACTCGCTCGCCGCGATCCTGCGCGAGCAGCAGTGGAACGCCGTACGGCTGGGGCATTACGCCTACTACAGCGTTCCGGTGCTGCAGCGCATGCTCGCCGACCACGGTCTGGCGATCAGCAATGCCTGGACTTTTCCGCTCTACGGCGGCACCGTCCTGATCGCTGCTCGCCGGGGCGGCATTGCCGACGCGTCGGTGGCGACCACCATCCGTGGCGAGATCGCCGACGGGGTGCTCAACCCGGCGGCGCTGCGGATGCTGCAGCACTCCGTCGACACTTCGACGGCGGCGCTGCGCGCGCTCGTCGAGGACGCCACCGGAGCGGGACAGAAGGTGTACGGCTACAGCGCCGCGAGCCGCGCCGTCGCTCTGATCTGCCTCGCCGGCCTGCGCGCCGACACATTGCTGGGGGTCGGCGACGCCGCCCCGGCCAAACACGGTTGTCGCATGCCGGGGACCACGATCCCGGTGCTGGATCCCACCGCGCTGGTGGCCGCGAAGCCGGACATCGTCCTGATGTTCGTCTCGGATCTGCTGCCCGAGGTGCGCAAGGCACTTCCGGAGATCGAGTCGGCGGGCGGAAGGTTCGTCGATCCGACCGCGCTTGCGCACACACCCGAACCGACCACGATGGGAACGATCGCGTGAACGGCATGTCCTTCGAACGTTCGACGGCAGCGCAGGCCCGCTTGCACGAGCTGGTGCCCGGCGGTGCGCACACGTTCGCGAAAGGCTCGGACCAGTACCCGGAGGGTATGGCTCCGGTGCTGGTCAGCGGCCGTGGTGCGCGCGTGCGCGACATCGACGGCAACGAGTTCGTCGAGTACGGGATGGGCATGCGGGCCGTCACGCTCGGACATGCCTACGAGCCGGTACTCGACGCCGTCCGCAGCGTGCTCGCGGGCGGGTTGTCGTTCACCCGCCCCACCGATCTGGAGCTGGCCGCTGCGGAGGACTTCCTCGCGCTCGTGCCCGGCGCTGACATGGTCAAGTTCTGCAAGAACGGCTCCGACGCCACCAGCGCGGCGATCCGACTCGCCCGCGCCGCCACCGGTCGGGATCTGGTGGTGCAGTGCCACGACCAGCCCTACTTCTCCGCACAGGACTGGTTCGTCGGGACACTTCCGATCAATGCTGGTGTGCCGGGAGCGGTGCGGTCGCTGATCCGGTCGTTCGGCTACAACGACCTCGACTCGCTGCGCACGGTGCTCGAGGAGAACTCGGGCCAGGTCGCCTGCGTCATCCTCGAGGCCGCCACTGCGCTGGCCGAGCCCGCACCGGGCTTCCTCGAGGGGGTCCGCGAGCTGTGCGACGGTCACGGAGTGGTGCTGATCTTCGATGAGATGATCACCGGATTCCGGTGGGCGGCAGGTGGTGCGCAGTCGATCTATGGCATCACCCCGGACCTGTCGACGTGGGGCAAGGCGATGGGCAACGGCTTCCCGATCGCGGCGCTGGCCGGACGGCGTGAGTTGATGGAACTCGGTGGGCTCGGCACCGACCGCGCCCGGGTCTTCCTGCTCTCCAGTACCCACGGCGCGGAGTCGGTGTCGCTCGCGGCGTTCCGTGCGGTCGTCCAGGCCTACCGGGAGACCGATCCCGTCGCGGCGATGGAGCGCCAGGGCCGCGCCCTCGCCGACGGCGTCAACGCAGTGGCCGCCGAAGCGGGGATCGCCGACCGGCTCGACGTCGCGGGCAGACCGTCGTGCCTGGTCTTCCGCACGAAGGATGCCGAGGGTGTCCCGTCACAGGCGATGCGGACGCTGTACCTGCAGGAGATCCTGCAGCGCGGGGTGCTCGGCCAGAGCTACGTGATCTCGGCCGCGCACACCGACGCCGATGTCGAGCAGACCGTCGACGCCGCTCGCGGTGCCGTGTCCGCGTACCGAAAGGCGCTCGAGACCGGCCGTCCCGAGGACCTGTTCGCCGGGCGGCCCGTGGCGCCCGCACATCGGCAGTACGCCGCTCCGCGGCGGCTGACCGAGCGCTGACGACGGGATCGAGGACCCGAGTCAGTGTCCGATCCCCGTTCCGATCCTTGACCCACATCCGATGTTGCGGAGGAGGCAGATGGCCACCGGTCGTCACGATCCAGCCCTTCCCGGCGCTGCCCGCCGGCGCTACGACCTGTTGGACGGGCTCCGCGCGATTGCCGCACTGATGGTGGTCGGCTACCACGCACGGACCAGAACCGGTGCCGATGACGCGCTCTGGGACGGCGGCCTGCAGTTGAACATGGGCGTCACGGTGTTCTTCGTGCTGTCCGGGTTCCTGCTGTACCGCCCGTTCGTCGCGGCCCGCCTCAGCGGGTCGCCGGGTCCCCACACCGGGCGCTACCTGCGACGGCGGGTGTTGCGGGTGGTGCCCGCGTACTGGGTGGCGATCACCGTCCTCGGTCTCACCCTGCCGTTCTACGTTCCGGTGCTGACAGGCGACTGGTGGCTCTTCTACTCGCTCGGCCAGACCTGGGCGCCCGGGCGGATGTTCGACGGTCTGGCGCCGGCCTGGAGCCTGTCGGTGGAGGCCTCCTTCTATCTTGCGTTGCCGCTCTACGCCATGGCGTTCCGACGCTGCACGAGACGGATGACCGCACGTCAGCAGGTCCGGATCGAGTTCGCCCTCCTTGCCGTAGTGCTGCTGATCACCGTTCTGGCCAGACGATTCGCCTTCAGCCGGGGGGACGGACCGCTGGGTTTCCTGGTGTGGTCCCTGCTGGGGCACGCTGACTGGTTCGCCGGTGGCCTCGCGCTGGCGGTGGCCAGCGTGCTGTGGGAGACAGCGGCCGTACGCCCCCGGTGGGTGCGGTTCGTCGAGCGTAGGCCCAACGCCTGCTGGGGCGCTGCCGCCGCCATCTTCGGTGCGGCCGGGTTCGTGCACGGCAGCCCTGGTGATGTGATTCACATTCTCAGCCTCGCCGTTGCCGTGCTGCTGGTCGCGCCCGCGATATTCGGGGATGAAACGGCCGGCGCAGCGCGGCGCTTCCTGGCGATGCGTTCGATCCGATGGCTCGGACTGATCTCCTTCGGGATCTTCCTGTGGAACGAGCCCCTCTCGAGCTGGTTCAACGCGAACGGCTGGAACGAATGGGGATTCCTGAACGGCGACGTACCCCTGTTCGTGCTGACGGCTGCGGCCGCGATCGTTGCCGGAGCAATCAGTTACTACGCCGTCGAGAGGCCGCTACTCGCCCGTTCGGGTCCCCGGTCTCGCCATCGGGCGCAACGTAATAGTGGAAGCACACCGCGCGAGTACCCCAGTGCAGAACCGCGTCCCGCCGTCACGGCGGCGGCGCCCGCCGATGTCGGGGAAGGTAGGAACCGTGAGTGAGCACATTCGCGACACACCCGCTGCGGACGCGCACAGGCCGCGGGTCGCCGGGCGCGGGGGCGCGCGATGACCTTCCTCCACAAGTACGGAATGCCGGTGCTTCGCCGGTGGCCGCTGATCCTCGTGATCACCCTCATCGCCACCGCTGCTTCTGTGACGTGGGCGCTGACCAAGGCATCCCCGGTGTGGACGGCGACGGCCGCGCTCACCACCCAGTCGCAGAACCGGGCTCCTGAGCAGGACGCCGTGCTGTCGCTGGGATACGTCGACTATTTCAACCAGTCCACCTACCAGCAGCTGCTTCGTTCCGAAGCCAGTATCCCCAACGACATCGTGCTGAAGGCGACGACCGGAGCAGCGAGCCCGATCCTCTATGTGAACGCCACGGCCGCCACACCCGAGCGGGCGCGCAGCGCCGCGGCTGCGGCCGCCGCCGGTTTCCAGGAGGATGTTCGCCGCAGCCTGGTGGCCGAGCGGACCCGTGAGGTCGGTGACCTGCAGACCCAGGTCGACGCGAATGTCAAGGAACTGCAGCAGCCCGGCACGACCGCGGCCGAGGGCAACGTGATCCTCGACCAGATCAGGTCGTTGCAGGGGCGCATCACCGACATCGGGTCCGACGCCACCAACCACATCAAGCAGCTCCAGCCGGAGCCTGGCCTGACGAACTCCACCCCGAGCCAGGTCGTCAACATCGCCGCGGGTGCTGCGGGTGGGCTGGTGCTCGGCCTGCTGCTGGCGCTGCTGTTGGCACGGCTCGATGACCGAGTCCGCTCGGGGGATGACATCCGGTCCACCGGACTGGAGCCGCTGGCCGACCTCACTGGCCTGCAGAGCGCAGCGGCTCGCGTCCGATCAGTGGAGACGATCGTCAACGGGTTGAGCCTCGTGAGCACCGGCAGCACGGTGGTGACCGTGGTGTCCCCGCAGCGAGGTCCGGCGGGATCGCGCTTCGCTCACGAGCTCGCCTCGACGTTTGCTTCCCGCCGCTCCGGGTCCCTGCTCATCCGAGCTGACCTGAGAGGTTCGATCGGAGCCTCGGCCCAAGGCCTCGTCGAGGTGCTCTGCGGGCGGATCCGCATGTCCGCGGCTGTCGTCATCCAGCGCACGGGCCTCACTGTTCTCCCGGCCGGCAACCTCGCCGGACGAGACCCCTACGCAGTCGTGGAGCCCGACCGGTTCGTCGAGTTGGTCGGCGAGGCTGCGAGGGGTTACGGCCTGATCGTCATCGATGCTTCGCCATTGGATGAGGCACCGGAAAGCCAGGTGATCTGCGCGGCCTCCGATCGCGTCGTGGTGGTGGTCGAACGGGGAACGGCGAGTCGTCGCCACCTCCGTGAGGCCCAGCGCCTCCTCTCCGACGTGCACGCGCGGGTCGCAGGCGTCGTGGTCGACGCAGCTCCCGCCGGGGTCCCGGCCGCCCGCGAGGATGGAGACCACGACGACGATGTCGATCGGTCGGTCACCGTGGGGCTGAAGCTCAACGGGGTGTCGAGCAACGGCTCGAGCGGCGGCGGATCCAGCACCAATGGATCTTCTTCCAACGGCTCGTCGAGTCTGGAGCCGTCCGGTGCCGGCTCCATCGACTACGGTGCGGGATTCTCCGACTCCGCCACGGCGCGGTTGGTCGCCCTGCACCAGCCCAGCTCGGTGTCGAGCGGTGCCGAATCCGCTCGGTCTGCCGGCGAGTAGATCATGGTCGATCTGCGCGGGCGCGGATCCGGACAGGCGAGGACGGCAGCGCCGAACCCGGGTTCGTTCGGACAGCGCGAGCATCCTGCACGGGTGGCCGGAGCACTCGTAGTCGCGCTGGTCGTCATCGTGGCCGGCGTCTTCGCCGCACCGGTGTCCGGGCCGCTCGGGCTGATCGTTGTCGTCGCGGGCGGGGCAACCGCTGCGCTGATCCTCGGATCTCCGCTGGCCGCACTCGTGATGCTGATGATCACCTCGTTCCTGCGGCTCGCCCTCCAGGTCGGCGGGCTGCCGGCGGAGCCGATGGTGCTCATCCTGTGCGCCATGGTCGTCTCGGTGCTGTTCGCCGTCATGCGCGGATCGCAGCAGTTCCGGTTCGGAGCGCTCGAGGCGGCGATGCTCGCCTACCTGCTCTGGAATGCGCTCTCGGCGGTTGTGCCGCATGCGCTGCCCGCCGTCGTCCCCGGCACCGGCGAGACGATCTCGGTCTTCCGCTTCATCCTGACCGGCACCGTCATCCCCTTCGCGGGGTTCATCGTCGCGCGGGCCACCCTGCGGGTGGAGTCACGGGTCCGCACCATGATGATCGGGCTGGTCGTCGTGGCCGCCTACTCGGCCGTGGTCAGCATCCTGCAGTTCACCGGGCCGGACACGCTGGTGTGGCCGCGCTACATCGTCGATGCCCCGAGCTATCCGGAGCGTGCGGTCGGCGTGGTCAACCAGCCACTCGTCAACGGCTTGATCATGGTGGCCGGGTTCGTCACAGCGATGTTCCTCGCCCAGCATCGCAGCCTGCGCCTCCCCGTGCGGCTGCTTGTGTTGCTCGCTGCCCTGCTCTGTCTGCCGGGCATCTACCTGACCAAGACACGGGCCGCATGGTTGGTGTTCGGGCTGGGTGTGGTGCTCTGCGCCGTCTTCGCTCGCCGGGCCCGCCCCGGGTTCGTAGTGACGCTGCTCGCGGCAGCGGTGTTCATCGGAGCGAACTGGGCCACGTTCACCAGTTCCGACCGGGAGGCGGGTGGCGTCGGCTCCGCCGGTGAGGTCGACGATCGGCTCAATACCGCGGCGACATCGTTCTGGGCGATCGAGCAGGAACCACTGGCCGGGTGGGGAATCGGCCGGTTCACGCAGGTCAACACGACCTATCACAAGCAGTGGGAGCCCAACATCGACTTCCGGAGGGGATACTCGATCTCCTCTCACGAGAACGAGCTGGGCATTGCCGCCGAGCTCGGGCTCGTCGGGCTCGCGCTGTGGCTACTGGTGTTGGTCCTGCTGTTCCGGAAGCTGCTGGTGTCGGTACGCCGGTTGCCCGTGCACGGACTCGCCGGCCGAGCGCTGGGTTTGGTCGCACTGACCGTTTTCGGGACCTGGGTGGTGAGCGGTTTCACCGCAGACCTGCGGTTCTTCGACTTTGCCAACCTTCTGACGTTCGTGCTGATCGGAGCAACCGTGGGTGCTGCGGACGAGGTCGAGCCCTCCTCCGGTGACCGCGTCGCGGTGGAGGACCCCCGATGACACGTAGCGAACGGGCACTCTGCGTATCGACCAGCACCCAGACGCGGGGCGGTATCGCGACCTACGTCCGCATGATGCAGGACACCGAGCTGTGGTCTCGCTGGCAGATGCGCCAGATCGTCACTCACCGCGACGGAAGTGCTGCGGCGAAGATTCTGGCGTTCGCCTCGGGTTTCGGCCGGTTCACGGTCGAATTGCTGGTGCGGCGTCCCGATGTCGTGCACCTGCACATGTCCTCCTACGGGAGCTTCGTCCGCAAGGCGTTGATGTTCTGGACGGCACGAGTGGTCGGGGTGCCCTCGATCGTCCATGTCCACGGATCGGAGTTCGACGTTTTCCACGACCGGCTGCCGCCCCCGCTGCAGGCAGTGGTTCGGGCAACCTTCACCCACGCCTCCGCGGTGGTGGCGCTCGGCGACCGCTGGGCCGCTCGACTCGCCGTGATCGCCCCGGCAGCACATGTGACGACGGTGCCCAACGGGGTGCGCGTCCCGGGGTTGCCGGTCGACGCCCGCGAGGGTGGTCTGCACGTCGTCTTCCTCGGTGAGATCGGCGAACGGAAGGGCGCGTTCACCCTCGTCGAGGCTTGGGCGAAGCTTGCGGCCGAGCCCCACCTGCTGGCAGATGCGCACCTGACACTGGCGGGCGACCGTGGCGGTGATCGCGCGACCGCCCTCGCGGTGGCCCGTGATGTGGCCGACTCGGTCGAGGTGCGCAGCTGGCTCTCACCCGCAGGCGTCGACGACCTGCTCGCCGGTGCGGATGTCTTCGTCCTGCCGTCTCGCAGCGAGGGCCAGCCCATGGCGCTGCTGGAGGCGATGGCGCACGGGATGTGCGTGATCGCCACCGATGTCGGTGGCATCCCGGAGATGATCGATGACGGCCGTTCGGGGCTGCTGATACCGCCGGACGACGTCGAGGCACTCGGCGCGGCACTGCGCCGGGTGCTCGGTGATGCAGACCTGCGCAGCGCGCTCGGCCGGGCGGCGCGGGAGCGGGTGCTTGCCGATTTCGACCTCGATGTCGTCTGGCGCCGGTTCGACGCCCTCTACCGGGATGCGAGCAGAGCATGAGGATGCTCGCCAGAGCACCGCGCCGGCTGGGCCCGTTGCGGGTTCTCTTCGTCGTCCCCGACCTCGGTGTGGGTGGCGCCGAGCGTCACGTCGCGACGCTCGCCCCGGCGCTCGATCCGGCTCGCTTCACGGCATCGGTGGTCTGCATCGGCGACGAGGGCGCACTCTTCGCCGGGCTTGCCGCCGCTGGAGTTCCGGCAGGGGCGCTGCATCGCCGGCGCAACCCCCTGCTCGCCCTGATCGGGCTCGTCCGGCTCATGCGCCGGGACCGGCCGGACATCGTGATCACCCGTGGCTACAACGCCGAGGCTCTCGGCCGCATCGCGGCGCTGCTGACCAGGGTGCCCCGTTCGGTGGTCTGGGTGCACAACTGCGGTGACGTCGTGCCACGTGGCCGGGTACGCACGGTGGTCGACCGGCTGCTCGCGCCGGCAACCAGCGCCTACTATGCGGTCGCGCACGGCCAGCGGCCCTACCTGACCGGCGAGCTGGGCTACCCCGACCCCAAGATCGAAGTGATCCACAACGGCGTCGATGTCGCGCGGTTCCCGCTGGCGGTCGCCGATCCGGCGCTGGCGGCGGAGCTGGGTGTCGACCCCGCGGCCCCGGTGATCGGGATCGTCGCGGTCCTGCGACCGGAGAAGGATCACGAGACACTCCTTCGCGCCACCCGCCTCGTCATCGACGAGGTACCGGACACCCGGCTGCTGGTGATCGGGGACGGGCCGGTTCGCGGCGAGTTGGAGCGGCTTGCCCGGGATCTCGGCATAGCGGACTCGGTGACGTTCCTGGGCACGCGTCCCGATGTGGGCCGGCTGCTGGGGCTCGTGGACGTCGTCGTGTTGAGCTCGCACACCGTCGAGTGCTTCCCGATGGCGCTGCTCGAAGCGATGGCAGCGGGGGTACCGACGGTCGGCACCGCGATCGGCGGGGTTCCCGAGATGATCGACGACGGTGTCACCGGCCACGTCGTCCCACCGCGTGATCCGCGGGCGCTGGCCGATGCACTGGTGAAGATGCTGCGGGACCCGCAGCGGTCGGCTGCCATGGGACGAGCAGCACGCCGTCGGGTGGAATCGCTGTTCACCCTCGACCGTTCGGTCCGCGGCGCGGAGGCCGCGCTTGCGCGTACCGCCGGTCGAACGCCGGTGCAACGCCCGGTGCAGCTGGCGGTTGTGCTCGACCTGACGTTCGTCGGCGGCGCCGAGATGGTCATGCTCAACCTGTTCCGGCAACTCGACCGTTCGATCGTGGCTCCGCGGCTGATCTGCCTGCGTGAGGAGGGTCCGCTGGCGGCAGACTTCCGGGCAGCCGGCGTTCCGGTCGACGTGCTCGAGCGATCCGGACGCTACGACCTCAGCACGGTTCCCCGCCTCGTGCGATCGCTGCGGGCCCAGCGGATCGACGTCGTCATGGTCGCGCATCACCACCGCGCCGCACTCACGCTCGGCAGACTCGCTGCTCGCCTCGCGGGAGTGCGGGCCAACATCGTCGCCGCACATGACATGGACCTCAGCAGGGTCGGCGGGCGGGTGCTGCCCAGGCATGACGTCGAGACGCTGTTCCTCTCCGACGCGCTGGTGCTGCTCGCCCCGAGCCAGGGCCGCTACCTGCGTCGGGAGGAGGGAGTCGGGCGGTACCCGTGGCGGCAGGTGCCCGAGGTGGTCATCCCCAACGGGATCGTGGTTGGGCCCCCGTCCTCGCTCGCGGCTCGTACCGGTGCCCGGGTCGCTCTGGGGCTGGACGCCTCGCACACGGTGCTCGGTATCGTCGCGAGGCTGTCGTCGCAGAAGGACCATGGCGTGCTGCTGCGCGCGGTGGCGAAGCTCGCCGCCGACCGGCCGGGCCTGCGCCTCGTCGTCGTCGGCGGCGGTGAGGAGGAGGCGCGACTGCGCGCACTCGTCTTCGAGCTGGGCATCGAGAACAGGGTCACGTTCACCGGTATCCGCCGGGACGTGGCCGACCTGCTGCCCGGGTTCGACGTCTCGTGCCTGTCCTCTGTGCACGAGGGCGCCCCGCTCACGGTCCTGGAGTCGATGGCGGCGGGGCTTCCGGTGATCGCGACCGACTGCGGCGCGCTGCGGGACATGGTCGCTGACGGCCAAGAGGGATTCATCGTCCCGGCCGGCGACAGCGCGGCCTACACCGCGAGCCTTGCCCGGCTCGTCGATGACCCCGCCCTGCGTACGGAGATGGGCGCGCGAGCCAGAGCCCGCGCCGAACGCGAGTGCTCGATCGAGCACACCGTTGCGGGCTATCAGGAGCTGTTGACGAGGTTGGTGGCGCGATGACCCGGATTCTCATCCTTGTCGAGAACCTGTCCGTTCCGTTCGATCGGCGGGTCTGGCAGGAGAGCCGTGCGCTCGTCGACGCGGGGTACGACGTCGTCGTGATCTGTCCGATGGGCGCGAAGAACGACACCGAACCCGAAGTCGTCATCGACGGCGTGCGGATCCTGCGCTATTCGTTGCGGGCCGCGACCGGAGGCCCACTGGGCTATCTGCGTGAGTACGGCCTGGCGCTGTGGCACACCACGCGGCTGGCCCTGCAGGTGCGCCGGGAGGGTCCCGTCGCCGTTGTCCAGGCATGCAACCCGCCGGATCTGCTGTTCCTCGCGGCGCTGCCGTTGATGGTGCGCGGCGCGAAGTTCGTCTTCGATCACCACGACCTGGTGCCGGAGCTGTTCCGTTCCCGGTTCCAGGGCGGCGGCGAGTGGCTGTTCCGGGTCGCGGTGCTCCTGGAGCGCATCACGTTCCTCCTCGCCGACGCGGTGATCAGCACCAACGAGAGCTATCGGGCCGTCGCGATCAACAGGGGTCGCAAGCGTCCCGATGTCGTCCAGGTCGTTCGTAGCGCACCGGACCTCGCGCGGTTCCGTCCGCAGGAACCGGATCCGGCGTTGCGGCGCGGGAAGCAGCACCTTGCGGCGTACGTCGGTGTCATGGGTCCGCAGGACGGCGTCGACTACGCCTTGCGGGCACTCGCGCACCTGCATCAGGACCTGGGGCGAGACGACCTGCACACGATCTTCATGGGCGGTGGTGACGCCCACTCGGACATGGTCAGGCTGGCCGGCGAGCTCGGCCTGCACGACCACGTCGAGTTCACCGGGCGGGTGTCCGACGAGTTCCTGCAGCGGTGCCTGTCCACCGCAGATGTCTGTCTGTCCCCGGACCCGAGGAACCCGCTCAACGACGTGTCCACGATGAACAAGGTCGTGGAGTACATGGCGATGGGGCGACCGATCGTCTCGTTCGATCTCGTCGAGGCCAGGGTCTCGGCGGGCGACGTCGCCGTCTACGCGCCCGCGAACGACGAAATGGCTTTCGCCAAGGAGCTCGACGCCCTGCTCAACGACCCGGACCGGCGCGCGGAGATGGGCGCTGCCGGCCGGAAACGGGTTGCCGACGAGCTTTCCTGGGACGTGTCGAAACGCAATCTCATCGGGTTCTACGAGCGGCTCGTGGGGCCGGCGCCGGACATGAAGGAGACGAGCAAGGTGGCCTATCAGGGAGCCGCTCTCGAGGACACCCACGCGGGCGCACAACACTTCTGCCGCACCGTGACGGCACTCGACGCGGTGCCGGCCGCGCCGCGCATCCTCGTGGCCGGATGTGGTCTCGGGCATGAGGCCAAACACATCTACGACACCCTCGGCGGTCGGCTCGTCGGGGTCGACATCGGCGGGGCGTGGGATCCGGCCATCGCCGAACTCGACAGCGGGGCGTTCCGGCTCCTCGACGCATCGGTGCAGGAACTCCCGTTCCCCGATGACTCCTTCGACCTCGTCTTCTACCACCACGTGATCGAGCACGTCCCCGATCCGGCCGGGAGCCTCGTCGAGCTGGCTCGGGTGCTCCGGCCGGGCGGTCTCATCTACGTGGGCACACCCAACCGGCACCGCGCGGTGGGGTATCTCGGTTCGTACGACTCGTCATTGCGCGACAAGCTGCGCTGGAACGCCGCCGACTGGCGGGCTCGGATACAGGGCCGGTTCCGCAACGAGTTGGGTGCGCACGCCGGATTCGCGGAGAACGAACTCCGGGGCCTCCTGGAGCGCAACTTCACCGGTGTCGAGTTCCTCACCGCCGGATACCTCGATTTCAAGTACGGCTCGCGGCTGCCGGCCAGCGTGCTGTCGGTGATCGGACGGCGGCCGGTACGGGACGTCATCGCGCCGTCGGTGTACGCCGTCGCCCGCCGGTGACAGCGGCAGTGTTGTGGTGACCGTGAAGGATCGACTGAGCTGGTACGTCGCTCGGGGGCGCGCGATGAGCCCTGGCGAGCTCGCTTGGCGGGTGTCGTCGCAGGCAATCGCGGCCACCACACCGCTGATCGCACGCGGCCGCCCGCCGGCGTTGCTCGCGAGTGATCAGGACTGGAGAAGCGCCTACGAGCGCTTTCGATCCGCGGCGGACCGGCCGGTAGTGCTGGACAGCCGACGGGTCGGGGAGCAGACGGCGACCGCTGCATCGCAGGTGGCTGCGGTCGTTGCGGCGGCCGACGACGCGGTGCAGGGTCGGTTCGCGTACTTCGGCGCCGCAGCCGTGCAGTTCCCCGGACCTGACATCGACTGGAATCTCGACCCTCGCACGGGATATCGCTGGCCGCTGGTCGCGGCGTCGGGCATCGATCACCGCACCCACCCTGGAGATCCGAAATGGATCTGGGAGCTCAACCGGCTCCAGCATCTGCCGTGGCTCGCACAGGCCTGGCTGTTCAGCGGCGATCAGCGCTACGTGGACGCCGCATTCGACCAGCTGGACGGGTGGATCGCTCAGAATCCGACGGGCCGTGGGATCGCCTGGCGCGGCGCCTTCGAGGCGGGTGTACGCGCCATGTCGGTCGCCATCGCGCTGCAGGGACTGCGTGATGCTCCCGGAATGACGCTCGAGCGGTACCAGCGAGTCCTTCGCATGCTCGCGGCGAGCGCCACCTACGCATGGCAGGGTCGCTCGCGATTCAGCTCGGCCAACAACCATCTTCTCGGTGAGATGGCCGGACTCGCCACCGTCGCGATTCTCCATCCGGAGCTCGCACAGGCGCGGCGGTGGGAGAGCCGTGCGGTTGCGGTGCTCGCCAAAGAAGCGGACCGACAGTTCCTGCCCGACGGCGCCGGTGCGGAGCAGTCGTCGTCCTACCACGTGTTCGCCGCCGATCTGCTGGTCGTGCCGACGGCGCTGCTTGGACTGCGCGGGGACCGCCGGCCGGAGCGGATCACCGACGCGCTGCGGCGCAGTGCGCGTTACCTGCGGACCCTCGTCGGCGACGGCGATCCGCTGCCGCGCTACGGAGATGGTGATGACGGCTTCGTTCTGCGGCTGCACGCAGACGCATTGCCCGAGATCGGACGCCATCTGGCTGCAGTTGCCGCGCTCACTGGTGAGCCGCTGAACCAGCCGGATCTCGCCGCGACCTGGCTGACGGGTACGACCCCGGCGCCGAGAACGCACTCGGGTGCCGTCGTGCGGGAGTTGTTCGCCCGTGACGGCGGGCTCGTGATGCTGCGCAGGGCCGGGCTCCGGGTGACCATGGACGTCGGCCCGCTCGGCTATCTGTCCATCGCCGCCCACGGGCACGCCGATGCGCTCGCGGTGACGTTCACCCTGGACGGTCAGGACATCGTCGGTGATCCCGGCACGGGCACCTACTACACCGAACCGGAATGGCGCGAGTCGTTCCGCGGCACCCGCATGCATCCGACCGCCTCCGTTGATGACCTCGACCAGTCCGTTGCGGGCGGCACCTTCCTCTGGACCCGGCACGCGGCCACCACCGTGGGTTCGGTCGACATGGCCCGGGGTGTTGTGGACGCGCAGCATGACGGCTACACCAGGCTGGACGGTCCGGTCATCCACCGCAGGTATCTGGTCGCGCCGCCCGAATGGACGACGACCGTCGTGGTGGTCGACCTGTTCACCGGCAGCGGCACCCACCGGTTCCGGACCGCATGGCCGCTCGCGCCCGATCTCACGGTGCGGACCGACGCTGCGCACCATCGGATCGATCGCGGTGAGGCCTCGGTCCTCGCGGTGACGACGGCCGCCACCGCGACAGCCACGCCCTATGCGGTCTACGGAGACGAGCAGCAGCGGTTGGGTTGGTGGTCGCGCTGCTTCGAGTCTCGGGTACCGGCTTGGCTCGTGGGCACGGTCGTCGAGGATGCGGCTCCGCCGCTGGCGGTTGCCAGCGTGTTCACCACCGCTGGGGGGCCGCTGCCCGACGGGCTGGAGGTGCAGGTCGTCGGAGACGTCATCGACGTCAGCTGGCGACACGGTAGCGATACGGCCGGTGTGCGGATCGACACGCGCACGCCGGGAGCGGCGTCGTACGACCTGAAGCCGCTGACGAACGGGAGAACCTGAAATGCGCGGGTGCGGCTGAATGTGCGGAATTGCCGGGATCATGCAGTTCGACGGCGCACCCGCGCCCTTGCCGCTGCTCCGGGAGATGACCGAGTGTCTCGTGCATCGAGGACCGGACGCGGACGGGTACTGGACGGCCGGACCCGTGGGGTTCGGACACCGACGTCTGTCGATCATCGATGTCGGCTCTTCCGCCCAGCCGATGTCGACCCCGGACGGGCGGCTGTCGATCTGCTTCAACGGTGAGATCCTGAACTATCAGAGCCTTCGTGAGGATCTCGCCTATCCGTTCCACACCGGCGGTGACACCGAGACGCTGCTGGCAGCACACCGCATCCATGGCCTCGGCGCCACGGAACGGCTCGCCGGACAGTTCGCCTACGCACTGCACGACGCGGCGTCGGGCGAGCTGCTGCTCGTCCGTGACCGGATGGGCATCCTGCCGCTCTATTTCCACATCGACGGCACGCGGATCGCATTCGCGTCGGAGATCAAGGCCCTGCTGCCGGCCGTCCGAGGTGGTGCGGAGATCGACACCGCCAGCCTCGACGACTTCCTCGCCCTGAGATCGGTGCCCGCGCCGCACACGCTGTTCGCCGGTGTGCAGAAGCTTCCCGCCGGTCACCGGCTGCGGGTCACCGCCGCGGGCGGGGTCCGGATGGAGCGTTACTGGTCCATCCCGGCTGGCACGCGATCGAACGTCGACCACGCCGAAGCCGTCGACGAGGTCGCGACAGCACTGGAACGGGCGGTCCAGTCCGCGCTGGTGTCCGATGTCCCACTGGGTGCCTACCTGTCGGGTGGGGTCGACTCCAGCCTGATCGTCGCGATCATGTCCAAGCTGCGGGGCGGGGCTCCGGTCGAGACGTTCGCAGCGGGGTTCGGCGACCCGCGGTTCAACGAGCTGCCCTATGCCCGTGCGGTCAGCGAACAGTTCGGGACCCGCCACCACGAGGTGGTACTGGCGCCGTCGGACTTCGCTGACCTGTGGCCGAAACTCACGTGGCACCGAGATGCGCCAGTGTCGGAACCGTCCGACTTCGCGGTGTACCGCCTCGCCGAGCTCGCTCGCCAGCACGTGAAGGTCGTGCTGTCCGGCGAAGGCAGCGACGAACTGTTCGGCGGCTACTCCAAGTACCGTATGGCGCCCATGCTCGCTCTGGCCGGGCGGGTTCCCGCCGCCCTTCGCGTTCCGGTCGTCAATGCGGTGCAGCGCCGACTACCTCCGTCGGTGGCCCGCGCACGTATCGCCCTGCGCACCCTCAGCGGGATTACGGAGGAGGACCGGATCCGAACGTGGTTCGCCCCCTTCACGGGTGCCGAGCGCCGCGAGCTCGTCGGACGTTGGGAACCGCATCCCCGTGAAACGCGGCGGCATGACGGCGATCTGATCCGGCGCATGCTCGCCGAAGACTGTGCTTCGTGGTTGCCCGACAACCTGTTGGAACGTGGAGATCGGATGTCGATGGCGGCCTCCCTGGAACTCCGCCCGCCGTTTCTCGACCAGCACCTCGTTGAGCTCGCCTTCGGACTGCCGTCATCGGTGAAGGTGCGACGTGGTGTGACCAAGTGGATCGTCAAGCAGGTGGCTCGTCGCTACCTGCCGGATTCCATCGTGGATCGCCGCAAGGTCGGATTCCGGGTCCCGATGGACGACTGGTTCCGGGGCGGGCTGCAGGACATGGCGTGGGACCTGCTCACCGGCCGCGACTCGCTCGCCGCCACACTCATGGACCGGGCCGCCGTGCTCAGGTTGCTGGAAAGGCACCGATCCGGGATCGCGAACGAGGAGGCGCGCATCTGGCCGTTGCTCTCGCTGGAGGTCTGGCACCGCACGTTCTTCCGGGATCCGGTACCGGCGGCGGAGTCCACGGGTCGGCCCTCCTGAAGGGCCGGGATCTCGCCGATGCGCACGGAGACCAGCAGACTGCGCCACCTGGCCGCGGCCGTGCGGGTGACATCGTTCTCAGGTTGGTCTCTCATGGTGACCGTCGGGCGCAGGAGGCGGCGCGTCCGGCGTGGACGACGCCCAGATAGGCAACCAGCGCCACTGGGGACCCGTGAGATGTGCCGCCATCAGGAGTGCCGTTCCCCGCGTTGCGGTGCCCACAACGGACCGTTCGTCCCGGTGGAAAGCCACTTCGGCCTGATCTTCATCCGATCAGGTGTGCGGTTCTCAGTCTGTCGGGGGGCAGCCCCAGGGGTCCGTAGCGCTCCGCATCTGACCTGGCGATACTCGGCGCGCTCCCTAGCAACCCCTACGTGCCCACGAGAGGAACGTGATGCGACGCCTCCCCGCTCTTGCCGTCGCCATCGGCGGACTCTGTGCGGTGCTCCTGACGTCGGCCTGTGATCCCCAGCTCGAGGCCGCGGCGAGAAATGCCGCGGCGAGCCGGCCGTCCTCAGTTGCGCCTACATCGGATCAGTCGTCCCCCCGAACGACGCCCCCGTCCGCACCGTCCGACCCGTCGGCGGACCCATCCGACCCGTCGGCGGACCCGTCCGACCCGTCCGACCCGTCCGACGTCGACGCGACGTCGGGGACGGATACCAACACGCTCCGTCAGTTCGGTCACGTCTCCGATCGGCGACGTCACCCTCGGCAGCCTCCCGCCTCCTCGACCCCTACACCGGTGCCGACCCCGAAGCCGACGACGACTCCCACCCCGACCTCCACGCCGGTACCCACAACGCCGCCCCCGTCCAACCCGTCGACGGGTCCCCGGCCGATGAACGAGGTCCTGTGGACCGGTGACGCCGAGACCGGTGATCTCTCGCAGTTCCAGGACGGCCCGTGGAACGACGTCGGCGGAACCCAGCCCAAGGTCGTCACCAGCCCGGTGCGCGACGGCGGCCACGCCATCGCGCTCGGTCTGACCGGTGCGACCACGGCCAGCGACGGCATCTGCTGCGGATCCCGCAACGAGCTGTTGCCGAAGTTCCGAGACCTCGAGGAAGGCGACGACCTCTACTTCGGCTTCTCGAACTACCTCGCGCCCGGGTTTCCGACGAGCGGTGGCTGGCAGCTGATCACCCAGTTCAAGCAGAACTTCGACGGATCGCCGCCGCTGGGCCTGTACGTCGAGGACGGGCAGTACAAGATCGAGGGTGGTTACGGGTACCCGACGGGTCCCAAGCCGTTCATGAAGCCGCTCAGCCCCGCTCCGACCGGTCAGTGGGTCGACTGGGTGCTGCACGTCAAGTTCTCGGCAAACCCCGCGATCGGGTACGTCGAGGTGTGGCAGAACGGCAATCTCGTGCTGCCCCGGTTCGCTCCCACCTCGGGCACGATGTATCCGGGTACCGGAGGCCGAGCCGGCAGCTACGTCAAGACGGGTCCTTATCGTGACCCGAGCATCACCGCTCCCGGAACGATGTATCTGGACAATTGGCGCATCGGTACCTCTCGTGCCGCGGTTGCTCGCTGACACAGGCCGATAGCGGCTTGGGCAGGCTCGGGCAGTGGTGCCGATCGTGGCACCATTGCCCGGGTGGGCACCATGTCTGCCGGTTCGAGGGATCGCCGGCTTCGATCCCGGCTCGTTGCGGCACTCTGCGTCACCGCAATGGCCTTGTTCGCCGGGAGCTGCGCGGACGACGCCGCGGCCGCGCCCATCTCGTTCGTCCCCGTCCCGGACCGCACGCTCTGGGTCGGTGATATCGAGACCGGCGACCTCTCGCAGTTCCAGACGGCACCCTGGAACCTCGTTGGTGGGATCCCGCCCGCGATCGTCGAGGCGCCGGTGCGTGATGGCAGGTACGCGGTAGCGCTCGGTATCGGGGGCATGAGCAAAGCCTCCGACGGGATCTGCTGCGGCTCACGTAACGAGCTGCTGCCGGCATTTCGGGATCTGGTATCGGGCGACGATCTCTACTTCCGGTTCTCAACCTATCTCGAGCCGGGGTTTCCCGTCGAAGCCGAATGGCAGTCGATCACGCAGTTCAAGCAGAACTTCGACGGGTCACCGCCCCTGGCGTTGTACGTGGAGCAGGGGCAGTACCGCCTTGAAGGCGGGTACGGTTATCCCACCGGACCACGCCCGTTCAACCTGCAGCTCGCGGCAGCGACCACCGGTAGGTGGGTCGACTGGGTGCTGCACGTCAAGTTCTCCTCGGACCCTTCCGTCGGCTATGTGGAGATATGGCAGGACGGCAAGCTGATCCTGCCCCACTACGCGCCGGCCACCGGAACGATGTACCCCGGTCCGAATGGTGTGGACGGGAGCTACCTGAAGATCGGCTACTACCGGGATTCGGCCATTGCCACGCCGGGCACCGTCGTTTACGACGACTGGCGCATCGGCACCACGCTCGCCGCAGTTGAAGGTTGAATCGATCACGTGAGATGGGCCGACCAGGCGTAACACACAGTGCGTCGGTCCCGACGTCCATGTCGACGAACAGCCGGTGCCAGGGTTGGGCTGTTCGACGGGAGGAAGGACCCTCATGTGACGGTCGAGGAGCAGGCCAGCCCCGCAAACGGTGACCGCAACGATGCGCCGGCCGTCAGTGTGATGTGTTCCGCGTACAACTGCGAGGCCTACCTCGCACAGACGATCGAGTCGGTGCTCGCCCAGACCTTCGGGGACTGGGAGCTCATCGTCGTGGACAACGGTCGGTCGGATGCGATCGCCGACATCGTCGGTCGCTACACGCGCGATCCGCGCGTCCGATTGATCCGTCAGGAGAACCGACGGCTGGTCGGCGGCATGACCACGGCCGCATCCGCGGCGCTGGGCAGGTACCTGGTCCCGCTCGACAGCGATGACCTGTTGACGCCGGACTTCTGCCGTCGCATGGCCGAGGTGCTCGATGCCCGGCCCGACATCGACGTGCTCTCGTGCGACTCCTACCTCTTCGTCGATGGCGAGGAGCGCGACATGGCGCGGTCGTTCCTGCGCCGGTCGACCGGATTGGATCATGCACTGACGCTGGCGGATCTGGTCGGCGAACACGATGTCGTCCCCTACTTCGCCGCGTTTCGCCGCGAGGCGTGGTTCGCCGCGGGCGGATATGCACCGGGTACCGACCTGGTCGAGGACATCGCCCTGTTCCTGCGGCTGGTCAGCTCCGGGCACGACGTCCGAGTTCTGCCTGAGCGGCTGACGCGCTACCGCATGCGTGACGACTCGGCGTCCCGTGATCCCAGCGCGGTCGACGCCTTCGAGCGCAACCGGGAGCTGGCGTACGTCAGCGCCGCCGAAGCCTCCGGCGATGCCGCCACGATGCGAGTCCTGGATCGTCGACTCCGTGGGCTGCGCTACGAGCAGGCGCTGCGCCGGGCGCGGTGGGCCTTCGTCAACGGCGATGTTCCCGCTGCCCGCCGCGCGGCCCGCCGCGCCTTCCAGCAGCGCCGGACGGCGCGGGGAATGCTGGTCATCACCGGCCTCGGGTTGTCCCCGGTCCTCCTGCGCCGCATTCACCCGATGAAGCAACAGCTCACGGCACACGCGTCACGAATCGCGGCCCGGATCGTCTCGCGGCGCCTACGTGACTCGACGCGCTGACCGATCGGGTGCACGTCGGTTCCGGGACCCCGAGATCGGTCGTCGGTCAGCCGGTCGGTCAGTCCGTGTCGGCGCCGCGGTCATTCGTGACTCGTACCCGGTGTTGAGCCCGGTTGGCTGAACAGCCTTTCGCCGCTTCGGTCCCCGACAACGGCGGCCCGGCCGATCCGGCTGGGCGTCCGTCGGCGCGGTGGCGGGCCCGCGGCGCGGGGGTGTTCCCGCGGCGCAGTGCACCATAGAGCTGCTTGAGCGCGGCAGGGGAGATGATGGCCAGCACGCCCAGATAGACGACCAGGAAGGCCAGCCCCTCCAGCGCGAGGAGCGCCAGCGCGACGGGCAGCGGCCGATCGTCGGCGTTGAGCACATCGCGCTCGAGCAATGCCACGCCCGCCGCGGCCAGCACAGCTGCTGTGACCGGGAGGATCGTGGCCCGCATCACGTCCTTCGCGCGCGTACCGAGAACACCGTGCGCGCCGACGACGCACTGGATCCCGACGACCAGTGCCGTGATCGACACGGCGAGTCCGACCCCGACGAGTCCGAACGGGATCACCATTACCAGCAGCCCGAGCCCGAGGACGATCTCCACGGCCGTGAAGCGGTTGATCAGCGACGTCCGACCACTGCCCTTGATCGCCTCCTCGCTGACGGAGGCGAACCCCTTGCCCAGCCCGAGCCCAGCCATGGCGGTGACCAGGATCCCTGCTCCGCGCCACGGTTCACCGAGCACGATCACGACCAGTGGCTCACCGATGGCGAACATCAGTCCGGACACGGGCGCAGCACAGATCGTCACCGCGCTCAACGCACGGATGTAGGCGGCCCCCAGCCGCGCGCCGTCGCCTGCGATGCGCGAGAAGGCGGGGAACAGCGCGTAGGCGACGACCTCGATCAACGCGTTCGCGGGGACACGAGCGATCCGCAGTCCGTATCGGTACTGCCCGAGTGCGACGGTGTCGACCGCCCGGCCCACCACCAGAGCCTCCGCCAGCTGACGCGCCTTCGACGCGATGGACGCGGTGATGAGCGGGAACCCGTAGCGCGCGAGGGTGCGCCACATCTGTATCGAGGGCTGCGCGCGGCGAGGCCGCCAGCCGCACAGCAGCCACACCGTGACGAGCAGGGTGAGGTAGGAGGCGTACGTGCCGGCGACGAGACTCCACGGCCCGGCACCCAGTGCCGCGAGCGTGATCGTCACGGCCGCGAATGCGATGGCGATCGCCGGCCCCACGATGAGGCGGCGCTGGACGCTGAACTCCCGTTGGAGGAACGCCTCCGGTACGTTCGCCGCCGAGTACAGCAGGAGGCCGCCCGCCGACGTCGCGGCAATGAGGCCGGCCGTGGAGCTGTCGAAGATCAGAGCGATCAGGGGTGCGGCGGCCAACGCGCACAGGCTCAGCACGAGGCCGGATATCAGCGTTGCCCAGAAGACGGTCTCGGCGGCCTCTTCGACGTCGTCCTCACGGTTGACGAGCGCAGAACGGAGCCCACCCTCGGAGAACTCCGCGAGAAACGCCGTGAGCACGGTGCCTGCGGCGAAGATGCCGACCTCTGCGGGACTCAGGAGCCTGGCAACGACCACGGTCTGGCCCAAGGCGATGATCTCGCCCAACGCCTGCGCCACCGCTGAGGCCAGTGCCACCCGTCGGATCCGACCGCCGAGTACCTGCGCACCGGACTGTTCCACCTTCACCAGCGATCCCCTCGGCAGCAGGGCGGTTGCCGATCCGGCGGGATGACGCGATGCACATGATGTGGGTCGGCTGCACGGGGTGTGGTGTTAGCGGTGTGAGCGCGATTGCGGTTAACCAACTGGACCGTTGCAGCGACTCACCGTGGAGCGGGACTCGGGTACGCGGTCAGCACCTCGCACAGAACTGGATTGTGATGAAGAAGGACGTGTCGGTCGGGCCCCGGTCCGAGGACGGCGCAGGGCTGCGGATCGTCGTCCAGAACGGCGAGTACTGGATGCGCAACAACGGTGATCTCGCGATGTTGGAGGTCACAGTGGGCCGGCTGCGCCAACGTTGGCCGCGTGCCGTGATCAGTGTCCTGACCAGTGCCCCGTCGTTGTTGTCGGCCTACGTCCCCGGAGTGGAGCCGATCTCGGACGGCCGCTTCTCCTCGGTGGTGCGGCCGATCTGGACGTTGAGCGCCTGGCTGGGGCCCGCCACTGTCGGACCGTTGTCGGTCGGCTGGCTGCATGCTCGCAAGAGCCTCAGCGAACGACTCCGCGGCAATCGACTCCGCGGGGCAGGCCGGTCGGTCCCGGATCCGCCTGTGGAGCCCGGATCGGCACCGAGTCCGGGTGATCTCACCGACGCCGATCTGCCGGTGCACCCGGACGTGGCTGCCGCCGTGGGTGCCGCATCACTCGTTCTGGTCATCGGCGGCGGATACGTCTGCGACGTCGATCCCGCCCAGGCGGCCCGGACCTTCGGCGTGCTTGCCGCGGCGGCGACCCACGGTGTGCCCGCGGCCATGGTCGGTCAGGGCTTGGGGCCGCTCGCGGATCCGACGTTGATGGCACACGCTGCCCGGGTGTTGCCCGGGGTTGACCTCATCGCACTGCGGGAGGGGCGCAAGGGACCTGCCCTGCTCGATGAACTCGGGGTCGCCGCGGAGCGCGTCGTCGTCACCGGTGATGACGCCATCGAACTCGCCGACTCGGTTCGGCGAGCCGAGACCGGCGAAGGTATCGGAATCTGCCTGCGGGTCGCGGAGTACTCGCCGGTTGGTGCTCGGGCGGTAACGGTCGTCGGGGCGAGCGTTCGGGCGGTCGCGCGTGAGCACGGCGCACCACTCGTCCCGCTGATCATCTCGGAGTACCGGGCCGAGGATCGGCGCTCGACGCTGCCGTTGATCGAGGGGGCCGACCGCGCAGTCCCGCCGCTGGGGCCATTCGTTTCCGCGCGGGACGTCGCAGCACGGGTGTCGCGCTGCCGGGTCGTCGTCACCGGCGCCTATCACCTGGCGGTGTTCGCGCTCGCCCAGGGGATTCCCGTCGTCGGACTGACGGCCTCCGCCTATTACGACGACAAGTTTCTCGGCCTGCGCGACATGTTCGGGGGTGGGCTCGAGGTGGTGCACCTGGACGCACCCGACCTCGACACCCGACTCCGACCTGCGATCCGCGAAGCCTGGGACAGCGCCCCTGATCTGCGGGAACCGCTGCGGGCGCAGGCCCAGATCCAGATCGCGTCGAGCCGGGCGACGCTTGATCGGATACTGAGCCGGGTCGAGTCCCATAGTCTCCGCTAGTGTCTCGTGTCGTAACTCTGTTTACGGTTGATGCTGCGAGAGAATGAGGTATGTCGGTTGCTGCGCCGCTGGTGCTGCGTGAGGGTGATCGTTCTCGGCTGGAGGCGCTGACCCGGGCGCCTTCGATCAGGGCTGGGATCGCGTTGCGGTCGCGGATCGTGCTGTTGGCCGCGGACGGGTTGCCCAACGCTGAGATCGCGCGCCGGACCGGGACGAGTCGCCCGACGGTGGTGGACTGGCGAGCTCGCTATGACGCTGGTGGGATCGCGGCGTTGCAGGACATGTCTCGTAGTGGTCGGCCACCGGAGATCGACGAGATC
>NZ_JBHSIR010000071.1:0-78106 GCF_042653605.1 Pseudonocardia sp. GCM10023141
CGCATTGATCACCATCGAAATAGAGCCGGTCTTGACAGCACAGCCACCGGCCTAACTGAACGGCTTTGGCCCTACCCCGGTGGCGCGCCGCAGTCCTACGTGCTGCTGCGCTGCGGGGCGCCGAAGCCGCAGCTGCCGGCCGACCTCGCCGGCGCCCCGGTGATCACCACGCCGGTGCGGAGCATCTACTCGGAGTCGACCACGCAGCTGCCGATGATCGTGGAGAGCGGTGCGCTCGACGCGCTCACGGGAGTGGCCACACCCGACTTCGTGTCCACGCCCGAGGTCGTGGCGCGGATCAAGGCCGGTGCGGTCAAGGGCTTCGAGGCCGACGGGCAGCTCAACGCCGAGAGCGTGATCACCGCAGCGCCGGACGTGCTGCTGAGCCAGGGCACCGACAACCCGGCATTCCCCGCGATCCGCTCGGCAGGCATCCCGGTGATCGGATGGGCCGACTACCTCGACTCCAGCCCGCTCGGGCAGGCGGAGTGGATCAAGGTCATGGGTGCACTCACCGGTCACGAGGAGGACGCGGCGCGCGTCTACGGCGAGATCGAGCAGCGCTACGCCGACGTCGTGGCGAAGGTCCGGTCCGCGGGCCCGGTCCCAGTGGTGGTCGGCTCGCTCTACCAGGGCACCTGGTCGGTACCGGCCGGGGGCAGCACTGCGGGGGCGCTGTTCCGCGACGCCGGGGCCACCTGGTCGGAGGCGGCGAACCCCGCGGCCGGCACGGTCTCGAAGTCGTTCGAGAGCGTGTTCGCGGGCGACGGGGCCGCGGGGATCTGGCTGGCGAACGGGCCGTTCCCGACCCGCGCGTCGATCGTCGCCGCGGACGCCCGTTACGGCGAGCTGGCGGCGGTCCGGTCCGGCCAGGTCTGGACCCGCGACAAGCGCACCGGTGCGGGTGGTGGCAACGACGTCTTCGAGCGCGGGGTGACCCATCCCGACGAGGTCCTCGCCGACCTCGCGCAGGTGGTGCATCCGCAGCTGCTGCCGGGCCGCGAGCTCGTCTACTACCGGCAGGTGGCGGCCTGATGCCGCACCTCCGGGACGTCCAGCGGGGTGACACCGCTGACGTTCGACGTCAGTGATGTCACCCCGCTGGAAGATCAACGCGGCCCACCGGCGCCTGCTGATCCCGGTACTCGTCGTACTGGCGCTGGTCGGCCTGCTGCTGGCCGTCGCGCTCGGGCCCGTCGCGGTGCCGCTGGCCGACACCGTCAAGGTGCTCGTCGGCACCGAGCCCTCCGATCCGCGGTGGACCGTGGTGATCGGCTCGGTCCGGCTCTCCCGCGCGCTCACCGCGGTGCTCGCCGGGGCGGCGCTGGGCGTGTCCGGGCTGCTGATGCAGACGCTGTTCCGCAACCCGCTCGCCGATCCCTACGTACTCGGGATCAGCTCGGGCGCGAGCCTGGGTGTGGCGCTGTTCCTCGCGACGACCACGGCCGCGGCGTTCGGCGCGACGTTCGGCGCCGGGCTCGTCGGGCTCGGCCGGGTGGGGGCCGTGGCTGCCGCGGCGCTCGGCTCGGCCGCCGTGCTGGCGCTGGTCGCGGCGTTCGCGCGGCTGGTGCGCTCGCCCGTGACGCTGCTGATCGTCGGCGTCATGGTGGGGGCGGCGACCTCGGCCGTGGTCAGCCTCGTGCTGGTGTGGACCGATCCCCGGATCGCCCAGCAGTACGTGATGTGGGGACTGGGGAGCTTCGACGCCACCAACGGTGGTGACCTGCCGACGCTCACCGTCGTGGTGGTGCTCGGGTTGGCGCTGGCCGCGGCACTGGGCAAGTCGCTCAACGCCGTGCTGCTCGGCGACGACTACGCGCGCAGCATGGGTGTGGACGTCCGCAGGCTGCGCTGGCTGATCATGGGAGCCACCGCGCTGCTGGCCGGTGGTGTCACGGCGTTCTGCGGGCCGATCGCGTTCATCGGCATCGCCATCCCGCACCTGGCCCGGCTCGTCGCCGGCACCTCGGACCACCGGGTGCTGCTGCCGGTCACGGCACTGGTCGGGATCGTCACGGCGCTCCTCTGCACGATCGTGAGCCACCCGCCGGGTACGGAGACGGTGATCCCGCTCAACGTCGTGACGTCGCTGGTGGGTGCGCCGGTGGTGATCGCGGTGCTGCTGCGCGGCAGGCGGGTGACGATGGCGGTGCTCACGTGAGCGGGCTCGCGCTGGTGGACCTCGCCGTCGGCTATCGCCAGAGCAGGCGCTCGGAGCGCGCGGTGCTGGACGGTCTTGTCGCGCGGGCCCGGCGCGGCGAGCTCACCGCTCTCGTCGGGCCCAACGGCAGCGGCAAGTCGACGCTGCTGCGCACGCTGGCAGGCCTGCAACCGGCGCTGGCGGGCGCGGTGCGCCTGGACGGGGCCGATCTGCTGGCGATGCCGCCGCCCGAGCGGGCGTTGCGGCTGGCGGTGGTGCTCACCGAACGGGTCGATGCCGGGCTGCTCACGGCGCGGGAACTCGTCGCGATCGGGCGGCACCCGCACACCGGTCCCAGTGGGGCGTTGCGCCGCGCCGACCTCGACGCCGTCGATGCGGCGCTGCTGGCCGTCGACGCGGAGCACCTCGCCGCGCGGCGGGTCGCCGAGCTCTCCGACGGCGAGCGCCAGCGCGTGCTCACCGCGCGGGCGCTCGCCCAGCAGCCCTCGGTCCTGCTGCTCGACGAGCCCAGCGCGTTCCTCGACGTGTCGTCGCGGGTCGCGCTGCTCGGGCTGCTGCGCACGCTGGCCCGCGAGCAGGACCTGTGCGTGGTGGTGTCCACCCACGACCTGGAGCTGGTGCTGCGGCTCGCCGATCACGTCTGGCTCGTCGACCGGACGGGCGGGTTGCGCACCGGACCGCCGGAGCAGCTCGTCACCGACGGCGCCATCGCGGCGGTCTTCGACACCGACGGGCTCGCCTTCGACCCGGCCAGCGGCACGTTCGCGCTGCGGGCGGCGGGAGCCGTCACGGTGCTGGTGCGGGCACCGCAGCCGGTGGCCGAGCTCGTCGGGAGGGCGCTGGCACGTCACGGGTGGAGGCCGGTCGGCGCGGGTCCGGCCGATGCGGAGATCGAGCAGACCGGGGATGGGTTCCGGGTGCACCACCGCGGCGGCTCCACCACATTGGCGGGCTGGGCGGAGCTCGCGGACTGGGGGAGGTCGAACGGTGGCGGGGAACGGCCCGACCCGTTGCAGGAAAGCCACTTTCCCGCAACGACGTTGCGGGAAAGTGGCTTTCCTGAGCCGCGGCCGCAGTAGCCGTCCGGTCCGACCCCGCACGCCACCGCGCCAACCCGGTGGCCACCGCACCAACGTCACGGCACCGGCGCCACCACGCCGTCGAGAACGTGGTTGCGGTGATAGGCAGGGCCTGTTGATCACGACAGGTACGTTCTCGACGGGTCAGCTGTCGTCCCCGTCGCGGGTGGAGACGCCCAGCACACCCTCGATCTCCGCCAGGTCCGCCACGAGCTCGTCCCGGGCGCCCTTGCCCTCGGCCCGCAGCAGGACGGACACGGGTGCGCCGCGGTCCTCGTCCATCGGTCGCGTCTCCAGATCGGCAACGACCCAGCCGCTCGTGGTGCAGGTGTTGAGGATCCGCCGCAACAGGCCGCGGCCGTCCACGTAGGTCACCTCCAGCAGCGTCGAGCCGGGCCGGGCCCGGGGGAGTCGCGAGGTGAGCATCGGGAAGGCGTAGGCCACCACGAAGTAGGCGAGTGTCGTCGCCAGTGCCAGCAGCGGCAGCCCCGCTCCCGCCGCCATCCCGACGGCCGTCGTGAGCCAGACCGCCGCTGCGGTGGTCAGGCCCCGCACGGCGTCGCGGCGCACGAAGATCAGGCCACCGCCGATGAAACCGATGCCGGACACGATCTGCGCCGCCACCCGGGACGGGTCGAGCGTGACGTGCTCGCTGAGGACATCGGTGAACCCGTACTTCGACACCAGCATCATCAGCGCCGCGGCGAACCCGATGATCGTGTGGGTGCGCAGGCCCGCCGACTTCTGCCGCAGCTCGCGCTCCAGCCCGATCGCGGCCGAGAGGACGAACGCGATCGCCAGCTCACCGAACTGCACCCAGCCCTGGCCGGTGGGCTCTCCGAACGTCAACACGGGTGCAGCCTGCGATGATCGGAGCGGGTGGGCAACTCGGCGCGCGGATCACCGGTCCCGATCGATGCGGTAGACGTGGTGCTCGGGGTCGTCGACGGGGTTGTCGGGCTCCATGTCGCCGGTGCCGACGCGGCGCATCCCGGCCTTCTCCAGCGCCCGCCACGACGCGCGGTTGGCCGCCACGACCGCCACCATGATCGTGGGGACGGCCGGGTTGTCGCGGAAGATCTCCTCGATCATCGCGCCGATCATCTGCGGTCCGAGCCCCTGGCCCACCTGCGCCGGGTCGCCGATCAGGTAGTCGATGATCATCGTGTCGCCGGGGACCGGGGCGATGGCGGTGAACGCCGCCAGCTCGTCGGGGTAGTCGGCCAGCCGGCAGCGCTGCACGAGCCCGAGCGGGCGGCCGTCGAGGAACGCGAGCAGGTCCTCCGCGGGTTCCTCGCCGCGGGCGGCGGGGCCGAAGTCGCGTTCGACGGCCTCCGGCGCGGTCTCGTGGTGCCACCAGCGGGCGACGTGGGGCTGCTCGAGCCAGCCGGTGAGCAGCGGGAAGTCGGCAAGGGTGAGGTTGCGGAACGTGATCGTCATGGGGCCTCCACGGCAGCGCAACGGCGCCTCAGCGCAACGACTCCCACGCCAGCGCGGCGGCCCCCACCAGCGGCCCGTCCTGGGCGAACCGCGCCACCGCCAGCTCCGGCGGGAACGGGACGGCGCGCTTCAGCACCGCCTCCAGCACCGGCAGCACGGCGTCGGCGGCCTCCACCATCCCGCCCGCCACGACGATCCGTTCCGGGTCGACGAGTATCGCCGCGTTGGCGACGTGGACGGCGAGCTCACCCAGCGTCGCCTCGACGAACGCGCGCGCCGCGGAATCGGTGGCGGCCAGCGCGAACACCGACGCCGCATCGCCCGTCCCGCCGACGGCCCGGCCGCGCTCGCCGACGGCCCGGCCGCCGACCCGCTCCTCCAGCGGTGCCCGACCGTCGTGGGGCCCGGCGGGCTCGTCGGCCGCCGACAGGTTGTAGCCGATCTCCCCGGCCGCGCCGTGAGCCCCGGTGAGCACCGCGCCGTCCACCACCACGCCGACCGCGATGCCCGTGCCCAGGTTCAGGTACATCCCGGTCCGCACCCCGTGCAGGTGGCCCCAGCGCGCCTCGGCGAGCGTCGCGGCCTTGACGTCGGTGGCGCACACCGCGGGAACGCCGAGCGCCTGCTCGAACCGCTCCTGCAGCCGCAGCTCCGACCAGCCGGGGACGTTGGGGGCCAGCAGCACCCGGTCGGCCAGCACGATGCCGGGACTCGCGACGCCCGCGGCACGCAGTGCGTCGCGCCCGAACCCGTCGACGAGCCGGCACGCGACCTCGAGCGTCCGCTCGACGGCCTGCTCGGCGCCGCGGTCGGCGAGGATCGCGAGCCGCGCGCTCGCGAGCACGCGCCCGTCGGGATCGGCCAGCGCGACACCGGCCTTGGTACCGCCGAAGTCGACGGCGAGGACGTAGCTCTGGCTCACTTCAGCCCGTCCGCTGCTCCGCGGCGGGCGAGCGAGTCGATCGCGACGGCGATGGCGAGCACCGCGCCGGTGACCATGAACCGCACCGACGAGTCGACGTTGAGCAGCAGCATGCCGTTGGTGATCGACTGGATGACCAGGATGCCCAGCAGTGCCGCGTAGGCGCGGCCCCGGCCACCGAACAGGCTGGTGCCGCCGATGACGGCCGCGGCGATCGCGTTGAGCAGGATGTCGCTGCCGCCGGAGCTCTGGTTGACCGCGGCGAGCCGGGACGCGGCCAGTATCCCGCCGGTGGCCGCCAGCACGGAGCACCCGACGAACACCATGATGCGCACCTTGGTGACGCTGATGCCGGCCCGTCGCGAGGCCTCGGCGTTGCCACCGACGGCGTAGATCCGCCGTCCGATCACGGTGCGGCGCAGCACCAGGTCGAGCACCACCACGAGGCCGCTGAAGATCACCAGCGTGAGCGGGACACCGCGGTCGGAGTTGAGCACGACCACGGCGATCGCCAGCACCATCGCCAGCCCGCCGGAGCGCACAGCGACCCATGCGGGAGCGGTGACCGACAGCCCGGCGCGCTGGCGCAGCGTGCGCGTGACGAGCGTCGCGATCAGGTGCCCGGCGGCCAGGAGCGCAACGATCAGCCACCCCATCCAGGGCGCCATCCAGGTGTCGGACAGCTGGGCGATCCCGCGGTCGAAGGGCAGGTTGATCGTGCCCTCGGAGCCGAGCAGGAACAGCATCAGGCCCTGCCAGCCGATGAGCCCGGCGAGCGTGACGACGAACGACGGCATGCTCAGGTAGGTGCGCATCAGCCCGTGGATCAGGCCGACCACCCCGCCCGTCACCAGCGCACCGGCCACCGCGAGCCACGGGTTCCAGCCGGCGTGCGTGTAGAGCAGCGTCATCGCGACGGCCGAGAGCCCGCTGACCGAGCCCGCCGACAGGTCGATCTCGCCGAGCAGCAGCACGAGCACGATGCCCAGCGCGATGGTGCCGGTGGCCGCCATCTGCAGTGCGAGGTTGGTGAGGTTCTCGGCGGAGAGGAAATGCGGGTTCAGCGCCGAGAACACGATGGCGATGGCCACCAGCCCCACGGCCACCGGGATCGAGCCCAGGTCGCCGCGGCGCAGCCGGTCGCGGGCTGCGTCGACGAGCCCGCCGCCCGGCCCGCCGCCACCCGGCTTGCTCAGGCTCACCGCGGCGGTGTCGCCCGCGATCTGGGTCATGACCGTCCCCCCACGATGCGGGCGCCCGTGATGGCCCCGACGATGTCTTCCTGGCTGGCGTCCGCCGTGACGAAGTCGCCGGCATTGGTGCCCAGGCGCAGCACGACCACCCGGTCGCTCACCGCGCGCACGTCGGCGAGGTTGTGCGAGATCAGCAGCACGGCCAGGCCGCGCTCGCGCAGCCGCCCGACCAGCGCGAGCACCTGCGCGGTCTGCTCGACGCCGAGTGCGGCGGTCGGCTCGTCGAGGATCACCATCTTCGGGTCGCCCAGCAGCGCCCTCGCGATCGCGACGGACTGCCGTTGCCCCCCGGAGAGCGACGCCACCGGCGTCCGCACATCCTTGATCCGGACGTCGAGCGACGCGAGCAGGTCGCGCGCGCGGCGTTCCATCCGGATCTCGCCGAGGATGCCGTAGCTGCGCGACTCGCCGCCGAGGTGCAGGTTGGCGACGACGTCGAGGTTCTCGCAGAGCGCGAGGTCCTGGAACACGGTGGTGATGCCGAGGTCCTGCGCATCCTGCGGGCGGCCGATGTGCACCGGCTCACCGGCGAACTCGATCGAGCCGGTGTCGGCCGTGATCGCCCCGGAGATGACCTTCACGAGCGTGGACTTGCCGGCACCGTTGTCGCCGACGAGCGCCACCACCTCGCCCGCGTGGACGTCGATGTCGGCGCCCGCGAGGGCCTGTACGGCGCCGTAGCGCTTGGTCGCGCCCCGGACCGAGAGAACTGGGGAAGACGTCTCGGTCCGGGACGCACGATCGGAGGGGGCCGTGCTCACTGGAGGCCGGCCTCCTTGCACGCGGCGGCGACCTCGGGTGTGCAGATCTGGGCGACGGTGTAGAAGCCGTCCTTGACGATGGTGTCCTTGATCTTGTCCTTGGTGACGGACAGCGGGTCGAGCAGCGTCGCCGGGATGTCGGCGGACTTGTTGTTGACGGTGGTCGGGGCCGTCGGCTTCTCGCCCCGGCCCAGCGCGACGGCCACCTCTGCGGCCTTCTCGGCCTGCGCGCGGATGTTGAGGTAGATCGTCATCGTCTGCTCACCGGTGAGGATCCGCTGCACGCCGGCGAGCTCAGCGTCCTGCCCCGTTATCGGAGGCGGCGTGGTGTAACCGGCGCGCTTGAGCGCGGCAATCGCGCCGCCGGCCATTCCGTCGTTGGCCGAGTAAACACCGACGATCGAGTCCCGCCCGAGCGCGGTGATGGCCTGTTCCATCTGCTGTTGGGCCTTGTCGGGGCTCCAGTCGGGGGTGTCGAACTCGCGCCCGACCTGCACCTTGCCGTCCAGCGCATTGTGGGCACCCTTCTTGTAGTCGCCGGAGCTCGGGTCCGTGGGGGCACCGTTGATCATGACGATCTGGCCCTTGGCCGTGGTGCCGCGCTTGGTCAGCTCGGCCAGGAGCGCCTGGCCCTGCACCTCGCCGACCTTGACGTTGTCGAACGAGACGAAGTAGTCGTAGCCGATGCCGGAGATCAGCCGGTCGTAGGCGATGACCGGGATGTTCTTCTGCTTGGCCTTGTTGACCAGCGGTGCGACGGCGTCGGCGTCGACCGCGTCCAGGACGATCACCTTGGCGCCCTGCGTGATGGCCGACTCGACCTGTCCCTGCTGCTTGGCGGGGTCCTGGTCGGCGTTGTTGTAGAGCACCTTGCAGTCCGCGCACAGTGCTTTGACCTTGGCCTCGAACAGCGGGCGGTCGAACGCCTCGTAGCGCGTGGTCTTCGACTCGGGCAGGAACAGCGCGATCGTCGGCGCGGGCGCCGCCGCTGCTGCGCCACCGGTCGGGGCCGTCGAACCGCCCGTGGAGACGGCGGATCCGCAGCCCGCCGCGAACAGGAGGGCGGCCCCTGCCGCCATGATGAGCCGTCCTCGACGCATGAAGTCACCCTTTGATGGGAGTTCTGGTCGCCCGGTTGAGCGTTGATAAGAAAGGTAGTTTACTGATGCGGCCGGTGTCCAGGATCTGCCGCAGGGGGGACGGCAGGACTGGGCACCGGCGTTGGAAGGTAGGGACATGAGAAGCCAGGTGGGAAACCCCCAGCTGCTGCGCACGATGAACGAGCGGCTGCTGCTCGAGCACCTGCGAGATCACGGCGCGGCCTCGCGCGGGGATCTCGCCAAGGCGGTGGGCCTGTCGAAGCCGACGGTCTCCGCGGCGCTGGCCGGGCTCGAGCAGGCCGGGTTGGTGCACATGATCGGGTCGCTCTCCGGACGGCCCGGTCCGACCACGGCGATCTACGACATGAACGCCCGCGCGGGCCTCGTCGCCGGTGTCGACATCGGACGCGACTTCATCCGGCTCGCCATCGCCGACCTGCGCGGCGAGTTCGTCGGCCGCCGCGACGTGCGCAACACGGCCCGGTCGGCCGCCGACCTCGTCCGCCGCGTCCGCGCGGTGGCGCACGAGGTGGCCGCGGAGTCGGGCCTGGACTGGGCGGCGGTCAGCTACGCCGTCATCGGCAGCCCGGGCGTGCTCAACCCGACGACCGGACGCCTGGACTTCGCCCCGAACCTGCCGGGCTGGGGCCGGCCGGGGCTGGCCGAACAGCTGCGGGCGGCGCTCGAGGTGGACTCGGCGATCGAGAACGACATCAACCTCGCCGCGGTGGGGGAGCTGACCTTCGGGGCAGGCCGGGGTGTGCAGAACTTCGTCCTCGTCTCGATCGGCACCGGCGTCGGCATGGGCATCGTCATCAACGGCGCCCTCTACAGCGGTGGCCGCGGCACGGCAGGGGAGGTCTCGTTCCTGCCCGCAGCCGACGCGGGCGTCCCGTCGCCGGACAGCCGCGAGCACGGCATGACCGAGGCGGTGACGTCCGGCTCGGGGGTGGCGCACGCCGCGCAGCAGGCCGGGCTCGGCGCGACATCCGCCAAGGAGGTGTTCGCGGCGGCGGCAGCAGGCGACCCCGTCGCGCAGGGTGTGGTGCTGGCCGAGGGGCGGCGGATCGGCGACCTGATCACGGCCGTGACGGCCGTGCTCGACCCGGATCTCGTGGTGCTCAGCGGCGGGATCGGCCGCAACGTCGACGTGCTGGGGGAGCCGATCGCGGCGCGGATGGCGGAGCTGGCGCCGTTCCGTCCCCCGATCGTGGCCAGCGCGCTGGGGGACACCGGGGTGCTCCACGGTGCCGTGGCCCGGGCGCTGGACGTGGCCCGCGACCTGCTGTTTGAGCGGCACTCGCAGGGGGCCTGACGGTCCCGCGACTCTCGACCGGTGGCGATGACTCGCCCCGACGGCACCGGGTACCTCGCACCGCGCCAACCCGGTGGCGGCCAACTGGTTGGTGCGGTGACGCGGTTTTCGACCGCGCCAACCTCGTGGCCACCGCGCCGATGTCGTGACGTCGGCGCCGAGGTCAACTGGTTGGCGCCGTCGCCCGGCCCTCGACCGCGCCAACCCCGTAGCCACCGCGCCAACGTCGTGACGTCGGCGCGGAGGTCAACCGGTTGGCGCGGTCACCGGCGGGAACGCCGGGCCACGCTGCCCGAGCGCACCCGACGCCCGCGCTGCCCCCGTTGCAGGAAGGTGGCCTTCCTGCAATCCGGTAGTCGCCGACGCAGTCGCCTACGCCGATGCGGTGTCGCGGCGGCGTCACGAGCTCGGGCGGTGATGCCCCGGCCCGCTCCGGGGTTGCAGGAAAGCCACTTTCCCGCAACGACGTTGCAGCAAAGTGGCTTTCCTGCAATCCGAACGGGCAGGGCACAGCGGCGCCCCGCCGTCGTATGCTCCGGGGGCTGTCCGCTACGGAAGGCGACGATCATGCCTCGCAGGCCCCGCCACGTCCGGCTCACCCAGCCGCTGGTCCGCGACAACGGGCAGCTGCGCCCGGCCTCCTGGGAGGAGGCGCTGGATCGCGCCGCCGCCGGGTTCGCCCCGCACCACGGCGACGCGTTCGGCATGTTCAGCTGCTCCAAGGCCACCAACGAGATGAACTACACCGCGGAGAAGTTCGCGCGTGTGGTGATGGGCAGCAACAACGTCGACTCCTGCAACCGAACTTGACACGCTCCCTCGGTCGTCGGTCTGACGGCAGTCTTCGGTGCCGGTGGCGGCACGAGCTCGTACGTCGAAGCGGAGGACGCTGATCTGCTGGTGCTCTGGGGCTCCAACGCCCGGGAGACGCACCCGATCTTCTTCCACCACGTGCTGCAGGGGCTCAAGAAGGGCGCCCGCATGTACTCCGTCGACCCGCGCCGCACGTCCACGGCGCAGTGGGCCGACGGCTGGCTCGGGCTCGACGTCGGCACCGACATCGCGCTCGCCAACACGATCGGCCGCGAGATCATCCACGCGGGCCTGGTCAACGAGGCGTTCGTGAAGCGCGCCACCACCGGTTTCGACGCCTACCGCGCCACGGTCGAGCCCTACACGCTCGAGCGCGGCGAGGAGATCACCAAGGTCCCGGCCGCGCTGATCAAGGAGTTCGCGCACGCCTACGGTCGCGCCGACCGCGCCCAGCTGTGCTGGACGCTGGGCATCACCGAGCACCACAACGCCGCCGACTACGTCTTCGCCCTGATCAACCTGGCGCTGCTCACCGGGCACGTCGGTCGCTACGGCTCGGGCCTGTGCCCGTTGCGCGGGCAGAACAACGTGCAGGGCGGCGGCGACATGGGCGCCATCCCGGCCAAGCTGCCCGGCGGCTACGACCTGGCTGACGACGTCGCGCGCGCCCGCTACGAGCGGGTCTGGGGCGCCACGATCTCGCAGAAACCGGGCATGCACCTGTCGCAGATGTTCGAGGCGATGGAGACCAAGCAGCTCAAGGCGCTGTACTGCATCGGCGAGAACCCGGCCGAGTCCGAGGCCAACGCCACCCATGCACGGCACCTGCTCGAAGGCCTCGAGCACCTCGTGGTGCAGGACATCTTCCGCACCGCGACGGCCGAGATGGCCGACGTCGTGCTCCCGGCTGCGGCTGACTGGTGCGAGTACGAGGGCACCGTCACCAACAGCGAGCGGCGCGTGCAGCGGGTGCGCAAGGCCATCGACCCGCCGGGGCTGGCCCGCCCGGACACGCACATCATCTGCGCGATCGCCGACCGGCTCGGCCACGAGTGGGGCCAACCCACCGCCGAGCAGGTGTGGGACGAGCTGCGGTCGGTGTCGCTGAACTGGCACCACGGCATGTCGTACGCCCGGCTCGAGGAGCACGGCGGCCTGCAGTGGCCGTGCCCCACCGAAGATCATCCCGGCACGCCGCTGATGCATGCGCGACTGTGGGAGCCCGATCCCGCTGATCGGGGCACCCCGGCGCCGTTCACCCCGGTCGAGCACGTCCCGCCGGTCGACACTCTGACCCCGGAGTTCCCGATCCGGCTCACCACCGTGCGGGTGCTCGACGCCTACAACTCCGGTGTCCAGACCGGCGGTTACGCCTCGCCGCTGCGGCGCCGCGAGGCGCTGCGCATCGATGCCGCCGACGCCGCCGCGCTCGGCATCGCCGACGGCGAACGGGTGCGGGTGGTGTCGCGCCGCGGTGCGGTCGAGGCGCCTGCGGCGTTCGACCCCTCGCTGCGCCCCGGGCTCGCTTCCTTCACGCCGCACTTCAGCGAGGAGGTCGACGTCAACGTCCTCACCAACGATGCGTGGGATCCCAAGTCGGGCACCTCGGAGTTCAAGGCGACCGCCGTGCGGATCGAGAAGCTCGCGACGCAGCTGCCGGTCGCGGGAGAGTAAGGAGACACGTGGATCTGCGCCTGTCGGCGGCCGTCGCCACCCCTGCCGAGCAGGAGGTCGTCGACGCCATGGTCGGCGGCGCCGGCCACGCCCACTTCGCCGACGCCGGGCACGCCGCCCGCGACCGCCGCCACCTGCTGCTGCCGGTGCTGCACGCGGTCTCCGACGCGATCGGTTGGGTCAGCGAGGGCGCGCTCAACCACGTGGCCCGGCGGCTGTCGGTGCCTCCGGCCGACGTCTACGGCGTGGCGAGCTTCTACGCGATGTTCGCGCTCGAGGAGCGCGCGCCGCGACTGGTCCACGTGTGCGACGACATCGCCTGCGGCCCGTACGGCGGCGAGGAGATCATCAGCGAGCTCGTGGCGCAGGAGTGCGCGTTCGTGCGCAGTCCCTGCCTCGGCCTGTGTGAGCGGGCACCGGCCGTGCTGCACCAGCGTGCGGGCGAACCCGACGTCAGCCAGGCGCCTGCGAGCCCCGACGCGGTCGTCAGGGCGGCGAAGGACGGCCTGACCAGCGCGGACGCCGACGCCGCCTTCACCGACACCGCGGTGAGCGTGCCGCAGACCGCGCGAGTCGGGACCGAACGCACCGCGAGTCGGGACGGAACGTCCCCCGAGTCGGGACGAGACGGCCTGCGGCTGCTGCGCCGCATCGGCGTCGTCGACCCCGAGAGCCTCGACGACTACCGCGCGGGCGGCGGCTTCGAGGCGCTGCGCCGCGCCGTCGAGCTGGGACCGACGCGGGTGATCGCCGAGGTCACCGACTCCTCGCTCACCGGCCGCGGCGGCGCCGCCTTCCCCACCGGCGTCAAGTGGAACGGGGTGGCGCAGGCCCCGGAGCGTCCGCACTACCTCGTGTGCAACGCCGACGAGTCCGAGCCCGGCACGTTCAAGGACCGCGTCCTGATGGAGAGCGACCCGTTCGGGCTCGTCGAGGCGATGACGATCGCCGGCTACGCCACCGGTTGCGAGCGCGGTTACCTCTACATCCGCGGGGAGTACCCGCTGGCCACCCGGCGCCTGGAGAACGCGGTCGCCACGGCGCGCCGGCGCGGTTACCTCGGCGACGACGTCATGGGCGAGGGATTCGCCTTCGACATCGAGCTGCGCCGCGGCGCGGGCGCCTACATCTGCGGCGAGGAGACGGCGCTGCTCAACTCGATCGAGGGGTTGCGCGGGGAGCCGCGCAACAAGCCGCCGTTCCCGTCCGTCTCGGGCCTGTTCGGCAAGCCCACCGTGATCAACAACGTGGAGACGCTCTACAACGTGCTCCAGGTCCTCGACGTGGGCGGGCCCACGTTCGCGTCGGTCGGCGGCGGGCGCTCCACCGGCTCGAAGCTGTTCTGCGTGGCGGGCGCCGTTGCTAAACCGGGCGTCTACGAGGTGGCGTTCGGCACCACCCTGCGGGAGCTGTTGACGCTGGCAGGCGGCGTCCGCGGGGAGCTGCGCGCGATCCTGCTCGGCGGCGCGGCAGGCGGGTTCGTCCTGCCCGATCAGCTCGACGTCGTGCTGACGCTGGAGGGCACCCGGGAGATCGGTGCCTCGCTGGGCTCCGGGGTGGTGCTCGCGTTCGACACGTCCGCCGACCTGACGTCCACGTTGCGCCGGATCGCGGCGTTCTTCCGCGACGAGTCGTGCGGGCAGTGCGTGCCGTGCCGCGTCGGTACCGTCCGGCAGGAGGAGGCGCTCGCCCGGCTCGCCCGCGGCGCGCCGCTCGGTTCCCGCGAGACCGAGCTCGCGCTGATCGAGGACCTCGCCAGGGTCATGCAGGACGCGTCGATCTGCGGGCTCGGGCAGACCGCACCGTCGGCCGTGCGGTCGGCGCTGGCGCTGGGACTGCTCGATCCACCGGCTTCACGGAACGGGAAGGTGCACCGATGACCGTCATGCTGGGCCGGATCAGCCGCATGGTCACGCTCACGGTCGACGAAGCCGAGGTCCGGGTGCCCGAGGGCGCCACCATCCTCGAGGCCATCCCGGACCACGACACCCCGACGCTGTGCTGGGCGCCGAACATGAACCCCATCAACGCCTGCCGGGTGTGCGTGGTGGAGGTCGAGAACTCGCGGGTGCTCGTCCCGTCGTGCGCGCGCAAGGTC
This sequence comes from Pseudonocardia sp. GCM10023141, assembly GCF_042653605.1. Classification (NCBI taxonomy): domain Bacteria; kingdom Bacillati; phylum Actinomycetota; class Actinomycetes; order Pseudonocardiales; family Pseudonocardiaceae; genus Pseudonocardia; species Pseudonocardia sp. GCM10023141. The sequence goes on from NZ_JBHSIR010000071.1 coordinate 14,617, forward strand.
GAGGACGGCATGGTCGTGCGCACCGACTCGGAGAAGGTGCGCCACAGCCGCCGGATGGTGCTGGAGCTGCTCGCGTCCTCGGCCGACATGTCGCAGGCGAGCGGCGACGTGCAGCGCTGGATGGACGACTACGGCGTGGATCCCGCGCGCTACGGCCAGCCCGCCGAGCCGGCCGCAGCGGGGGAGCGCGACCGGCGCCATGCCGGCCACCACCAGGCGCCCGACGGCACTACGGCCGCCACCGTCGCGCAGCCCGTGAAGATCGACAACGACCTCTACGTGCGCGACTACTCGCGCTGCATCATGTGCTACAAGTGCGTCAAGGCCTGCGGCACAGACGCCCAGTTCACGTTCGCGATCACGGCGGCGGGCCGCGGTTTCGACGCCCGCATCGCCACCGAGTACGACAACGCGCTGCCCAACTCGGCCTGCGTGTACTGCGGCAACTGCATCGGCGTCTGCCCCACCGGGGCGCTGAAGTCGGTGAGCGAGCACGACCTGCGCGAGGCGGGGGAGTGGGACGCGGAGAACGAGACCGTGGCCACCACCATCTGCTCGTTCTGCGGGGTGGGCTGCAACCTGGAACTGCACGTGCAGCAGGGCAAGATCGTGAACGTCACCTCGCCCGCCGACCACAGCGTCACCCACGGGCACCTGTGCATCAAGGGACGCTTCGGCTTCCAGCACGTGCAGAACCTGCCGCCGGGGGAGTAGCGCCAGCCCGACCCCGTTGCAGGAAAGCCACTTTCCTGCAACGACGTTGCAGGAAAGTGGCTTTCCTGCAACCCGAGACCCTGTCGCACCGCAGCGCCCCACGCCAGGCCCGCACGGCCGGCCCGATTCCTAAGGGACTGTAAGGACAACGCGGACAACCTTGTCCCCACCACACCCCCTGCCGCACGGTGCTTGCAATCACGACGGCAACCCGGGTGTGGAGGCATGCACATGGCCGTGCAGGGAGTGAAGAACACGAGAGCCCAGGAACGTCGGGTCATCAGCAACATCACGAAAGGCTCCATCGGCAACCTGATCGAGTGGTACGACTGGTACGCCTACGCGGCCTTCACGATCTACTTCGCCGCCACGTTCTTCCCGTCGGGCAACCAGACCGCGCAGCTGCTCAACACCGCGGCCGTGTTCGCCGTCGGGTTCCTGATGCGGCCCATCGGGGGCTGGCTGCTGGGCCGTTTCGCCGACCGGTTCGGCAGGCGTCGCGCGCTGACCGTGTCGGTGACGCTCATGGCGTTCGGTTCGCTGATGATCGCCGTGACCCCCGGGTACGCGACGATCGGCGTCGCGGCCCCGATCATCCTGGTGCTCGCCCGGCTGCTGCAGGGGCTCTCGGTCGGCGGTGAGTACGCGACGTCGGCCACGTACCTGTCGGAGATGGCGTCGAGTGGCCGACGCGGCTTCTACTCGAGCTTCCAGTACGTGACGCTGACGGCCGGGCAGCTGCTGGCGCTGGGCCTGCAGATCATCCTGCAGTCGATCCTCACCAACGAGCAGCTCACCAGCTGGGGCTGGCGCATCGCGTTCGGCGTCGGCGCGTGCGGCGCGATCGTGGTGATGTGGCTGCGACGCTCGATGGACGAGTCCACGAGCTTCGAGCGGGCCGCCACCTCCGAGGGTGGCGCGTCGGCGGCCCCGCGCGGCAGCGTGCGTGGCCTGCTGCAGCACCCCAAGGCCGTGCTCACGGTGGTCGGGCTGACGCTCGGCGGCACGGTGGCGTTCTACACGTACACCACCTACCTGCAGAAGTTCATGATCAACACGAGCGGTATCGAGAAGACCGCCGTGGCCTGGATCAACTTCATCGCCCTGCTGGTGTTCGTCGTGCTGCAGCCCATCGCCGGAGCGATCTCGGACCGGGTCGGCCGCCGCCCGCTGCTGCTCGGGTTCGGCATCCTCGGCACGCTCTGCACCGTTCCGCTGCTGACGATACTGAGCACCACCAAGAACCCCATCGCGGCGTTCGGGCTGATGATGGTGGCACTGGTCATCGTGACGCTCTACACGTCGATCAACGCGGTGGTGAAGGCGGAGCTGTTCCCGACGCACATCCGCGCGCTCGGGGTCGGCCTGCCCTACGCGCTGACCGTGGCGATCTTCGGTGGCACCGCGGAGTACATCGCGCTGTGGCTCAAGGACGCCAAGATGGAGCCGGTCTTCTTCTGGTACGTCGCCGGCTGCATCCTGGTGTCGCTGGTCGTCTACTTCTTCATGGGGGAGACCTCCAAGGGCTCGCCGCTGGAGAAGGAAGCCGCGGAAGCCGCCGCGGAGGACGCGCGCCGCCGCGACCTCGAGTCCGCCTGACGCGTTCCGTCGAGAACGACGTTGCCGTGATCAACAGGGCCTGTCGATCATGACAACGTCGTTCTCGACGGTCCGGGGGTGAGGGTGACGCCGGCCGCCAGTGCGTCGACGGTCGGCCGGTCGCGTTCGGCGTCGGTGCTGGACAGGCCCAGCACGAACATCGCCGGACCGCGGGGGGCGAAGAACTCCCAGCTGGTGCGCGTCGGCCGGTCGGGCCCGGCGTAGCGGAACTGCATGCAGGCACCCTCGACGCCCGCGAACGGCAGACCGGCGATGGTGAAGTCGGTGTAGCCGTGCTTCTCCAGCGTGGTCTGCGTCCCCGCGGCGTAGGCCACGGCGCTGCGGCCGTGGGACCGCAGCTTGAACACGATGAGCTGCAGCCCGGCGCCACCGGTGGCCCGCAGCACCTCCTGCCCGTTGGCGGGCACCGGTGGGAGGGTCTCCCAGTCGGGTGGGAGCAGCAGGCTCGCGCCGTAGAGCCGCAGGTCCACCGCCTGCCAGCCGGCGGTGTCGATCGCGGTCGTCGTCATGGGCATCCCTTCGTGGCGTGTCGCAGGGACTGATACCGCGCGCACCGGCGAGTGCGCGCGGTATCACTGCGGTGTGGGATCCCGGGAGGAGCTGCTGGCCGACGCGATCGACGTCGTCGCGGCCGAGGCGTCCCGCTACCGCACCTGGCGGATGCAGCGTGCGGACCTGCATCAGGCCGGGGTGCTCGGACTGATCATCGCCGCCGATCGGTTCGACCCGGTCCACGGCGTGCCGTTCCGGGCGTTCGCCCGGCTCTGGGTGCGCAAGGAGATCCAGCGGGCGATCGCCGCGCAGGAGTACGCGACGGCCATCCCCGCCGAGCTCACCGGCCCGATCGTCGCGCTGCGCGGGATCCTCGACGGGCGGCCCGGGGACCTCGGGTTCGCCGCCGCCGCGCTGGGCATCTCGACGGCCACCGTCGCGGCCCTGAACCGGCAGCTGGCCGTCACCGCGGTGATCGTCGACGACACGGGCGACGACGAGCTCGACCTCACCCTCCCCAACCCCGCCTTCGAGGACCCCGAGGAGGCTGCGGTGGCATGGTCGCTGACGGCTGCGGCACGCCGGGCCCTCGCCGCGATGGACCCGCGCGCGGCCAGTGCACTGGTGCTGCACTACGGCCTCGACGGCGCGGGGGAGCGCTCACTGCGCGAGGTGGGCAGGCAGCTGGGCTGCTCCGGGCACACCGCCCGCGCGCTGGTGGACGAGGCGCAGCGGCGGCTCCGCGCGATCCTCGACTAGCGGCGGCGGTCGCTATCCGGCGCGGATCGCCCCCGACGGGCACACCTTGGCCGCCTCCCGCACGCCCGCTTCGTGATCGGGTGTGGGCGTGACCTCGAGCAGCACGACCAGGCCGTCGTCGGCGTCCTGGTCGAACACCGCGGGTTCGGTGAGGACGCACATCCCGGCACCGATGCAGCGCTCGCGGTCGACCTCGAGTTCCATGATCAGCTCACATCCCAGGTGACGGGGAGTTCGTGCACGCCGTAGATCAGCATATCGTCGCGGGTCCGGACGGCGCCGGGTGCGACGTCGAGGCGCAGCGTCGGGAACCGGGCGAAGAGCGCAGGCAGCGCCACCGTCATCTCGATGCGCGCCAGCTGCTGGCCGAGGCACTGGTGGATGCCGTGCCCGAACGCGACGTGCCCGGCGGTGCGGCGGTGCAGGTCCAGCACGTCGGGGTCGGCGAAGTGCAACGGGTCGCGGTTGGCGGCCGGGATCGAGACGGTGACGGTCTCGCCCGCCCCGATCAGCTCCCCGCCCAGCTCCAGGTCCTCCAGCGCCGTGCGCACCGTGCACGGGATGATGCTCAGGTACCGCAGCAGCTCCTCGACGGCGCCGGGCACGAGCGCCGGCTCGGCCGTCAGGGCGGCGAGCTGGTCGGGGTGCTCGAGCAGGGCGAAGACGCCCAGCGCGAGCATGTTGGCGGTGGTGTCGTTGCCCGCGCCGAGCAGCGTGAAGCCGATGTTGGTGAGTTCGATGTCGGTGAGGTTGCCGTCGGGGAGATCGCTGTCGAGCAGGCCGCTGAGCAGGTCATCGGTGGGCGCTGCGCGCTTGGCCGCCACCAGCTCTGCCATGTAGGCGGTGAGCCCCATGTAGGCGGCGATCTTGTCCTCGGTCGTGGACGTCATGCTCATCAGCGCGATCGACCGGTTCAGGAACTGGTCGCGCTCGGCGTAGGGCACGCCGAGCAGCTCGCAGATCACGAGTGACGGGATCGGCTGCGTGTAGGTCTGCACCAGGTCTGCCGGCGGGCCGGCCTTCTCCATGGCGTCGAGGTGTTCGGCGGCGATCTCGGTGATCCGGTTCTCGAGCTGCCGCATCCGCCGCACCGTGAACTGTCCGGTGAGCACGTGCCGGTAGCGGGTGTGCTCGGGCGGGTCGGTCTGGGTGAAGACGCCGGGAGGCGCCGGCCGGGCGGGGCCCTGCGCGGCCGAGCCGGGCAGCGGGAAGTGCTGCAGCTCCGCACGGGCGCTGAACCGCGGGTCGGCCAGCACCGCGCGCACGAGCTCGTGGCTGGTGACGAGCCGGCCGTGGTGGCCATCGGGGAACAGCATCGGGCTCACCGGGTGCTCGGCACGCAGTCGTCCGAGCTCGGGCGGCGGGTCGAACGGGCACCCCGGAGCTCCGCGGTTGCGCCACGAGCGCTACGCGATCGGCGCGGACATCTGGTACCGCGCCTGCGCCAGCCAGGTGCGCACGTGTGAGCTCTGGGCGGCGGCCGCGCGGGACGGGGTCGATGCCGTCGGAGCCGGCACCCCGGCAGGGGAGCGGCTCGACAACATGGGCCGGTTCTTCGGGTTCGTCGGACGCGACATGGCGCGGGCCGCCGAGCACTGGCGCCACGTGTTCGCGTCCGAGGTCGTGACCGGCCCGGGGTGAACGTCACCCCGGGAGAGCGGGCGTCACATGGCCTTCACGCGCACATAGTCGATCTGGAGCTGCTGCGGGAAGTCGCTCTCCTCGACGTGGCCGCCGCCGTCGCCGCCCATCGCGTTGTTCATGATGAGGAACATCGGCTTGGTCGGCACCGCGTCGGTCTGCGTGCAGGTGGTCTTGCCGTCGACCTGCCAGATCAGCGAGTTGGCGCGCCAGGTCAGGCCGTAGACGTGCCAGTTCTGGCTCGCGTCCGACACCGTTGGCTTGCAGGTCTTGAACCCGCTGTCGCCCGAGATGACGTTCTGCCAGTTCACGGTGCTGCCGTCGGTCTTGAACTCGGCGATGTCGATCTCGTCGGAGCCGGGGTGCGGCCAGTTGCAGCCGAAGGAGTTCTCCTCCGTGGTCATGTTGGCCTGCTGGCAGTCGGACCCGAGCAGCCACTGCGCGGGCCACGACCCGGTGCCGCCGGACTGCTTGGCCCTGATCTCGATGCTGCCGTAGTGGAACTTGAACGTCTTCCACTGCACCATGCCGGAGGTGTATTTGTAGCCCTTGCACGATGAGTCGACCAGCGACTTGATCGTGAGAGAGCCGCCGGTCTCGGCCACGTTGCTCGGCTTGTAGCACTGCGCCTCGTTGTTGCTGGCGTCGCCGCCGCGATTGAGCACGCCCCACGCATTCTGGTCCACGACGTTGTCGTCGAACTCGTCGTCGAACAGGTAGGTGCTGTTGGGTCCGACGGCCGGCACGTTTCCGGGATGCGCGCCGCTGGTGGGCGGCGCGGCGGTCTTCGGCGTGGCCGTGGCCGGTCCGGGTGCCGCGCTGGGAGCCGCGGCGGTGGTCGGGACCGCGGAAGGGGGTGGCGTCGGCACTGGTTTGGCACTGTCCACGAGCGTCACCCGGGAAGCCACTGTGGATGGTTGCACCACGGCGGCCTGGCTGACACCGGCCAGCAGAACGCCGGCGGCGACGATGGTGAACAGTGGGCGGACGGCTGCGGAACGGCGCACAGGGATACCCCTTTGCTGATTTCCGGAATCGGAAGGGGGTGTGTTCGACCAGCTATCGAAGATTGGTCGAAAGGGGAGCCCGAAGGTTTCGGGATGATTCATGGATCGTTGTCGGAAACGGAAATCGGTAACCAGATCAATGGACTGTTGCCGACGAGGTTAAGTCACCGTCGCAAGATCGGCAACGCACGATCGGGTGGCGCGGGCCCCGTTGGCCGGACTGGACACCATCGTGTTCGCACGCAGGGTGAACACGCGCGCCCCGTGTGAGGGGTGCTTGACACAAGAGAAGGCCGGGCCGGTCGTCGGATCGACGACCGGCCCGGCCGGGTGGAACGAGGGCTCAGGACGAGAGCATCGCCTGGCTGTCGACCGTGGTGGCGATCGTCTCGTCGCCGTAGATCTCGCTGTCGAGCAGGCGGGTCATCGCCGTTGCCTTGACCCGGGTCTCCTCGAACTCCGCGTCGGGGTCCGAGAGCGCGATGATCGCGCCGCCGACGCCGAAGCGCACCTCGCCGCCGCCCACGACCGCTGTGCGGATGACGATGCTGAGGTCGGCGGCACCGGTGAGCGACAGGTAGCCCAGCGCGCCGGAGTAGATGCCGCGCGGGCCGGCCTCGAGGTCGTCGATGATCTGCATGGTGCGGATCTTCGGCGCCCCGGTCATCGAACCGCCGGGGAACGCGGACCGGATGCAGTCGACGGCGGTGACGTCGTCGCGCAGCTGCGCCCGCACCGTGCTGACGAGCTGGTGCACCGTGGCGTAGGTCTCGACATCGAAGATCTTCGGCACCTCGACGGAGCCGGAGCGCGCGCAGATGCTCAGGTCGTTGCGCACCAGATCGACGATCATGAGGTTCTCGGCGCGGTCCTTCTCGCTGAGCGCCAGGTCGTCACGCAGCGCCTGGTCCTCCGCGGGGGTGGCACCGCGGGGCCGCGTGCCCTTGATCGGCTTCGACTCGACGGCGCCGTCCTTCGAGACCGACAGGAACCGCTCGGGGGAGGTGCTCAGCACCGACAGCTCGCCGAACTTCAGGTATGCGGCGAACGGGGCCGGGCTGGAGCGGCGCAGGTACCGGTAGGCCTGCCACGGGTCGAGGGTGCCCTTGCCGGTGACCATGTTGGTGAGGCAGACCTCGTAGGTCTCGCCGGCGAGGATGGCGCGCTGGCAGTCCTCGATCAGATCCAGGTAGCGCCCGCGGTCGTGGCGCAGGACGAGCTCGCCGACCCCGGCGCTGATGTCGGAACCACTGCGCTCGTCGACCGCCTCGGCGGGGAGGACGGCCAGCCGCTCCCAGGTCTCGCGCAGCCAGCGCCGCGCCCCGTCGTCGTCGCCCGGCTCGGCGAGTGCGAGCAGGTGGACGACGCCCTCGGCGTGGTCGACGACGAGCGCGCGGTCGGCGAAGACCATCGCGGCGTCCGGGTCGTTGGAGCGGTGTGCACGGGAGCCGCCGGTCTCGGCCTTGAGCTCGTAGCCGAGGTAGCCGACCCAGCCGAGTGCGAACGGGAACGGCAGCTCGGGGACGTCGACGGCGAGCGATCGCATGTCGGCGTCGAGCCAGTCGTAGAACGGGCTCCGGTGCACGGTGCGCCCGGTGGCGTCGTCGACCGTGACCTCGCCCGTCCACACGTCGGCCTTGGCGACGCGGGCCAGCGGGCCCGCGGAGTCGCCCATGATCGAGAAACGGCCGAGCGTGGGGTCCTGCCGGCTGCTGTCGAGCCAGAACGCGTTGTCGGACGCTCCGAACAGCTCGTGGAACGCAGTCTCGGGCGGCAGCACCAGCGACCGCTGCTCGGCGATGACCCGCAACGTCCGGGCCGCGGCCGTCACCCGCTCGCGAACCGGCAGCTCCGGGGCCGATGCGGTGGCGGAGCGGGGGTTGTCGCGGCGCCACTCCCTGGAGAGCTCCGTGAAGTTGCGCAGCAGCTCCATGCCCTGCTCGGTCTGGATCGACTCGGGGTGGAACTGCACGCCCCAGGCCGGTCGGGTGCGGTGCCGGACGCCCATCACGATGCCGCTGGCGGTCCACGCCGTGACCTCGAGGTCGGCGGGCACCTTCGTGACCGTCAACGAGTGGTAGCGGACGACCCGCAGCGGAGAGGGCAACCCGGCGAACAGGTCGCTGCCGTCGTGCTCGACGTCGGACTCGCGGCCGTGGTAGGGCTCCGGCGCGAGGTCGACCTCGCCGCCGTGCAGCAGCGAGAGGCCCTGGTGGCCCAGGCAGACACCGAGCAGCGGGATGGGCGAGTGCAGGACGGCCTCGCGGCTGAAGCCGAAGTCCGCCTCGCGACCGGGATGTCCCGGCCCGGGGGAGACGACCACGTTGTCGAAGGCGTGGAGATCCTCGACGGTCCACCCCGGCTCGTCGTTGTGCACGACGACCGGCTCGCATCCGTTGATCTCGGCGAAGTAGTGCGCGAGGTTGTAGGTGAACGAGTCGTAGTTGTCGATGATCAGGGTGCGCATGCCGTCCCCTCCACAGGAGCTCGGTGTACCGGTCGTGTAGTACCGCCGGGGCCTGGGCGGTGGTCGGAAGCCGGGTGCCGGCGGGGGGAGTCCGTCGGACGCTGCCGGTGGTCGTCGTGAGCAGGCGGGGGAGGGCAGTCGACGGCCGGACCCGCGGCCAGCTCGACATGCGTTCCTGCGGGGTGGTGACTGTTGCCGAGGTGCATCGGCGGCCACCGGGGTGCGGACGACGTCGACCGCTGTGGATCTCCCGGCAACGCTGCCGGGCAGGGGGCATCTGGGGAGAGGCGGCACACTATCGGCCGCGGCGACCCGGCCCTGCCGCGGGGGCGGCCCGACGGATCCCGGCCGGTAGGCACCCGCGAGGCCGGGACGGGTGGGGTGCCCGTGCCGTGTATAGATGTGGCGCACACATCCCTGCAGGGTCAACGCCGGTCGGAGGCACAGGTGTCGGATGAGGGCGTGTTCGTCTGGGACGGTGCACAGCTGCGACCGGCCCCGGCGGGCAGCGAGATGCTGGTGGCCGACTCCTGGCTGGTGACCGACGGTGCAGTGGGCGGGTTCGGCCACCACCGCGACCGGTTCACCGCCGCGTGCGCCGCCGCCGGGGTGCCCGCCGACCGCACCACCGCGTTCCTGGACGCCGTGCCCGCGTTGCTGCCCGTGGCGGGCCGCTGGTTCCCGCGCATCGAGTGCGGTCCCGGCGCCGGAGGAAGCGGACCGGGAGGCCCCGAGCTGCGCCTGCGGGTGCGGCAGGCGCCGCCCACCACGGCCACGCTGGTGCTCGCCCCGCATCCGGAGCCCGACCCGCGCCGAGCCCCCCGCACGAAGGGCCCGGACCTCGTCATGCTGGGCGAGGTGCGCAACCAGGCCATCGCGCTGGGTGCCGGGGAGGCGGTGCTCTGCGCCGCTGACGGCACGCTGCTCGAAGGTGCCTACAGCGCCGTGGTGTGGTGGCGAGGGGAGGAGCTCTGCCTGCCCGACCCCGAGCTGCCGGTGCTCGACAGCGTGACCCGGCGCCGGGTCGTCGAGGAGGCCGGTCGGCGCGGCGTGGCCGTGCGGTACGAGCGCGTGACCCCCGCGGCTCTGGACGGGCTCGAGACCTGGTCGCTCAGCGCGCTGCACGGCATCCGCGCCGTCTCCGGATGGCGCGGCTGCGACGTGCGCGCCGGCGCGGCCCGGCGAGCGCCGGAGTGGCGCGCGCAGCTGGGCGCTGACGTCACCATGCTGGCGCCGACCACGGTCTCCGCTCGCGGGGGCGTCGGTCGCTGACGAACCGGATGCTCGCGTGGCGTCACGCACCGTCGTCGATGGCGGCGACCACGAGCGCGGCGACTTCCGCGGCGTGGGGCTCGCGCATGAGCGAGCTGTGCTCGGCCTGGATCTCCACGATCCGGTTCGGTCCGGTCAGCAGCGGCGCCCAGGCGTGCGCACCGTCGGGGTTGTTGTCGCCCAGCACCAGCAGCACCGGTGTGGTGAGCGGGCGCAGCCGGTAGCGGCGGGCGACGAGCCCGGTGTGGTCGAAGAAGGCATCGAACTGGCGCTGGCCGGCGAACGGGACGACGCCCGCCAGCCGGGCCCGGACGCGGTCGCCGACCTGGTGCAGCTCGGGCAGGCCGTCGGGCAGCACCGACTCGAGCCGGGCGCTGATCCGGTCGGCGCCCTTGCGTAGCAATGCCGACAGCGGGGTGTCCGGCCGGGCCATCGGCGCCCGGCCGGCGGGCTGGGGTGCCGAGGACGCCTGCGGCGCGAGCCGGACGTCGGAGTGGCGCGGCTGGTAGGTGTCGAGCAGCGTGACGTGCTTGACCGTCTCGCCCGCCTGCTCGAGCTGCTGCGCGATCTCGATGGCCACCAGGCCACCGAAGGAGTGGCCGACCATCACGTACGGACCCTGCGGCTGGATCACGCGCATGAGCTGCAGCGCGCGTACCGCGGCGGCCTCGACGGTGCGGTCCGGCCGGCCGCGCTGCTCCAGGCCGTGTGCCTGGAACGCGTAGACCGGGCGGTCGCCGAGGTGCCGCGCGATGGGCAGGAAGGTCAGCGCGAGCGAGCCGCCCCCGACGAAGCAGAAGACCGGGGTGCCGCTCCCGCCGGTGCGCAGCGGCACGACGTCGGGGTGGCTGGGCAGTGACGCGGACCCGACCAGCACGCGCTGGGTGAAGCTGCGCAGGGTCGGCGCCTCGATGAGGTCGGACGAGAGCAGCGTGACGCCGAGCCGCTGGGCGACGAGCGTCAACATCTCCTCCGCGGTGAGCGAATCGCCGCCGAGCTCCATGAAGTCGTCGTCGAGCCCGACGGAGTCCAGGCCGAGCACCTCGCCCCAGAGATCCGACAGCACGATCTCCCACTGGGTGCCGGGCGGCTCGGTGAGCCGGCGCGTGTCGGCGGGCGGCAGTGACTGCCGGTCGACCTTGCCCCGCTCGTTGCGCGGCAGCGCGGTGAGCTGCACGATCGCCGAGGGCACCATGTACTCCGGCAGGCGCTCGCGCAGCCTGCGGCGGATCATTGCGGGCGAGTCGCTGCGGAAGCGGGTGTCGGCGGCGACGTAGGCCACCAGGTGGCTCGGCGCGGGCGGCTGCACGACGGCGATGACCGCGGCCTCGCTGACGGACTCGGAGTCCAGCAGCGCGGCCTCGACCTCGCTGGGGTCCACGAGGTATCCGCGGATCTTGACAGCGGCGTCGGTGCGTCCGGCGAAGGTCAGCACGCCGTCCTCGACGCGGCCCATGTCGCCGGGCCTGCAGAGCCGCAGACCGTCGTCGTCGCGGCCGAACTTGGTGGCCTCGGCCTCGGGGTTGCGCCAGTAGCCGCTCGCCATGAAGTGCGACGCGACGACGAGCTCGCCGACGTCACCGGGGCTGACGGGCGTGCCGTCCTCCCGCAGCACCCGCAGCTCCTTGTTGGGGGCCAGCCGCCCGGCCGCGACGGCACCGTCCTGGGTGGGGGCACCGTGGGGGATCTCGTGGAAGGACAGGTTGCCGACCTCCGACGAGCCCGTCCAGTTGAAGAACGAGGCGCCGGGCCGCAGGTGCGGGCGCAGCCCCTCGTAGTCGCGACCGTGAACGGCCTCGCCGACGGTGGCCACGAGCCGCACGGTGGGCAGGACCTGGTCGGCGGCCAGCGCGCCGGTCAACGAGCGCAGCAGGTGGGGGGTGCAGTGCAGCGTGGTGAGCCGCTCTCCGGTGATCCAGGGCTCCAGGCCGCGGACGCCGTGGTCGCGGGGGTCGTAGCACCAGATGCCGGCCCCGTTGAGCAGGCCCATCATCATCATCGTGAACCCGGCCGCGAACGACAGCGGCAGCACCTGCGTCAGGCGGTCCGTCGGGCCGATGCCGAAGCACTCCGCGCCGGCGTAGGAGTCGTTGAGCGTGTAGCCGTGGGTGGTGATGACACCCTTGGGCACGCCCGTGGAGCCGGACGTGAAGACGATGGTCAGTGGGTCCTCGAGCCGGGCGGCCGGTACCTCGGCGAGCCGGGCCGCGTCGGCGGCGTCGGGCGCGCCGGAGCGCAGCTCCTCGAGCCGCAGGACGGTGCCGATGCCCAGCCGGGCCGCCAGCTCGGCGTGGTTGGCGTCGGTGACGCACGTGGTGGCGCCTGCCAGCTCGACGATCTGGCGCAGGCGCTCGGCGGGCAGGTGCGCGTCGAGCGCGACGAGGATGCGCCCGGCCTTCATCACCGACCACAGCCCCGTGACGCCGTCGGCGTCGTGGTCGAGCACGGTGATCACCGGGGTGCCGTCGTCGGCCGCAGCGGCGAGCAGCCGGGCGGCGACGGTGTCGGACGTGGCGTCCACCTGGGCAAACGTGTAGCTCTTGCCCTGTGAGCTCAGCGCCGGGCTGCTGCCGAGCGACTCTGCAACCAGCCGCCAGCGCTCGATGACGGAGTGCACGTCACCGGGAACGGTGAGCTGCGGCAACCCCAAGGTGGTCGTGGCGATCGTCATGCTCTGGGTCCCCCAGATTCTGGATCAGCAATACCGCGATTGTTACGTTCCTGCTACGTGCGGCCGGAGCGGGACTCGTAAACACGCGGTTGTTCGGCGGGTTGGCAACAATGCGCCTCCGTCGGGGGAGCGGGCCGCGGTGCTGCCGTTGTCAAGGTAAAGCTTCGTGCCAAAGCGTGGTGCTCGTGCGAAAGCATATCCATCGCCATTGGCAGCCCCTGCGTTGGGTTGGTAGCTGCCTCCGGCGGGGGAGGTGGGACAGGCGTGCACGTTCTCGGGCGATGCAGAACCGTGCAGAACCGTAAGGGTCGTATGCGCCTATCGAAGATCGGACTCGCCTCGTTACACCGAGTCCGCGAACCCGTGCGCGCAGTGATCATTACGCCCGATTAAGTGGCAATAAGCGGATTGTCGAACACTGGTTGTCACGGTTTCGCGACATAGTGTCACCGATCGTGACGGGCGCTGGCGGTGGCCCGCGGGGACGGTGCTCACGATCTTCACTCCTGCCCCACCCGACCCGAACGGGACGAATCTCGCCGCTCGCGGTGCGGTGACCCTGCATCCTCAGCGTGCCCTCAGCGGATCGCCTTTAGGGTGGTCCTCCGGACCCGGTCGCGCGCCTGGGGGGCGACCGATCGGTGAATCTCGCCGCACCATGTGGCGACGCTCGAAACATGTTTGGGGGCTCTGTGCGCGCATGCATCTGTCGCGAGCGCCGGCGTTCTCCACGGCTTTCCGCGGCCGCCCGCCCGGTGCCGGCCGGTATCCGGGCGGCACCCGCGGCGATCTCCTTGCGTGGAGAACTACCAGGCCGCCGGGACGGGGTCGGTTCCATGATGGACCGTTATGGGCGCGGTCTCGCGAGCGATGTTTCCGGCGCCGCATCGAGTGGCCAGGAAAGGGAAATCAACGACCTCGGCGGTGCTTTCCGGGTGGTGCTCGGCGGAAACATCGCCCGTCGCGGTGATCATTGCACCTGTCGCTCGATGTCCGACCCTGCCTGGTACTGCCCTCGGCCGCCGCGGCGCGCTGCATCCGGTGCAGTGCCTTCGCGCCGCGCCGCAAACGACGCCGGCTCCCGTTCCCGTACCGGCCGTGGTGGCCGTGATCGTCATTGCGGTGCTGCGGGCATCGTTGCGACTCCGGCTCCGAACAGGTGCCACCCATTCCCGCTGTCGAAACCGGAGCATCCCTGATGTCAGGTCCCGAGGACCGCTCGATCCGCACCGCGGAGGCGGCCCGCGAAACGCGCGACGATCAATTGCCGATGCTGCGCAGCGATGTGCTGGGGCGCTGGACACTGGGTGTGATCGGATTCGTCGTCGCAGCCTCGGTGGTGCGCGCTGTCGTCCCGATGAACTACCTCGGTGGAATTTGGCGCCCGGCCGACACGGCCACGATTGCCCACAATTTCTTCATCAACGGGATGCAGCTGTTCTACCCGCAGATCAACTGGGGCGGCGCGGGGCCGGGGTACGTCGAGGCCGAGCTGCAGCTGCTGCCGTGGGTGTCGGCGGCGCTGTTCCACGTCTTCGGGGAGCATGCATGGGTCGGCCGGCTGGTGTCGCTCGGCTTCATGCTCGTGGGCACCGCGGCCTTCTGGGGCCTGGCCAGGCGGCTGCTGCCGGGCCGGGCCGCCCACTGGGCGCTGATCGCGTTCGTCGTCTCGCCCGCGTTCATGACCTGGGGCAACGCGTTCATGCCGGACGCCACGGTGCTCGCGTTCTACCTGCTGACGCTGCTGGCCTTCCAGCGCTGGATCGCGGAGGACCGCCCGATCTGGCTGGTGGCGACGGCCGCGGGCGCGGCGATGGCGGCGCTGGCCAAGCCCACGTCGCTGCACATCGGGCTGATCCTGCTGATCTGGCTGCTGGTGTCCGCCCGCAGCAGGCTGCGCAGGCCGTCGCTCTACGTCGCCGCGGTCGCCGCGCTGATCCCACCGGCGCTGTGGCTGTGGCAGGCGCACGAGCTCTACGTCCACTACGGCAACACGTTCGGCGTGATCTCCGGCGGCGACAGCAAGTTCGGCAGCCTCACCTACTGGCTGTCGGCCCAGTTCTACATCGGCAACCTCAGCATCGAGGCCACCTACATCTTCGGCGTGGTCGGCGTGCCGCTGGCAGCGCTCGGAGCGTGGCGGGCCTGGCGGTTGCGGGCCCCCGTGTACCTCGTGGCGGCCGTGCCCTCGCTGGTGTTCTTCTACTTCGCGGTGGCCCGCTACAGCGAAGGCCTGGGTGTCCAGTACCACATCTTCTCCCTGCCGGTCGCCGCCGTGCTGACCGGCCTCGGGCTCGATGCGGTGGCGCAGTGGCTGCGCCCGCGTCTCCCCGTGGCCGGGCGGGCCGCGCTGGGGGCGGCCGTCGTCGCCGCGCTGTTCGTCCAGAGCGCCGTCATCGTCGTGCAGTCGTTCGACGACCAGAGCGGTGTCTACGGGGTGTGTGCCGCCGACCTCGACCAGGTGTCCGCGCCGAGCGACCTCGTGGTGGTCAGCACGACGAGCCTGACCGTCGACCGGGGCACGGCCAACAACTTCCAGGAACCGACGATCTTCTACCTCGCCGACCGGCGAGGGTGGAGCCTCGCCGCCGACCAGCACCAGCCCTCGTTCCTGGCCGACTACGCCCGGCAGGGGGCCAAGTACTTCGTGGTCTACGACCCGACGCTGGTGCCTGCCGGTGGCGAGCTCGCGCAGTGGCTCGCCGGCAACGCCAAGCACCTGCGGACGGCGGCGACCGACGGGTGCGACGTCTGGTCGCTGAGCGGGCGGCACTGACCGGACCCGCGCCCCGGTCCGCCCGCTTTGCAGCATGGTGGCCATCCAAGCGTCAGATCGCAGGATGGCCACCATGCTGCGATCCGGCGGACGGGCGGAGCGTGACCGCGCCAACGCAGTGGCCACCGCGCCGATGTCGAGACGTTGGCGTGGTGGCTGGGTGGTCGGCGCCGTCGCGCGGGTGGTGACGTGGGCGCAGCGCCCCGGGCCCGGCGGTGCGCCGGGCGGGTGTGTCAGCGGGCAGCGAGTGTCAGCGGCGCAGCAGGCGCTGGGAGAGCCCGCGCGGCTGGTGATCACGCCGTTCGCTGTAGGCCTCGACGCAGTGCGGGCACGGCTTGCCGTCGGGCTCGACCATCGGGGCCGGCGTGACCATGTGTCCGCAGACGGCGCGGTAATAGCCGCCGCCGCGTGAGGAACTGCCGGCGAGTTCGGCGTCGAACACGGCGTGGGCCCGGCCGTCGTTGAGACAGGTGACGGAGACGGTGGTGCCGTCGGGCTCGGGCACGCATGCGGGCGCGCCGATATCGCGATGGGCGACCCTCGAATCCGCAGGTTCTGGTACCAGCATCCCGCCCCGACCTGTGCCCATCACCACGCTCCCCCCGGCTGCTCACCATCTTGCCGATCTCGGCTTGCATACGCAACCTCGTCTGCAACATCATCTGCAAGAACGTTCGCAAGCACATCCGCAATCGCGAGGTGAGGTTGCATCTCACGCGCGTCAGATCGGTCGGAGACCCGACATGAGCAGAACCGACGGGCGGCGACCCGCCGACCTGAGCGTCAAAGCCGAGGCTCTCGGGCCCGTGGCGTGGCGCAAGAGCACCGCGAGCAACCCGAACGGGGACTGCGTGGAGCTGGCCGGGCTGAGCGAGGGGGAGGTGGCGATGCGCAACTCCCGCGACCCGCGCGGGCCGGCGCTCATCTACACCCGTGCCGAGATCTCCGCGTTCATCCGCGGCGCCAAGGACGGGGAGTTCGACGACCTGATCGCCTGAGGCAGCGCGAGCCGGTTCCGCTGTCGGCCGGCAGGGCTATGCTCGTCGTGGCCAGTACACGTCCGTCGTGGGGGATGAACTGTGACACCAGTGCCGCCGAACTCGGGGCGAGGGCAGGCCAATGCGGGGCCCACGGTCACGCGGATCGTGCTGGGCACCCAGCTGCGGCGGCTGCGGGAAGCGGCCGGCATCACCCCGCAGGCCGCCGGCACGGCCATCCGCGCGTCACACGCGAAGATCAGCCGGCTGGAGCTGGGCCGCGTCGGTTTCAAGGAACGCGACATCGAGGACCTGCTGACGCTCTACGGCGTCACCGACGAGCAGGAGCGCGCAGGCTACCTCGGCCTCATCGAGCGGGCCAACGCCCGCGGGTGGTGGCAGCAGGACGGCGACCTGCTGCCGGGCTGGTTCGAGATGTACCTGCGCCTCGAGCAGGAGGCCAGCTTCATCCGCACCTTCCAGGTCCAGTTCGTGCCCGGCCTGCTGCAGTGCGAGGAGTACGCGCGCAACGTCATCCGGGCCGGTCACGGCACCGAGTCGGCCTACGAGGTCGATCGGCGGGTGCAGCTGCGGATGGCGCGCCAGAAGATGCTCACCGAGCCGGGCGCGCCGCAGATGTGGGCTGTCGTCGACGAGGCGGCGCTGAGCAGGCCCTTCGGCTCCCCGCACGTGATGCGGGCGCAGTTCGAGCACCTGCTCGAGATGACGGCGCTGCCCAACGTCACGCTGCAGGTGCTGCCGTTCCGGGTGGGCAGCCACGCCGCGGCGGGCGGGCCGTTCACGATCCTGCGCTTCGCCGAGCCCGACCTGCCCGACATCGTCTACCTCGAGCAGCTCAACAGCGCCGTCTACCTCGACAAGCGCTCCGACATCGAGGATTACCTCGGCGTCATGGAGCAGGTCAGCGTCCAGGCCGACACGCCGGTGCGCACGAAGGCCTACCTGCGCACCCTGCTCGCCAAGGCGTAGCGGCGGAGGTTCAGCTGGGCTTGCGTGCCACCCCGGCGGCGTAGAGCGTGTGGGTGGGGCTGTCGGTGGGCGTGAGGTCGTCGGGGTGCCAGTCGTTGGCGTACACCAGGCCCGGCTCCACGAGCTCCAGTCCCTCGAAGAACCGCTGCTGCTCCGACCACGTGCGGAAGCGCCCGGTGCCGAGGCCGCCCTCGAGGAACGCCCGTTCCAGCGCCTTCGCGCGCGGCTCGTCGTCGTCGAGGAAGTTGCTCATCAGGATGTACGAGCCGGGGGTGAGCCTGCTCTTGATCGCCTCGGCCGCGGCGTAGGCCTCCGCGTCGGTGAAGTGGTGCAGGATGCTGGCGGCGATCACCGCGAACGGCTTGTCGAAGTCGATGAGCGCGTGCGTGGCCGGGTTGTCGAAGATCGCCGCGGCGTCGCGGACGTCCGCGGTGATCACGGTGGTGGTGGTCTCGTTGCCCAGCAGTGCCCGGCCGTGGGCCAGCACGATCGGATCGATGTCCACGTAGACCACGTGGACGTCCGGGTCGATCTCGTGCGCCACCTCGTGCACGTTGCCGACGGTGGGCAGGCCCGAGCCGAGGTCGATGATCTGCGTGATGCCCGACTCCACCAGGAACCGCACGGCGCGCCGCAGGTGGTTGCGGTTGTCCTTGGCGAGCTGGCTCGTCTCCGGCACGGCCTTGAACAGCGCCTCGCTGACCCTGCGGTCGATCTCGAAGTGCTCCTTGCCGCCGAGCACGTAGTCGTAGACGCGAGCGATCGACGGGACGTTGAGGTTGATCTCCGGCGGCACCGCGGTGCCGTCCAGTCCGTCCTCGGCCTGCTGCTCGTCCGCCACGTGCTCCCCCTCGACCGCTCGGTGCCCGGGGACGATCCCGCGCACCCTTCCGTGCTCCCGTCGAGCCTAGCCGGGCCTGCCGGGGGCCCTGCGGGGAGCCACGCGGCGGTTCAGGACCCGATGGGGGACACGGGTCCGAGCAGTGCCCAGCTGCGGTCGTCGCCCCAGATCGAGGCGGTGTCCACAAAGGGCCGCAGCAGTGCGGTCAGTACCGGATCGCCCCTCCCGTTGAGCTCGTCGGACGCGGCCTTGCGGACGGCGCCGGCCAGCACGTCGGCGATCTGCAGCCGGGGATCCGCCTGCGAGGCGACCAGGCGCAGGCCCGCCAGCCGGCCATGGGGCACGTAGCCCAGCAGGCCGGGCGCCGGATCGGTGAACAGCCCCGCCAGCTGCGCGATGCGCTGCTCCGACAGGGTCGTCTGGCGATCGTGGACGATCGACACCGGGGTGATGCCCTGTCCCCATGCCTCCACTGCGGAGACGAGTGCCGGGATCAGGGGGTCGAGCGCGGACAGGGCGACCGGCTCGTCGACGAGCGATTCGCGGAAGGCGTCGGCGTGGCGCCGCGTCCCCTGCAGCAGTGCCAGCACCTCGTCGACGGCGCTCGGCGGATCGGTCGAGCGCAGGATCTCGACCATCCGGAAGAACGAGTCGACCGACGTGCGCATCCCGCGCCGGTTCCGCAGGCGCATGAGGTTGTTGGACGCCAACAGGAAGGCCTCCCACGGTTCGCGGGCGAACACGCGACGGCCCTCCCGGTAGAGGGTGAGCGTCATCGAGCGGGCGTGCGGGCTCTGCCGCAACCCGATCCACGCGGAGCCGCCGGGACCGTCCAGGAGGAGGTCGACGACCTTGCCGACCACCAGGAAGGCCTTGTCGGCGAGGTAGACGCGGGTGTGCCCGGCGAGCGGCCCGCCGGCCCCGAGCATCCACTCGAGCGCGGCCCGGTTCTTCTCGCGCAGGATGTGGTTGGCCTTGTAGAGCTGCGCAGGCGTCGGGGCGCGGCGCCGGATCTCCTGCATGCACCGGGTGGCGGTCGGGAGGTCGAACCCGACGCTCGCATGGGCGAAGACGTCGGTGGTGGCGCCGATGAGCTTCTCGCCCTCGGAACCGGACTCGTCGCAGGCGATCTCGATCGCGGGCCCCCGGTCGCGATCACCCATGCGCCGACCCTACGGCTGTGCCGCGCCGGATGCCTGCGGTTATGGGCACGGCGGGGTACCCGTGCGACGGCGAGGGGTGAACCTGTCCGGTCGGACGGTTGTGGTGCAAGTAATTGCACATTCGTTGCGATTGCCCCAGCTGGGCGTCTAGCGTGGCGAAGCCCGGTTCGAGTGCCCCAGTGGGAGGTTCCGCGTGGTTGTCGCCATGCACATGAGCGACGGGTTGGTGAACATCCCGACGGCTGCGATCTTCGGTGCGATCGCGGTGATCGGGCTCGCTGTCGCGATCTCCCGCGCCCGCGCGGACCTCGACGACCGCACCGCACCCATGGCCGGGCTGGTGACGGCGTTCGTCTTCGCCGTTCAGATGATCAACTTCCCGATCCTGCCGGGCGCCAGCGGACACCTGCTGGGCGGCGCGCTGGTCGCGATCCTCGTCGGTCCGTGGGTCGGGTCGCTCTGCATCGCGATCGTGCTCGTCGTCCAGGCGCTGCTGTTCGCCGACGGCGGGCTCACCACCCTCGGCGCGAACATCACGAACATGGCGCTGATCAGCGTCTTCGCCGGTTACGGGGTGGCGCTGGCGCTGCGCGGGCTCGCGCGCCGCAGCCGTGGCGGCCTGGCGGTCACGGCCTTCGTCTCGGCGTTGCTCGGCACCGTCTGCGCGTCGCTCGGCTTCGTGGTCGAGTACCTGGTCGGCGGTGCGGCGGGAGCCTCGCTGGGCACGGTGTTCACGTTGATGGTCGGCCTGCACGCGCTGATCGGCATCGGTGAGGGGCTCATCACCGCAGCCACCGTCGGCGCGGTCGCGGCGATCCGGCCCGATCTCGTCTACTTCCTGCGCGGCACCGCCGCCCCGCTCGAGCTGAGGGGGAGTGCGGCGTGAACGCACCCGTCACCCAACGCCGGACGGCCGGGTTCTTCCTCGGCTTCCTGGTGATCGCGCTGCTCATCGCGGGTGGCCTCTCCTACTTCGCGAGCTCCGACCCCGATGGGCTCGACAGCGTCACGCTGCACGGCTGCCAGGTCTCCGAGGTCGACGGCCAGGAGCAGCTCGCCGGATCGTGCCTCGCGCAGAACGCCCGCGACAGCGCGACGGCAGGCAGCCCGCTCGCCGACTACGCCGTCGGCGGCGGTGGGGGCACCACCGGTCTGGCCGGCGTGATCGGTGTCGTCGTCTCGCTCGTGGTCGCAGGCGGCCTGTTCTGGGTGCTGCGCCGCCGCGCGCCCAGTAGCGAGGAGTAGGTGGGCGCGGGGCACGCCCACCCGCTCTACCTGCCGGGCACGTCGGCGGTGCACTGCCTGCCCGCCGAGGTCAAGATCGTGGCCGCGTTCCTCGGCGTGGTCTGCGTCGTGGCCACGCCGCGGGAGGCCTTCCCCGTGTTCGGCGGCTACCTGCTGCTGCTCGTCGCGGTGTGGGTCGCGGCCGGCATCCCGGTGGGCTGGATCGCCCGGCGCTCGCTGATCGAGGCGCCGTTCGTGGTGCTGGCCGTGCTGCTGCCGTTCACCGGTGGCGAGCCGCGCATCGAACTGCTCGGGATGTCGCTGTCGGAACCCGGGCTGCTGGGCGCGTGGAACATCCTGATCAAGGGCACGCTCGGCGTGCTGACGTCGCTGACACTCGCCGGCACCACCCCGCTGCGCGAGCTGCTGCTGGGCCTGCAGCGGCTGCGCGCTCCGGCGCTGGTCATGACGATCGCCACGCTGATGCTGCGCTACATCGACGTGATCGCGGGCGAGGCCAGGCGGATGCGCGTCGCGCGGATCTCCCGCGGGCACGACCCGCGGTTCCTCTGGCAGGCCGGGGCCACCGCCCGCGGGGTCGGCGCCCTGTTCGTCCGCTCGTACGAGCGCGGAGAGCGGGTGCACCTCGCGATGCTGGCGCGGGGCTGGACCGGTGTGATGCCGCAACTGGACGACACGGCCGTCACCTGGCGGCACTGGGCACGGGGCCTGGCGCCGGTGGCCGCGGCCGTCGCGCTCGCCGCCACGGGGTGGGTGATCGCGTGAGTCCGGCGCGGCCGCAGGGCAGTATCGCCACCGTGCCCGTCCCCGATGCGCCACCGTCGCTCGACGTCGCAGGCCTCGCGTTCGCCTACCCGGACGGGCACCAGGCCCTCTACGGCGTGGACCTGCGGATCGCCCGCGGTGAGCGGGTGGCGCTGCTGGGCCCCAACGGTGCCGGCAAGACCACGCTGGTGCTGCACCTCAACGGCATCCTGACGGCCGGGCGCGGCTCGGTGGCCGTCGGCGGGCTGCCGGTGGGCCGGGCGAACCTGCGGGAGATCCGCCGCCGGGTCGGCATCGTCTTCCAGGACACCGACGACCAGCTGTTCATGCCCAGCGTGGGCGAGGACGTCGCGTTCGGCCCGGCCAACTTCGGGCTCTCGGGCGCCGAGCTGGCGGCCCGCGTCGACGCGGCGCTGCAGACGGTGGGCATGGCCGAGCACCGCGACCGGTCCCCGCTGCACCTGTCCGGCGGCCAGCGCAGGCGGGTCGCGCTGGCCACGGTGCTGGCCTGCGAGCCGGAGATACTCGTGCTCGACGAGCCGTCGTCCAACCTCGACCCGGTGGCCCGCCGCGAGCTGGCCGAGGTGCTGCTGGGGCTCGGCACGACGATGCTCATGGTCACCCACGACCTGCCCTACGCGCTGCAGCTGTGCCCGCGCAGCGTCGTCATCGACGACGGGGTGGTGGTGGCCGACGGGCCGACGCGCGAGCTGCTCGCCGACACCGAGCTGCTGCGCCGCCACCGCCTCGAGCTGCCCTTCGGTTTCACACTGACCTGATCCACAAGGCCACCGGCGGCGTGCTGCGGGCCGCGGGAGACAAGGACCCGCCGCGGCTGCTGGACTTCCTCGACGAGCACGCGGCGACGATGCCGCGCACCATGCTGCGTTACGCGATCGAGCACCTGGAGCCGGCCCGGCGCGCCCACTACCGCAGCCTCTCGTGAGGGTGGGCCGAGCGCCGAGCGTCCGGTTGCAGGAAAGCCACTTTCCTGCAACGACGTTGCGGGAAAGTGGCTTTCCTGCAATGTGAGGGCCTGGCGCGCCCTACAACGCCGCCAGCCCCGTGATCGCCTCCGGCAGCCGCACCAGCACCCGGGGTAGCGCACCGGCCTCCGGTCCCTCGGGCAGCGGCACCACCCAGATGTGCCCACCGAGGTCGGAGACGTAGGCCCGGCCGGCCGCGGGGTCCACGGCCAGCCCGATCGCCTCGGCGAAGCCGCCGCCGAGGATCTGCGGCTCGGCCCCGCGCCCCGCGGGCGCGGGCAGCGGCGCCCGGTTGAGGGTGTTGCCGGCGGGCGGGGCCCCGCGGTCGGTCCAGTACAACCAGCCGACGTCGAGGTGCAGGTCGATCGGCTCGGGCAGCCCGTCCCAGAGCACCTCGACGTCCGACCTGGTCGCAGCGGTCTCTCCGGCGGGGACCTCCAGTCCCACCCGGAGGATCCGGCCCTGCCCGCCCTTGCTCGGCCCCTTCTGGGACCAGTACAGGTGCCCGGCCGCCCGATCCACCGCGACGCCGACGCATTCGGCCAGCTCGCCTGCGCCGGTGTTCACCACGAGATCGGCGAGGCCGCTGCCGTCGATGTGGGCCCTGCTGACCCGGCGGCCCTCCCGGTCACCCCAGTACAGGACACCCGTGTCGTCGCAGGTCAGCTGCTTGCCGGTGGTGATCGTGCCCGGGGCGACGACGTCGCGGCGCCCCGTGCCGTCCAGACCGATCGCGTGCACGCCACCGTCGCGGCGGTGATACAGCCGGTTGGCCTCGCCCTCGCCGACGACCTCCGGCACACCCATCGTCGTCCAGTAGACGATGCCGTCGTGCACGACGACCCCGTCCGGGATCGGACCGGCGTCGTCGAGGAAGGTCTCCACCTCCCCGTCGGGCAGGCTCACCCGCAGCATCCGCCCCGATCGGACGGCCAGCGCCAGCAACGCGTCCACGACAGCTCTACTCCTGCTCGTCCAGCGCGGTCACCACGGCACGGGTCTTGCGATCCCGCTGCTCGGTGCGCCGCCGGTAGCTCTCGTCGCCGATGCCGTAGACCTGCTCGACACGGTCGATCACCGGCCCGTTCGCCGCGGGGTCGGGGCTGCCGATGTCGAAGCTCATCTGCGAGCCGACGTGCTCGAGCAGGTGCCGGATGCCGGCGGGCCCGCCGCCGAGGTGCCTGCTCTCGAACGGCCCGATCGTGGCCCAGCGCAGCCCGAGCGAGGCCGTCACCAGCTCGTCGAGGTCCTCCGGCTCGATGACGCCCTGCTGGACCAGGTACATGGCCTGGTCGTTGAACACCTTCTGCAGCCGGTTGCCGACGAACCCGGGGATCTCCTTCTTCAGTGTGATCGGGAGCTTGCCCAGGCCCCGATACACCGCCACGGCCCGACCGACGGCCGCGCGGGAGGTGGCCGCCCCCGGCACGACCTCGACCAGCGGCATCAGCTCCGGCGGGTTGAACGGGTGGCCGATGAGGATCCGGTCGGCAGCCGCGTTGCCCTCCGCGATGACCGAGGGCAGCAGCGACGACGAGGACGACGCCAGCACGACGTCGTCGCGGGTGTGCGCAGCGAGGGTCGCGAACATCTGGTGCTTGATGTCGAGACGTCCGGTCCCGCCTCCTGCACGTGATCCGTGCCGTCGGCCGAGGCCGCGAGATCGGGCTCCGCCCGCACCTGCACGCCTGCCGGTGATCCGGTGACGATCTCCGCGACGATCCCGGCC
The DNA here is from genome assembly GCF_042653605.1 of Pseudonocardia sp. GCM10023141. Lineage (NCBI taxonomy): Bacteria > Bacillati > Actinomycetota > Actinomycetes > Pseudonocardiales > Pseudonocardiaceae > Pseudonocardia > Pseudonocardia sp. GCM10023141. The sequence continues at coordinate 38,732 of NZ_JBHSIR010000071.1, forward strand.
AGGTCCGGTCGCGGATCGCTCACCCGCACCTCCCAGCCGGCCCGGGCGAACAGCCGCGCCCACGACACCCCGATCACTCCCGCACCGACGATCGTCACCACCGCCACGGTGGCCTCCCTTCGTCCGTCCCGGCTTCCCGATCTTGCCCGGCCGGCCACTCCGGAGCGAGCCGGACATAGCGCCGGGCCCGACACCCGTGGATACGATGGGCCCGGATCCGACAGGGCGCAGGGAAGGGGTGGGCATGGCCGACCGGTCGCTGTTGCGCCAGATCTACGACGGTGCCGAGCGCCGCATCACCCCGCCCATCGAGGAGTTCGTCCGCACCGGCACCTATGCCGACCTCACCGCCACGTTGGGACAGGTGCAGGGGGCCGTGACGGGCGGGATCCGGGGCGCGACCACCTGGTTCTGGCACCTGGTGAACCTGCCGGCGGGCACCGACGTCCAGGGCCTGCGACGCCAGATCGGTGCGCTCGACCGGGAGGTGCGGCGCCTGACGTTGCAGCTGGAGCTGCAGGAAGCCCAGATCAGGACGCAGGCAGAGCCGCCGGCACCCGCGCCGGTCGAGAACCCGGTCGCGAAGGTGGACGAGGATGCCGACCCCCAGGATTTCGGCACTGCCCAGCCCGTCCGGCGTGCTCGACCGCGTGCGCCGCGAGGTGGAGCGCAACACCCTCCGCGCGCGTAACGGCATCAAGCTCGTCTCCGGTCTCTCCCCGGCCAACGTCGGGCAGTCGCCGAAGGACGTGGTGTGGGAGCACGGCCGCACCACGCTCTACCACTACCGCGGCGACGACGTGCGGATCTCCCCGCCGTTGCTGCTGGTGTTCAGTCTGATCAGCCGCAGCTACGTGCTCGACCTGAGCCCCGGCAACAGCTTCGTCGAGCACCTGAAGCAGGCCGGGTTCGACGTCTACCTGCTCGACTGGGGCGAGCCCGACGAGCGCGACGCGGCCAACCGGCTCGAGGACTACACCGACGACTACCTCCCGGCCGCCATCGAACGGGTCCGCAACCTCAGCGGCGCCGACACGATCAGCCTGCTCGGGTACTGCTTCGGCGGCGTGCTCACCCTGCTCCACGCCGCACACCACCCGTCCAGCCCGATCCGCAGCCACACCGTGATGGCCACCCCGGTGGACTTCTCGCAGGTCGGGCCCATGACCAACATCATGTCCAGCGGGTTGGACGTGGCGAACCTCGTCGGGCCGGACGGCAACATCGCGCCGAGCGTGATGCTGCAGAGCTTCCGCAGCCTCACCCCGACCGCGGAGATCACCACGTACGTGAACCTGCTCGAGAAGCTCTGGAACGACGACTACGTGGCCGCCCACCAGGCGATGAGCACCTGGGGCAACGACCACGTCCCGTTCCCGGGCACGGTCGCGCGGCAGGTGGCCGACATGCTCGTTCGCGACAACGGGATGATGACCGACCGGCTGACGCTCGGCGGCGACCGCGTGCACCTGGCCGACGTCACCACGCCGTTCCTCGCGGTGCTCGCCACCCGCGACCACATCATCCCGGAAGCGGCCGCGGAACCGGTCGTCGAGCTGGTCGGCTCCACCGACAAGCACCTGCTCCGCCTCAACGGCGGGCACATCGGACTGGTGGTCGGCAAGACCGCCGCCCGCACCACGATCCCCACCGTCATCGAGTTCCTGCAGCGCCAGAGCGAGGTGTCCCGATGATCACGGCGATGACGGCGGGCGAGGTCGACGCGGTGGTCGCGTTCTTCCGGTCCGTACCGGAGGGCGACCTGACCTTCGTCAAGGAGGACGTCGACCGCGCGTCGATCGCGGGCTGGGTCGACCGGCCCGGGCAGCGGTGGCTATCGCTCGACGACGGCGGCGCGGTCACCGGGTTCGCGGCGGTGCTGCCGTTCACCGGATGGTCCGACCACGTCGGTGACGTGCGGCTGATCGTGGCACCGCTTCAGCGGGGCACCGGGGTGGGCACGGCGCTGGCCCGGCACGCGCTGACCGAGGCGGTGCGGTCCGGTCTGAAGAAGCTCGTGGTGGAGCTGCCCGCCGACCAGGTGCACACGATCGAGATGTTCTCCCGCCTCGGCTTCACCGGAGAGGCCCTGCTGCGTGACCACATCCGGGACCGCGCAGGGCAGCTGCGCGATCTCGTCATGCTGGCCCACCTGGTGGACGACGGCTGGGCGAACCTGACCACCGTCGGCATCGCCGACGAGCCCGCGAACTGAGGAGACTGACCTGTGACGGTTCTGGACCTGTTCCGCATCGACGGCCGGGTGGCGGTCGTGACCGGCGCCTCGAGCGGCCTCGGGGTGGCGTTCGCCAAGGCGCTGGCCGAGGCCGGTGCCGACGTCGCGCTCGGGGCCCGTCGCGAGGACCGGCTGGCTGACACCCGCAAGCTGGTGGAGGCCACCGGCCGCCGCGCGCTCGCCGTGCGCACCGACGTCACGAAGCCGGAGGACTGCCAGGCATTGGTCGACGCGGCCATGGCGGAGTTCGGCCGTGTCGACATCCTGGTCAACAACGCCGGGGTGGGCACGGTCGTGCCGGCGACCCGGGAGACGCCCGAGCAGTTCCGCTCGGTGATCGAGCTCAACCTCAACGCCTGCTACTGGATGGCGCAGGCCTGCGCGAAGGTGATGCAGCCGGGCAGCTCCATCATCAACATCGCCAGCGTGCTCGGCCTCACCAGCGGCGCGCTGCCGCAGGCGGCCTACTCCGCGAGCAAGGCCGGTCTGATCGGGCTGACGCGAGACCTCGCGCAGCAGTGGACCGGTCGGAAGGGGATCCGGGTCAACGCGATCGCCCCGGGGTTCTTCGCCTCGGAGATGACCGACCAGTTCGAGGACGACTACATCGCCCAGAAGATCCTCCCGCGGCTCTACGTGCAGCGGCTCGGCAACAGCGAGGAGCTGGCCGCGGCGCTGCTCTTCCTGGCCAGCGACGCGGGCGGCTACGTCACCGGCCAGACGATCCCGGTGGAGGGCGGCATGCTGATCGGCTCCTGATCGGCTCCGGAACGCTGCCGCACCCGCCAGCGCCTACGCGAGCCCGGCCGCAGGCCCGGCTTCCGCCCGGGCGGTGTGCTCCTCGATGAACCGGCCGACCTGCTCGATCGCCGACACCGCCTCGGGGAGGACGACCAGAAGACGTGGAAGTCGTGCGTGGCCACCGGGAAGATCGTGATCCGGGCATCCACGCCGGCGGCGCGAGCGCGTTCCACGAGGACCTGGGCCTCCTGCAGCACCGAGTCGCCCGATGCGGCGTGCACGAGCGGGGGCGGCAGTACTCCCGTCCGGTCGGTCGGGGTCGGCGGCGCGGATCGACGTCGTCAGCGCCGTGCAGAGCCTCGGGGCGGTGCTGGGCTTCGGCTACGCGCTCAAGACGATCGTGAACGACGGTCCGGGCGCGACGGTGTGGATCGAGCTGGCCGCCGGGGCCGCACTGGCGTACGCCGCAGATCGTGATGATGATCGGCGCGTCCAACCTGGGACCGTGGCTGCACCGCAGGCTGGCGGCCGCCACGGTGGTGACGGCGATGCTGGTGGTGATGGCGGCGGGCTTCGCGCTGTACGCGACGGCACCGGCGTCGTGGGCGGGCCGCCCGATGATCGCCGCGGGTGCTGCGCTGGCCGCGTTCGGCATCGGGGCGGCGTACCCGCTGCTCATGGACGCCGTCATCCGGACGTCGCCGCCCGAGCGCGCCGGAGCCGGTGCGGCGCTGGCCCAGCTGAGCAACGAGCTCGGCATCGCCCTCGGCTTCACAGTGCTGGGGTCGCTGGGCACGCTGGTCTACCGCGGCGTGCTGGGCGCGACCGGTTCGCCGGCGTCGGTGAGCGTGGTGGCCGGGTCGACGAGGCCACCGCGCACGGTGACGGGCCGCTCCTGCAGGCGGTGCGCGCCGCGTTCACCGGCTCCTTCAACGTGATCGGTGTGGTCGGCGTCGGCGTCGTGTTGATCGTGCTGTGGACGGTCGGCAGGAGCCGGACCACGGTGTGAGGAGGGCCGCGGATCAGTCGATGAGGCGGTTGACGAGGTCGAACGTGGGGTAGGGCTGGTCGTGGTCGCCGAAGTGGCCTTCGTCGCGGACGATCTGGGTGCCGCCGAGGCGGTCGAACAGGGCGCGGCCCTGCTGGTCGTCGCAGCCGTAGGGGTCGTTGCGGGAGTTGATGAAGTAGATGTCCCGGACATGCGCGCGGATCGCGGCCCAGTCGTACTCGTCCTGCAGCACGGGTTCGTCGTCGGTGTTGGGCTTGGTGCCGTAGCCGGCGACGAGGATGGCCTGATCGACCGCCGTGTCGATGTGCTGGAGGATCGCGAGCAGCGCGGCGGCCCCGCCGGAGTGGCCGACCAGCACGGTGTTCTCGTCGAAGGTGTGGTTGGCCAGCACCTTCGGCAGGAAGGTCGCGATCGGTTCGGCGTTGAGGGTGGGGTAGTGCGGCGCCTCGACGGTGTAGCCGCGCTCGGTCAACTGCTCGCGGAGCCAGGGCAGCCACACGACGTCGGGGTTGGCGCCGGTTCCGTGGAAGATGATCGCCTTGCGGTTCATGCGGCCCACCTTTCCAGGCAGGGTCCGGTTGCACAGGATTCGGCCTGTGGTCGAAGGTGGCGTCGTGCACGGACTGGCTGTCGACACCAACGTCGCGATGACCACCCGCGACGGTGTCACGTTGCGGGCCGATCTCTACCGCCCCGCGTGGCCCGATCCGTACCCGGCCCTGCTGCTGCGCACGCCGTACGACCGCACCGACCCGACGCTCGTGTCGGCGATCGTCGCCGACCCCGTCCGGCTGGCGAGGCAGGGCTACGCCGTGGTCGTGCAGGACGTGCGGGGCCGGTTCGGCTCCGGCGGCGACATGGCGTTCTTCCACCAGGAACAGGCCGACGGCTACGACGCCGTCGAGTGGGCGGCCACCCAGCCGTGGTGCGACGGCCGCGTCGGGATCTACGGCTCGTCCTACCACGGGATGTCCGCCTACCAGGCCGTCGCGGCCCAACCGCCGCACCTGCGGGCCGCCGTCGCGATGGTCGGGGCCACCGACCTCGCTGCGACGACGCATCCGGGTGGGCTGTTCGAGCTGGGCTTCCTGACCCTCTACGGGCTCGGCCACTGCGTGGCGGCGGTGGCCCGGCTCGACGTCCCGGACGAGGCGAAGGCCGAGCTGCTGGGCCGCATCGGGGCGGCCTTCGCCGACCCGCTCGCCACGGTCTCCACGCTCCCGCTCGACGACGTGCCGGTGCTCGGCGAGTTCGACTTCTGGCGCGACTGGCTCGACGGCGCGGCCGGGCCACCGACGCTGCGAGCGCGTCCCGATCTCGTCGAGGTGCCGTTGTTGCAGGTCGTCGCGATGCGCGACTTCATGGCGCCGACCATGCTGGAGCTGGCCGCGACGCTGCGCGGTCCGCACCGCACGGTGCTCGGGCCGTGGGCGCACGGCGGCACCTACACCGGGCACGTCGGGTCGCGGGTCCACCAGGGCGCCACCGGCGGTGTCGGCACCTGGGGCCCGCTGATCGCAGCCTGGTTCGACCGGCACGTCCGGGGCCGCAGCGAGATCGAGCCGGGCCCGGCGACGCGCCGGCTGCTCGGCGAGCCCGACGGCGCTCCCGTCGCCTGCTACGTGACGGGTGAGGACCGGTGGACCGAGCAGCCGTCGTGGCCGCCACCGGGCGAAACGCTCGCCCTGTACCTGGCCGGCGACGCCGTCCTGGCCACCGCGTTGCCGCCCGACGACGAGCCGCTGACCTACCGCAGCGACCCCCGCGACCCCTTCCCGACCTGCGGCGGAGCTTCCAGCGGCGCGGCGCTGGGCCCGGACGGGGTGCAGGACCGACGAGGGGTCGAGTCCCGAGCCGACCTGTTGGTCTACACCTCGGCGCCGCTGTCGGAGCCGTTGCGGGTAGCCGGGCCGGTCGCGCTCGTGGTGCACCTGGCGTCCACCGCCGTCGACGTCGACGTGTGCGCCACGCTCGTGGACGTCGAGCCCGACGGGTTCGCCGTGGGCATCAGCGAGGGCGCGCAGCGGGCGCGCCACCGCGCGGGCACCGGCGACGCGTTCCTCGAACCCGACACGATCACCGAGATCACCGTGCGCTGCCACGACACCGCGCACACCTTCCACGCCGGTCACCGGGTGCGTGTCGAGGTGGCGGGCGCCAACTTCCCGCGCCTGTCCCGCAACCTCCACACCCGCACCGTCCCCGAGCACGGCCTGCTCGCCGAGGCGCTGGTCGCCGAGCAGGTGGTGCATCACGGCGCCGCATACCCGTCGCGGTTGGAGCTGCTCCGGATCGGCTGATCCCGGCGGTGCGATCAGAAATCCGCCGCCACGTCGTCAGTACTGGTAGCCCCTCGCACCGGTGGAAGGATTGACGACCATGACCGACGCCAGACTCCAGGGCGGCGATGAGGCCACGTTCATCGCGGCGGCCCGCACGGACGACACCGCGCTGTTCGCGCTCCTGACCGAGCGCCATCGGCGTGCGTTGCAGGTGCACTGCTACCGGATGCTCGCGAACTACGACGACGCCCAGGACCTGACGCAGGAGACGTTCCTGCGAGCGTGGAACAAGCGGGAGTCCTTCGATGGCCGCGCTGCATTGCGGACCTGGCTGTACCGGATCGCGACGAACGCCTGCCTCGACTTCCTGGAGAAGCGCAACCATCGCACGCCCCTGCCCGCCGAGCTGCCGGGCGCCGGCTCGGAGGTGCGGTACCTGCAGCCCTACCCGGACCGCATGCTTCCCGACGACCCGTACGAGTCGGCGGTGGCGCGGGAGACGATCGAGTTGGCGTTCATCGTCGCCGTCCAGCACCTGCCGCCGCGCCAGCGGGCGGCGCTGATCCTGCGTGACGTACTGGGCTGGCCGGCAGCGACGGCCGCCGACGCGCTCGAACTCAGCGTCGCCTCCGTGACCAGCGCCCTGCAGCGGGCACGCGTGACGATGCGCGAGCAGTTGCCCGACCGTCGACTCGACTGGCGCACCCCCGCCACGCACGACCTGTCGGACGACGAACGTGCCACGGTGAAGGCGTGGGTGGACGCCCACGAGCGCAACGACCTCGACGGGCTACTGGCCCTCATGCGCGAGGACCTGCGCTTCGCGATGCCTCCGGACCCCGGCGTCTGGGTCACTGCAAGGTCCGCGTTGGACGCCTGGGTCTCGGGCGGGTTCGGCGGGCCCGGATACGACGACTGGCGGTGCATCGTCACGACCGTCAACCGCATGCCGGCGGTCGTGGAGTACCTGCGTACCCCCGACCACCCCGAGTACCTGCTGTTCGCCATCGATGTCCTGCACATCGTCGACGGGAAGGTCGCCGAGGTCACCGGATTCCTCGCCGCCGACAAGCCATGGCTGGGCCTGCCACCGACGCTGTGATCAGGCGGTCGTGCTCATCGCCTCGTCTCGTACCGGGTGAGGACCACGCCGCTCGGAAACGTCCGCGTCTCCAGCAGGTTCAGGTTCACCCAGCCGTCCAGCGCGGTGAAGAACGGCGTACCACCGCCGCCCAGTACCGGATGAGTGCGGACACCTCGGGTCGCTCCCGGGCTCCTCGCGTCGCCCCAGATCGTCCCCGGTGGGGCGACGTGATATTTGATCTTGAAGCTTCTTTCGCCAGGCGCTGCGATAGACACCCTGCCCGTGATGACTGGCGCGGAGGTGCCCCGGTGCGGGTCTACGGTGCGGCCACATTTCTCTCCCTGCCTGATGCCGTTGTGGACGTCGCCCGCGAGTTCGGCCAGAAGCGCGGCGCCCCGCACTTCCACGCCGCGATCCGCGGTTCCATCTCCCGCGCCGAGCTGCGCGCGATCGCCGCCGCGACGTATCACCAGGTGTGGTGGCCTGCGCATGACCACCAGCTCTACAGCGGCACGCGGATGCCGCGGTGGGACGACCGCACGAAAGGCTTCGTCGACCCCGAGACCCGCGAACCGCTGCCGACCTGGGATGAGGCCACCGACCCCGACACGCTGTTGATGCCCGCGCACACGGTGATGTTCGGGGCCCAGGTGCACGTGAAAGGCATCCTCGGCGGCACCGAAGAAGCCGGACGGCACGTCGGGTACCTCACCAAGTACCTGACCAAGAGCGTCGGGCAAGCCGCCGGGCTCACCGACGACGCCACCAGTCGGCAGCGTGAGCATGCCCGCCGGCTCACCGCCGAACTCGCCATCACCCCGTGCTCACCGACGTGTGGGGTGTGGCTGCTCTACGGGATCCAGCCCAAGGGTGCGCGACTGTCCACGACACCGGGGCAGTGCAAGGGCAAGGCGCACAAGCCCGAGCACCTCGGCATCGCCGGACGCCGGGTGTTGGTGTCGCGGAAGTGGTCGAACAAGACCCTCGACGACCACCGCGCGGAGCGGGCGGCGTTCGTTCGGCAACTGCTCGACAAGGCCGGAGTCCGTCCCGGCTATGCCGTCGATGACGGCCCGTTCGAGTGGGAACGCACCCAAGCCGGAGATCCCGACGTCCCCACTCGGCCCGTGCTGCTCCTGCACGCCATCTCGGAACGACAGCGCTGGAAGGCCGACTACGAGGCAGCCGTGGCGCAGGTGGACGAACAACCGGAACGGGATTCGGCAACTGACGATCAAGCAGCGTGAGGGGAGAGCCATGCAGGTGAAGCCGAGGTTGTGGACCGTTCAGGACGTCGCCGAGTACCTGGGGGTGCCGGTCCGGACGCTCTACGAGTGGCGAGGGAAGGGCTACGGGCCACAGGCGCGGAAAGTCGGGAAGTACCTGCGCTACGACGCCGCCCTGGTGCAGCGCTGGTTCGACGAGCTGTCCGACGGTGCGGCGTAGGAGACGGCGATGGGACGTCCACCGCTATCGGTCGGTACCTACGGGAAGATCACGATCTATCAGCTCGGGCCTGCGACCTTCAGGGCTCGGGCACGATACCGGGACTACGACGGTGTGACGCGTCCAGTCGAGCGGGTTGGTGCCTCACGATCTGGCGCAGCGACCAGGCTCAAGGAAGCACTACGCGACCGCGGGCGGGCTGCTCTGGATGGTGACCTCACCGCGGACACGAGGGTCTCGGTGGTTGCTGAGCTGTGGCTGCGCGACATTGACGATTCCGATCGCGCGTTGCGCACCAAGATCACGTATCGGGAGAATTGGCAGCGGTACCTCAAGTCGGTGGTGGGGGAGCTGCGGCTTCGCGACATGCGTGTGTCGAGGGTGGACCGAATCGTGCGGGATCTGCGGGAGCACTCCGGCAGTGGCACGGCGACGCACGCCAAGGTGGTGTTGTCGGGCATCCTCGGACTTGCAGTGCGGCATGATGCGCTGGAGGCGAACCCGGTGCGTGAGCTGACGCGGGATCGGCGCGGTGGCTCCGCGAAGAAGACAAAGATCAACCTCGCGGAGGAGAGCTTCAGTCGCCTGCACCAGCACCTTCGAGCGTCTCCGGACGCACTGAAATACGACATGGTGGATCTGGTCGACGTGCTCTCAGGGCTCGGATGCCGGATCGGCGAGCTGTTGGCGCTGGACTGGACGAAGATCGACGACACGGCCGGGACGGTGGCGATCGAGGGCACCGTGATCCGCGTACCTGGGGAGGGCTTGATCGTGCAGTCGCACACGAAGTCCTCGGCCGGGATGAGGACGATCGCCGTGGCGGACTGGGTCATGGCGATCTTCGTTCGGAGGCATGCGACAGCCGAAGGACAGGGGGTTTTCCCGTCAACGCGTGGCACGCTCCGGGATCCCGACAACACCCGATCACAGCTTCGAACTGTCCTGGCGGGCACCGAGTGGGTAGGCCTGCACCCGCACGCGTTCCGACGCCGTGTGGCGACGCAGCTCGACGTAAAGGGACTGTCGGCACGTGAGATCGCTGACTACCTCGGTCACGAGCGGGTGTCGATGACGCAGGACGTCTACATGTCTCGCCGGATCACCGGGACCGGCGCGGCAGACGCGCTCAACGGGCTCAACGGGCTCGACGAAAGCGTGGGGTAAACCGTGGATGGATCAACCGCGCCGACGATGGCGACGCGCTGACCTGGTGGTATGTGCCCCCGGCAGGATTCGAACCTGCGACCTAGAGATTAGAAGGCTCTTGCTCTATCCAGCTGAGCTACGAGGGCCGGAGCGGTCAGGGACCACCCATCCGTGAGCCTAGCGGTCGCACTTGCGCCGATTGCACCCCTCCTGAGGTTCGCCTGGACGACTGACCGACCGGTTAGAAAAGCTACCGATGGTTCAGTTCGAGGGGAGAGATGATCGGTGCGCGCGGGCTCACCCAGCGCTATGGAGGCGTGGTCGCCGTCGATGACCTGCCGTTCGAACTGGCCGTCCACGGGTTGGCCGCCGATCGGATCGGACGGCTCGCCCTCGAGCACGGCATCGCCCTGCGCGAGCTGGCGCTGCACACCAGCGGCCTGGAGGAGTCCTTCCTGGCCCTCACCGGAACGGGGGAGCGGCGATGGCCGCCACCACCACGACCACCGCCGTGCGCGCCGAGACCACGAAGTTCTTCTCGGTGCGGTCACTGCCGTGGCTCGCCGCGATCGCCGTCGGGGCGTCGACGGTGATGGCGGTGCTGTTCATCGTCAGCCTGCCGAGCACGCAGGGGAGTTCGCTCGTCGACATGCCCGCAGCCAAGGTCGTCGGGGCGGCGCTGGTCGGCATCGACGTGGCAGCGATCGTGCTCATGGTCCTCGGCGCATCGTTCGCGGGGTCGGAGTACTCCACCGGCCTCGCCCAGCCGACGTTCGTGCTCACCCCGCACCGCGGCCGGGTCGTGGTCGCGAAGGCGGCCGTCACTGCGGGCGTCGCCGCTGTGGACGCGCTGGCCGCGGCCGTGCTCTGCACGCTGGTCGGCGAGCTGCTCCTGCTCTCCTCGGGTGTCGCGCCGGCGCCGGTGGACGGTCCGCTGGTGCGCCTCGCCCTCGGTTCGGCCCTGGGCCCGGTGTTCTACGCGCTCATCGCGCTGGCTGGGGCACTGGTCTTCCGCAGCACCGGTGGTGGCGTCGTCACGGCGCTGGTGGTGCTGGTGCTGCCGACCGTCACGGCATGGATCCCGGGCCTGGCGGGTCTCGCCTGGCTGCTGCCCGGTGCGGCCCTGCACGGGAGGTCGGGTGCCTCCGTTGCGGGGACGGCCGAGTGCCTCGCCCCGGGGGTCGCGGCGCTGTCGATCGTGGGATGGACGATGCTCGCCGGGGCGGCCGCGCTGTGGGGGGTCCGCAGCCGTGACGTCTGATCCAGGAGGAAGCTCGATGCCCGACGACGCCCGGCCGCTCACGTTCACCGAGGAGGCGCGGCGGCGGCAGATCGTCGACTGCACGATCACGCTCCTCGCGGAGCGCGGCCCCGCCGGTGCCTCCCTGTCGGCGATCGCCGGTGCCGCGGGGATCTCGAAGGCGGCCGTGCTCTACCACTTCACGTCGAAGGACAACGTGGTGATCGCGGCGTTCCGGCACGTGCTCGAGCACTACGTGGCCGCGGTGGGCGCGCGGGTTGGTGCCGCGCCGGACCCGGAGGGGATGCTCGTCGCCTACATCCGCGGCGCGATCAGCTACCTGGGGGAGCATCCGACGCACGTCCGGGTGCTCACCGACGGCCTCGAACGCAGCGGGGTCGCGGTGCCGGGCAGCCCCGGCGCCGCCAGCCGCTGGCAGTCGGTGGCGGGCATCCTCGACGCCGGGCAGCAGGCCGGGCAGTTCCGGGCCTTCGACAGCCGGGTGCTGGCGTTGGCGATCGGCGGTGCGCTCGACGGGGTGGTGGGCGAGTGGATCGCCGACCCGGCGTTCGACCTCGATGCGGCGGCCGCGGAGCTGGTGGGGTCGGTGTTGCGGGCGATCCGGGCGTAACCACAGCCCTGCTGCGGTCATTGCGGACTGCGCGCAATCGAGCCGGGTAACCCATCGCGTCCTGCAAGAAGGGGGCCGTTCGCCTCTCAGTCACCCTTCACGTTCAGGATCTGGCGCAGCGTGTGCTCGATCCGGACGAGGTCGGCGGCGTCCACCATGATCTGGTCGATGTCCTTGTACGCGCCGGGGATCTCGTCCACGAACGCCTCGGCGTTGGCGGCGCGCCACTCGATCCCCTGCATCGCCTCGGCCAGCTCCGCTGTGGTGAACCGCTTGCGCGCCTCGGTGCGGGAGAAGTTGCGGCCCGCTCCGTGCGGCGCGGAGTGGAAGGACGCCTTGTTGCCCTTGCCGGTGACGACGTAGGAGCGGGTGCCCATACTGCCCGGGATCAGACCCCAGCGGCCTTCTTCGGCGTTGATCGCGCCCTTGCGGGTGAGCCACACGTCCCGGCTGAAATGGCGCTCCTGCTCGGTGTAGTTGTGGTGGCAGTTCACGATCTCCGCCGCGTCGATGGCGACACCCGCCCACTCGCCCAGGCAGGCGACGACCTGGTCCACCATCTCCGCCCGGTTCGCGGCGGCGAAGGCCTGCGCCCACCGCAGGTCGCGCAGGTAGGCCCAGAACTCGTCGGTGCCCTGCGGCAGGTAGGCGAGGTCCTCGTGCGGCAGCGGTACGTACCAGAGCGCGCACAGCTTCTGCGCGATGCCGACGTGGTGCTTCGCGATGCGGTTGCCGACGCCGCGGGACCCGGAGTGCAGGAACACCCAGACCCGGTCCTGCTCATCGAGGCAGACCTCGATGAAGTGGTTGCCGGAACCCAGCGTGCCCAACTGCAGCCGCCAGTTGGCGGCGTAGGAGTCGGGGTCGACGTCCTGCTTGCTCGCGTGCTCCTCCAGCGCGGGGATGCGCGGCAGCGCGGTGGTGCTCGGCACCTCGCGGTACTGGCCCATCGACACCGGGACCTCGCGCTCGATCGCCTCGCGCAGCGGTGTGAGGGAGCCGATGCGCTCGACGTCGGCCGCCGTGAGCTGGGTGCGGACCGCGGCCATGCCGCAGCCGATGTCCACCCCGACGGCGGCGGGCATGACGACGCGCTCGGTGGGGATGACGGAGCCGACCGTCGAGCCCATGCCCCAGTGCGCGTCGGGCATCAGCGCCACGTGCGGGTGGATGAAGGGCAGCGTCGACGTGGCTATGGCCTGGTCACGGGCCTGTTCCTCCAGGATCGAGGCCCAGGACAGGAGCTTCTTGTTGATCTGTTCCATGATGGGGGTTCGGGTGTGGTCAGGGGTTCACCCGCTGATGACGGTAGCGGGCGACCGGTCCGCAGGCGCGAGAGTTTGTCGAGGGGAGACGTCATGACGACTGTTGCGGAGGATCTTGTCCTGCTGCTGCTCGACCTGCAGAACGGGCGACCGATCGTGGACCGGGTGTCGCTGGACCGCGCGATCGGCGGTGCGTTGCTGCTGGACCTGTCGGTGCGGGGCCGGGTCAGCGCAGACGGCGACGGGGCCCGCGCGAAGCTCGCGGTCGTCGAGGGCAAGCCGATCGGGGACGCGCTGCTCGATGATGCGCTCAGCCGCGTTGGCAGCGGAGCGGTGCGTGCCCAACGGGCGGTCGAGCGGTTGTCGAGGCGCACCCGGGAACCGGTGTTCGAGCGGCTCGTCGCGCGTGGCGTGATCGCGCGGAGCAGCGGTCGCATGCTCGGGCTGTTCCCGGTCACGACGTGGACGGTTCTCGACCCCGCACCGCGGGAGGCGTTGCGTGCGCAGCTCGCGCAGGCGCTGCTCAAGGGTGTGGAGCCCGATCAGCACATCGCCTGCCTGGTGTCGCTGCTGCATGCCGTGAAGGCCGAGCACAAGGTCGTCGAGGGCACCCGCCGGGAGCTGCGGGCCCGCGCCGAGGAGATCGCGGACGGTGACTGGGCGGGCGCCGCGGTGCGCAGGGCCGTGCAGAGCGTGCAGATCGCGGTGGCAGCCGCGGCCTCGGCGGGTGCGGCCAGCGGCGCATCCGGTTCCTGACCGCCTCAGGCGCCCGCGGGGAAGGTGGCCGCGATACGGGCCGCCTGCTTCGCGAGGGCGACGTACTCCGCTGCGAGCTCGGCCGGTCCGATGATCGTCAGCTCGGCATCGAGCAGGAGCATCCAGCGGGCGACGTCGGTAAGGGACTTGGAGCCGCTGTGCACGATGCACGCGGTGTCGTCGATCGGTTCGATCCAGCCGAACGCCGGGTCGATCCACGGCGTGACCCGGGCCGCGGGGGCCGCTACCCGCACCGACGCCCGATGCTGCTGGATCTGCCGTCCGAGGTGCTGCACGACGTAGTCCTCGAGGTCCTCGCTCGGTGGTTCCCGGTGCGTCGCGGGACGGTCGGTGGCGGTGAAGCCCACGAGCTGGTCCAGCCGGAGCGTGCGCCAGCCGGCGGCGGTGACGTCCCACGCCACCAGGTACCAGCGCTGCCCGGCGCGCACGAGGCTGAGCGGGTCGAGCACGAGCTGCACGCCGTCGTGGGACGTGGTGGACCGGCGCCGATCGCGGCAGGCGAGCGCCGCGGCCACCAGCGTGTCCATGTCGACGGGCGCGCGCTGCTGCCCGCGGATCGTGCCGGCATCGGTCTGGCGGACCCCGGAGACCAGCGCCTCGACGCGGCTGCGCAGGCGCCGCGGCATCACGCCCACGAGCTTGACGAGGGCGCGCAACGCGCTGCCGTCGCTCGGTTCGTCACCGCTGGCGCTGAACGCCTGCAGCGCCAGCACCGTGGACACCGCCTCGTCGGCGTCGAACATCAGCGGCGGGAGGTTGGCGCCCGGCACGAGGTGGTAGCCACCGTCGGCGCCGTAGCGGGCCTCGACGGGGTAGCCGATGGCGCGCAGCCGGTCGACGTCGCGACGGATCGTGCGCGTCGACACCCCGAGCCGCTCCGCCAGTTCGGCGGCGCCCCACTCGCGCCGCTGCTGGAGGAGCTCGAGCACGCGCAGCAGCCGTCCGGGGGTGTCCCACATCTGTCCGAACCTACGCGGACATGGCGGACAACTTCTGTCCGCCATGGCTCGTAACGTTCCTCCCATGACAACAACAGCGCACCGGGTGACTCTCTCCACCTACCGCAACGGCACCGAGCCCGCCGCGGATATGACCACTGTGGACAAGATCGACCTGGCCTCGCCCGCCGCCGGCCAGGTGCTCGTGCGCACGACGTTCGTGCAGATCACGGCCGTGCTCGCCGACCTGATGCGCGAGGACCCCGGCCTGCCGATGCCGGGCTACGCGCTCGGCGAGCCGGTCTGGGCACCCGCGGTCGGCACGGTGATCGAGTCGGGGGACGCGGCGATGCCGGTGGGCACGGACGTGGCCTTCCGCGCCGGCGGCCAGGACCACGCCCTGCTGTCGGCGAGCGAGGTGTACCCGCTGCCCACCGGCCTGCCGGAGCCGTACTACGCCCTCAACCAGGGCGTCACGGCGTTTCACGGCATCGTCGACATCGCCGAGGTCGGCCCTGACGACGTCGTGTTCGTCTCGGGCGCGGCCGGTGGTGTCGGCTCGCTGGCCGGGCAGATCGCCAAGGCGCGTGGCGCCCGGATGGTGATCGGGTCGGCGGGCAGCGCCGCGAAGGTCGACTACCTCGTGGACGAGCTCGGCTTCGACGCCGCGATCAACTACCGCGACGGTGACATCGCCGGACAGCTCGCGGCGCTCGCGCCCGAGGGCATCACGGCGTTCTTCGACACCGTCGGCGGGACGACGTTCGAGGCGGCGGTGGTCGCGGCGGCGCACGGCGCGCGGTTCGCGCTGTGCGGCGCGCTGGCCGGGCAGCTCGACGACGGTGTCGGCGCGCATCCGCGGCTCGACGTCATGACCGCGATCGTCAAGGAGCTCGTGATCAAGCCGTTCAGCACCTACCACACCCCGGAGCAGATCCAGGCGTGGAACAGCCACTACGGCCAGTGGCTCGCTGAGGGCCGGATCGTCTACCCGCGGACGGTGGTGGAGGGCGGCATCGACGCCCTGCCCGGGGCGCTGGACGAGCTGCTGGCCGGGGTGCACCGGGGGAACCTGATCCTGCGCATCGCGGGCTGATCCCGTTGCCGGAATGCCCGTCATGGCCTGCGGCCGCCAGGGAAGTTGAGACCGGGACGTCGGGTGCGGTTGGGGAGAGTGCCCGGCGCTACTGCGCCCTCGCCGGGCCGGCAGATCAACAGGAGGGCACAACAACCACCCGGCGCGCGAGCAGCACCCCACGGTCCGCGCGACGGCGCTGTGGCGCGTTTCGTGCGGATCATGCTCGCCGAGGCGCACCGCAGGGCCCGGCGTGGGGCCGAGAGGCGCGGTTGATCACCGCGTTCGCCGCGAGCGCGCAGTGGCTCATGATTCAACCGGAACCTGTGGGCGTTGATCACCCGCCCGGCGTCCGGAGAACGCGCGCCTTGCACTCAACCCCGGTTGCGGCGCGAGCCTCCAGCCATGGACACACTCGCCCCGACCCGGCGCCGCCACCAGCGGTGGATGCTCGCGCTGGCCTGCGTCGGCTCCTTCATCGCGATCATGGATGCGACGACCGTGTCGGTGGCGCTGCCCGCCATCGGTGCCGATCTCGGGTTCAGCGCCACCGCGCTGGCGTGGGTCGTCAACGCCTACACGCTGACGTTCGCCGGGTTCCTGCTGCTCGGCGGTCGCTGCTCCGCTGTGTTCGGGCAGCGTGCGGTCTTCGTCGCCGGGATGGCGCTGATCGCGGTGTTCCTGCTGCACCAGGCGCGGTGGGCCCGCGAGCCGCTGGTCTCGTTGCGGATCTTCCGGATGCGTGCGGTCAGCAGCGGCAACGCGGCGATGTTCCTCCAGGGCGGCGGCTTCCTCGCCTGCCCGATCCTGATCTCGCTCTACCTGCAGTACGTGCACCACTTCACGCCCCTGCAGGCCGGGCTGGGATACCTCCCGGTCGGCGTCGCGATGTTCGCCGGTGCCACCATCGCCGGCCGCGTGACGATGAGGCTGGGCGTCCGCGGCGCCGTGGTGCTCTACGCGCTGATCGGTGCGGTCGGGATGGGCGCGATGGCCGTGCTGATCACCCCGATCACCGTGGCCGCGACGACCGGGGTGCCCGCGCACCAGAACGGGATGGCGGCCGGCGTGCTCAACACGGTGCGCCAGACCAGCGGCGCGCTCGGGCCGGGCATGGTGAGCACGATCGCGGCCGCAGCAACGGCGGCGGTCCCGGCCGGCACGCGGGAGGCGGCGCTGCCGCAGGGGTGGTCGGTGGCGTTCGCGGTGTCGGCGGCGTTCGTGGCGGCCGTGGGTCTGGTGGCGGCGGTGGCGATCGGGAGTCGGAGCCGAACCTCAGTACTTGCTCATCACGTGCTTGATCCGCGTGTAGTCCTCCAGGCTGTAGCCCGAGAGGTCCTTGCCGTAGCCGGATTCGTTGAACCCGCCGTGCGGCATCTCCGCCACCAGCGGGATGTGGCAGTTGATCCACACGCACCCGAAGTTCAGGGCCCGCGACATCCGGATCGTGCGGCCGTGGTCGCTGGTCCACACGCTCGACGCGAGCCCGTAGTCCGTGTCGTTGGCCAGCTTGATCGCCTCGGCCTCGTCGGCGAAGGACTGCACGGTGATCACCGGGCCGAAGATCTCGTTGCGGACGATCTCGTCGTCCTGCTCGAGCCCGGCGACGACGGTCGGCGGGTAGAACCAGCCGGCGCCGTCTGCCGGGGCCCCGCCGGTCAGGACCCGGGCCGCCGCGGGCACCCGCGCGACGAGCCCGGCCACCTTCGCCAGCTGGTCGGGGTTGTTCACCGGCGGGATGAAGAAGTCGTCGGAGCCGGGCTCCTCGTCGCGGGAGAACCGGACGCTGCCGGCCTCGGCGGCCAGCGCGTCGGCCAGTGCGTCGGCGATGCCGGCCTGGGCGATCACGCGGGTTGCCGCGGTGCAGTCCTGGCCGGCGTTGAAGAATCCGGCGACGGCGATGTCCGCGGCCGCGGCGGCCACGTCCGCATCGTCGAACACGATCACCGGCGCGTTGCCGCCCAGTTCCAGGTGCACCTTCGTGACACGCGCGGCGGCGGCCGCGGCGACGGCCTTGCCCGCCCGGGTGCTGCCGGTGATCGCCACCATCGCGGGGATGTCGTGGTCGGTCATCGCGGCGCCGGTGGAGCGGTCCCCGCACACCACGTTGAGCACCCCGGGCGGCAGGATCTCGGCGAACAGTTCGCCCATTCGCACCGTGCTGGCCGGGGTGGTGTCGGACGGCTTGAGCACCATCGTGTTGCCCGCCGCGAGGGCCGGGCCGATCTTCCAGATCGCCATCATCATCGGGTAGTTCCACGGCGTGATCGAGCCGATCACGCCGAGCGGTTCGCGGCGCACCGACGAGGAGTGCCCGGCCATGTACTCCGCGGTCGCCCGGCCCTCGAGCTGGCGCGCGGCGCCGGCGAAGAAGCGCAGCTGGTCGGCCATCGGGCCGATCTCCTCCGCCAGCGTCAGCGCCAGCGGCTTGCCGGTGTTGCGCGCCTCGATCTCGACGAGCTCCTCGCCGTGCTCCTCGATGGCGTTGGCCATCGCGAGCAGCGCGGTCATCCGCTCGGACGGGGTGGTGTCGCGCCAACCTTCCCCATTCCCATCAGCGGAGAAGGCGCGCAGCGCACTCTTGTAAGCGGCATCGACATCCGCGGGTCCCGACAGCGGCGACGTCGCGTAGACCTCGCCGGTCTTCGGGTCGTGGATGTCGAGAGTGCGTCCGTCGGCCGCCGCGACCGGCTTGCCGTCGACGATGTTGTGGAACGTCTGCATCGATCATCCCTCACTTGGTTGCGGCGCCTGCGGAATCGCCGGAGAGTCGGTTGGCCAGGTAGACCGGTACCACGGAGACCACGACGAGCACGACCGCCGCGACGTTGACGACCGGGGACTGGTTGGGGCGGAACAGGTTCTGGAAGATCCACAGCGGCAGCGTCTGCGTGCCGGGGCCCGCGGTGAACGTCGTCACGATGATCTCGTCGAACGACAGCGCGAACGCGAGCAGCGCTCCGGCCACCAGCGCGCCGCGCAGTGCCGGGAACGTGACGAGCCGCCAGGTGGTCCACGGGGTGGCGCCCAGGTCCATCGACGCCTCCTCGACGGTGCTCGACATCCGGCGCAGCCGGGCGGAGGCGTTGTTCACGACGATCACGATGCAGAACGTGGCGTGCCCGGCGACGAGCGTGAAGAACGTCAACCCGCCCAGTGCCTGGGTGAACAGGGTGTTGAGCGCGATGCCGGTGACGATGCCGGGCAGCGCGATCGGGAGCAGCACCAGCAGCGACACCGCGTCCTTGCCGAAGAACTCGTAGCGCACCAGCGCCATCGACGCGAGCGTGCCGAGCACCACCGCGATGATCGTGGCCGCGACGGCCACCTGCACCGACGTCCAGACGGAGGTGAGCACGCCCTCGTTGAGCGCGGCGGCCTGCCACCAGCGCAGCGTGTAGCCGGGTGGTGGCCAGGCGAACGTGGCGCTGGAGCTGAACGAGTTGAGCAGCACCAAGGCGAGCGGCGCGTAGATGAAGGTGAAGACGGCGATCGCGGCGATGCGCAGCAGCCAGCGGGCCGTCGGGGAGAGGATCACTGCCGCCTCACAGCCGGGACAGGGCGCCGGTGCGCCGGATCGTGAGCAGGTATGCCGTCATCACGATCAACGGCAGGATCGCGACGGCGGCGGCGAACGGCAGGTCCGTCGAGAAGTTCGTGTAGACGAGGTTGCCCAGCATCTGGTTGGTGCCGCCGACGAGTTGCACGGTGATGTAGTCGCCCAGCGAGAGCGAGAACGTGAACACCGATCCCGCCGCGACGGCGGGCGCCAGCACCGGCAGCACGACCGTGCGGAACGTCGTCCACGGCCGGGCGCCGAGATCGGCGGCGGCTTCCAGGTAGGAGCCCCGCATGGAGTCGATCCCCGCGTAGATCGGCAGCACCATGTAGGGCAGCCAGAGGTAGGTCAGCGTGATGACCACGGCCGCCCAGCCGTAACCGGGGGACAGCCCGCCCAGCGGCCCCTCCGGCGCGAGCAGGATGCGCCAGGCGTAGACCTTGACCAGGTAGGACGCCCACAACGGCGTGAGCACGAGCGCCACGAGCACCGGGCGGGAACGGCGCCGAGCCACCAGCGCCATGAACGTGGCCAGCGGCACCGCGAGCACGACGCACAGCACTGTCACCGCGACGGCGACGCCGACCGTGCGCACCACCGTCAACAGGTAGGCGGGCTCGGTCAGCACGTCGACGACGTTGGCGGTGGTGAAGTCGTAGGTGATCCGGCCGGTGAAGCTGTCGGTGTCGAAGAACGCCGTGGCCAGCAGCACCGCCAGCGGGATGACGTAGAACAGGCCCAGCCACACCAGCGCCGGGGTGAGCAGGCCGGTCAGGCGAAGGGCCGGGCGCCGGTGCAGCACAGCGGCGAACGACACGGTGATCCTCCTGTGTGGACGGTCGGGCACGGCACGTGCGGGCCGTGCCCGACCGGTCTGTCAAACCCGGACGTCAGGCACTGGGATCAGGCACTGCGGAGCTGGCTCCAGGCCTTGACCCAGTCGTCGTAGGCCACGCACTTGGCGTCGGTGCGACCGTCGAGGCAGTTCGCGACCGGCGTCGTCCAGTAGTAGACGTTGTCCCAGAAACCGGTCTCCTGGGCGTGGTACTGCGTGCAGTGGTCCTTGTTCTTCGTCAGCGCGCAGGACTTGAGGTTGGCCGGTGCCTCACCGAAGAACTCCGCGATCTGGGCGTTGACCTCGGGGGAGACCACGTGGTTGAGCCACAGGTACGCACAGTTGATGTTCTTCGTGTCCTTCTTGACCATCCACGTGTCCGACCAGCCGGTGGCACCTTCGGCGGGCTTGGTCGTGCCCACCTTCACCGCGTCGGTGTTGGCGAGGTTCGCGGTGAGCTGCCAGCCCTGGCCCTCGGTGATGGCGCCGGACGCGAGGCCCTGGCCCTGCTTGACGACGTCACCCCAGTACTCGGCCACCAGCGGTTTCTGCTGCTTGAGCAGGGTGATCGCGGCGTCGAACTGCTTCTGGTCGAGCGCGTAGGGGTTCTTGATGCCGAGGTCGGGCT
Organism: Pseudonocardia sp. GCM10023141; assembly: GCF_042653605.1. Taxonomy (NCBI): domain Bacteria; kingdom Bacillati; phylum Actinomycetota; class Actinomycetes; order Pseudonocardiales; family Pseudonocardiaceae; genus Pseudonocardia; species Pseudonocardia sp. GCM10023141. Next base: position 59,627 of record NZ_JBHSIR010000071.1, read on the forward strand.
GCTTGCTCATCAGGTAGACCGCCGCGTCGGCGATGTAGATCGCGTCGTCGTAGGGGCTGACCTTGCCCTTGGCGGGCGAGTTGGCGTCCCACATGCCCGACCAGGACGTCGGCGGCGTCGGGTTGGCGGCGAGGTTGTAGAGCAGCAGGTTCGCGCCGCGGCCGTGCGGGATGCCGTAGTTCGTGCCCGCGACGGTGTTCCAGGGCTTGTCCTTGAGGTCCGGGATCACGTCGGCGTAGTTGGGCACCAGCGCGGTGTTGACCGGCTGGACGCGGTCGCCGTAGACCAGGCGCAGCGAGGCGTCGCCCGAGGCCGACACCACGTCGTACTCGCCGGTGGAGAACAGCTGCACGGCCTCGGCCGAGGTGGCGAACGTCTTGACGTCCACCTGGCAGCCCGTGGCCTTCTCGAACGGTGTCACCCAGTCCGCACCCGGGTTCGCGACGCCGTCCTCGGCGTAACCCGGCCAGGCGAGCACCGACAGCTTGCCCTCACCCGCACCGACCGGACCGGCGTAGGCCGCGGCCTTCGGTGGTGCGGCAGCCGCGCCGCCGGGCGCCGCGGCCCCACCGCCACAGGCGGCGAGCGCGAGCCCGAGCGCACCTACCAGCGCGACGGACCGCGCCGTGGACAGACATCGCATCGTCGATCTCCTTCTCTCGGTGTGGCGCGGTCGTGCTGGGGCGCAGGTCGCGCGCTCGATTGCAGCGGTCAGTGCAGCTGGACCTCGTGCTCCCGGTGCCAGTGCAGCCGGACCCGCTGGCCGCGATCGGGTACCGGGGTGTCGTCGGGACCCGCCGGCAGCAGCACGGACAGGAGGCCGCCCGCGTCGAGCGCGACGACGCACCGGGTGCTGGGGCCGGTGTAGACGAGTTCCTCGACCACGCCCAACGCGGTGGAGCGGCCGGCGGGCGCCGCGGTGTCGGCCGGGCCGATCGCGATCTTCTCCGGGCGGACGCTCCAGCTCCCGTCGCGGCCCAGCACGGCTGTGGCCGCAGCCGCGTCGAGCACGTTGGACGTGCCGACGAAGCCCGCCACGAACGCGGACGCGGGCCGCTCGTAGACCTCCTGCGCCGAACCGGCCTGCTCGACCCGGCCGTCGGAGAACACGACCACCCGATCGGCCAGGGTGAGGGCCTCGTCCTGGTCGTGCGTGACGAGCACGAACGTGATGCCGGAGTCGCGCTGGATCTGCTTGAGCTCCACCTGCATCTGCTCGCGCAGCTTGAGATCGAGCGCGCCGAGCGGCTCGTCGAGCAGGAGCACGGCGGGCCGGTCGACGAGCGCGCGGGCGAGCGCGACGCGCTGGCGCTGCCCGCCCGACATCGCCGTCGGGACGCGGTCGGCCATGTGCTCCAGGCGCACGGTCGCCAGCGCCGCCAGCGCGCGCTCGCGGCGTTCGGCCTTCGCCACCTTGGCGATGCGCAGCGGGTACTCGACGTTGCGCAGCACCGACAGGTGCGGGAACAGCGCGTAGTCCTGGAAGACGGTGTGCACGTCGCGGTCGAACGGCGCGGCCGCAGTGACGTCGGTGCCACGCAGCCGGACCGTGCCTGCCGACGGCTGCTCGAAACCCGCGATGAGGCGCAGCACCGTCGTCTTCCCGGAGCCGGACGGGCCCAGCAGCGTCACGAACTCGCCCTCGGCGATGTCGAGATCGAGGTCGTGCACGGCGACGACCCCGCCGGGGAACTCCTTGCGCACGCCGCGCAGCTCGATGGCCGCGACGGTCGTGGCGGCGGACGCCGACCCCGTGGATACCGGGACGGACCGGACATCGGGCGGCACGGGCACCTCCGGGGCGACGAGCGATGGTGCCGAAAACTATGAGTTCATAGGTTATAAGTCAACACCTGTGGCAGCATGGCCACGAACGGAGCGGAGGGGTCGACAGGTGCGCAACGGCGGCCGCAACCTGCCGGCGGCAGGAGGGAGGGGCGCGATCTTCGCGCCCCTGGAGGTCGGCAAGCGGGCCGACGCCGTCGTCCGGCGCCTGTCGGAGGGCATCCGGCTCGGGCTGCTCGTTCCCGACGAGCAGCTGCCGAGCGAGACCGACCTCGCCGAGACCTTCGGCGTCTCCCCCGTCACGATCCGCGAGGCGCTCACGGCACTGCGCGGGCAGGGGTTGGTCACCACCCGGCGCGGCCGCAACGGCGGCAGCTTCGTGCGGCGCGTCCGCGGCGGGGCCTCCGACGTGCTGCGCGAGCGGCTGCGCGAGGTGAGCCCCTCGGAGCTGCGCGACCTCGCCGACCACTACGCCGCCATCAGCGGCACCTGCGCGCAGCTCGCCGCCGACCGCGCGGGCGAGCAGGACGTCAAGCTGATCACCGACAGCGTCGCCGAGCTCGAACGCTCCGTTGACGCCGCCGCGCGCCGGCGTGCGGAGTCCCGGTTCCAGGTGGAGCTCGCCTCGGCGGCGCAGTCGCCGCGGCTGACCCGTGCGGTGATCAGCATGCAGAACGAGGTGGCGCCGCTGCTGTGGCTCAGCGCCACCACCCCCGTCGCGCGCGAGGAGGTGCTGCGCAAGCACCGCGAGATACTGGCGGCCGTCGTCGATTCCGACGGATCACTCGCTCGCGCGCTGGCCGTCGCCCACGTCTACGCTGCGCAGGCACGGGCGAGTGCACTCCAGCTGACCTTCCTCGCGGACGACGACGAGGCGGATCCGGATGCGCACGCGCTCCCGGGTCCAACTGCCGAGGAGTAGCCGTGACGATGGCCCCGACGGCCCCGGTCCAGCTGCTGGTGGATCGGGTCTCGGAGCTCTGCGAGAGCGCCTTCGCCGCGGTCGAGGGGTTGCGCGGGGCCGCCGAGCAGATGTTCCTGCCCTGGTCGGAGGGCTTCCCGCTGCGCCGCGTCGACGTCGAGCCGATCTCGCAGGTGGTGCGCCCGGTGCTGGAGGCGGCCGGCACGCCGATCGTCGGCGCCGGGCTGGTGCTGGCGCCCGACGTGCTGCGCGACGCCCGGCACTGGATGGAGTGGTGGCACCACGACTCCGACCGCGGCGTGCACAAGCTGCTCCCCGTGCTCGACGCGGACGCCGACAGCTTCTACGACTACACCGTGCTGCCCTGGTACCTGATCCCGCGGGAGACCGGGGCCCGCCACGTGACGGGTCCGTACGTCGACTGGCTGTGCACCGAGGAGTACACGCTCACGTTCACGGTGCCGATCTACGGCGTGCATCCCCAGCGCGGCCGCCAGTACGTCGGGGTCGTCGGCGCCGACATCGTCAACAGCTGGGTGGAACGCAGGCTGCTGCCGCTGCTGCACCGGTCGGAGCGCCCCACGGCGCTGGTCAACGCCGATGGCCGAGTGGTGGTGGCCAACCATCCGGCGCTGGTCGCCGGTTCGGTGACCCATGCCGTCGACGTGCCGGGGCTGTGGGCGGGCGGCGACGTCGAGGGGGCGGCGCTGCACCCGTTGCCCGGGCTGCCGCTGGCCGTGCTGGTGCTCGACACGCTGTAGGCCGGCGCGGGCCGTGCCGCCGTCAGAGATCGAGCACCAGGTCGCTCCCGGGCTGCGCGCAGCAGAGCAGGGCCGTGCCGGGATCCGGTGGCTCCAGCGGTTCGGGCCGGTGCTCGACCGCGCCGGCGAGCACCGCGGTCTGGCAGGTGTGGCAGACGCCGGTGCGGCAGGACCAGCGGGTCGGCACGTCGCAGGCCTCGGCGAGCTCGAGGACGGCGGGGTAGGTGTCGCTCCACCCCACGGTGAGCCCACTGCGTGCGAACGTCACCTGCGGGCCCGTGCCCGCGGGCCCGGCGGGCGGGTGCGGTGCGGTGCGGGTCTCGCCGGTGATCCCCGGGTTGATGGCCGCGAGCGCACCGAACAGCTCCATGTGGATGCGATTCGCGTCGAGTCCGATGTCGACCAGCGCCGCGCGCACGGCATCCATGAACGCTGCGGGGCCGCAGACGTAGGCGGTCGCGCTCTCCGGCAGCCCGAGCCCGGCCAGGCTCGCCCGGTCGATGCGGCCGCGGATGGCGGCCGGATCGCGGTGCGGGAGCGGCTCGGATCCGGTGTAGAAGACGTGCTCGTGGCCGTGTTCGAGGCCGGCCAGCAGCGTGTGGGCCTCGCCGGCGAAGGCCTGCTCGGCCGCCGAGCGGGCCGAGTGCAGCCACCACACGTCGCGCGGCGAGCGCTCGGCGGCGAGCGCGTGCAGCATCGCGAGCACCGGCGTGGCCCCGACGCCTGCGGAGATCAGCAACACCGGTGCCGGATCGGTACCGGCATCGTCGCCCCGTAACACGAAGTCGCCGCGAGGCGCGGCCACCGCCACCTCGTCGCCGACGCGCAGGCCGCTGTGCAGGTACGTGCTGACCGCGCCGTGCGGCTCGCGCTTGACGCTGATCCGGTAGGTGCCGTCCGGCGGGGCCGCGGACAGCGAGTAGTTGCGCACCGGCGCGGGATCGGCGGCGCCGGGCACCCGCAGCGTCAGGTACTGGCCCGGCCGCGGCCTCGGCAGCGGGGACGCATCCGGGGCGGCCAGGTGGACCGAGACGATGGTGGCGCTCTCGGCCGCGATGCCGGTGACGCGCAACGGCCGGAAACCGGCCCAGCCGGTGGGCTCGGCCACGGTGGTCACCGGGTGTTCCGCGGCGGCGAGCAGGTCGCGGAACGAGCCCTGCCAGCCGGGGCTGAGCGCGGGGATGTCGACGGCCGTGCGCAACGCGGCGGTCTCGCGCCCGGGCAGGTAGAGCAGCGCGTCGATCGCGGCGACGCTCATCCGGTGCCGCCCGACGCGGGTGCGGACGATCTCGTCGCCTGCTCGCACCGGTCCTTCGCTGATCACGCGCAGGTAGAAGCCGGGCCGGTGGTGCGCAACCAGCAACGCGGGCATCTGCGGCTCGCGCAGCCGCATCCCGACCCGGAAGCAGGTGACGCGGGGCTGGGTCACCTCGAACTCGGCGCCCCCCATGCGGTAGCGGTCACCGATGTGGACCTCGTCGTCGGGCAGGCCGGCGACGGTGAAGTTCTCGCCGAACTGGCCGTACTCGAGGTCGTCGCGCCCGAGGTGGCGTCGCCAGAAGTCGTAGGACTCGCGCTGGTAGACGAGCACGGCGCGCATCTCGCCGCCGTGGCCGCCGAGATCGCCCTGTCCGTCGCCGTCGATGTTGAGCCTGCGGACCATGCGCGCGCCGTCGACCGGGTTCTTGATGATGCCGGTGTGGATGGTGCGGCCCTGCCAGTCCACGTCCTGGGGCATGCCGACGTTCAGCGACAGCAGGCGGTCCATGGTTGCCTCCTCGGGAATGGGGCAGAGCGGATGCGCTGGGCGCAGCCTGCCAGTAGCCGCAGCGCGTGGTGTTGCTGCTCGCCGTCGGCAGATGTCGCCAGCTAACCGTATATCTCCGGTTGACAGGTTAGATAGCAGCGTGCTTCGATCTAACCATCAAATTCTATTTTAGCGGTTAGGGGCGGGGAATGGACGGGATGGCGGGCACGGGACGGATGTCGACGGCGGGCGTCACGGCCGGCTCCCTGCGGGCGTTCCTGCGAACGGAGTCGGGCAGCGCGGGTGTCCTCGTCGCCGCCATCGCCGTGGCGCTGGTGTGGGCGAACCTGCTCCCGGCCGCTTACGAGGGATTCTGGACCTTGTCGGTCCCTGTCCGCATCGGGCCGCTCGCGGTCGAGCTCGACCTGCGCGAGTGGGTCAACAGCGGCCTGATGACCCTGTTCTTCCTGGTCGTCGGGCTGGAGGCACGCCGGGAGATCGACCTGGGCGACCTGCGGGAGCGGCGTCGACTGATCCTGCCGGTCGCCGCCGGGGTCGCCGGGATGGCCGTGCCGGTGCTGCTCTACCTCGCGATCAACGGCGGCGGGCCGGGCGCGCACGGCTGGGGCGCGGCGATGTCGACCGACACTGCGCTCGCGCTCGGCGTCCTCACCGTCGTGGGCCGTGGCGTGCCCGACCGGATCCGGACCTTCGTGCTGACCGTGTTCGTCGTCGACGACATCGTCGCGCTGGTCGTCATCGCGCTGGCCTACAGCACCCGCATCGATCCCGCCGCGTTCGCCGTCGCCGCCGTCGCCTACCTCGGGGTGCTCGCCAGCAGGCGCCTCGACGAGCGCCATCGCACGCCGGTGCTCGCACTGCTCACGCTGACCGTCTGGGGCGCGCTGCTCGCTGCCGGTATCGACCCGGTGGTGGCCGGGCTGGCGGTCGGGCTGGCCACCTCGGCGTACCTGCCCCGGCGGGGCGCGCTGGAGGCGGCCACCACGCTGGTGCGCCTGTTCCGCGAGCAACCCACACCGGAGCTGGCCCGGACGGCGACGACGGGGCTGACGGCGACGCTCTCGGCCAACGCCCGGCTGCAGCACGGCCTCCACCGGGCCACCCGCTACCTCGTGGTGCCGCTGTTCGCGCTGGCCAATGCGGGGATCGCGATCGACGTGCCGCTGCTCGCCGGTGCGCTGACCGCGCCGATCACGATCGGCATCGTCGTGGCCTACGTCATCGGCAAGCCGGTGGCGGTGTTCGGCACGTCCTGGCTGGTCACGAGGATGAGCCGGGGCACGGTGCGGCCCCCGGTCGGCTGGGCGGCCGTGCTGGGCAGCGGCACCGTCGCGGGCGTCGGGTTCACGGTGTCGCTGCTGATCGCCGACCTCGCGTTCACCGGCACCGAGCTCGACGAGGCCAAGCTCGGCGTGCTGCTCGCCGCGGCGGGCGCTGCCCTGCTCAGCCTGGTGGTCTACCGGTTGACCGGGGCGCTCCCGGCTGCGGCGCGGACACGTGCGCTGCTGGGAACCGCACGTCAGCTCACCGACCTCGTCCCCGGCGTCGACACCGCTCGCGACCACGTGCGCGGCCCGGCCGACGCGGCGGTGACCGTGGTCGAGTACGGCGACTTCGAGTGCCCCTGGACAGGCATGATCGCGCCGACCGCGCGGGACCTGCTGGCCGGCAACTCCGACATCCGTTACGTCTGGCGCCACCTGCCGCTGCCCGACGTGCACCCGCACGCGCAACTGGCCGCGGAGGCCGCGGAGGCGGCGGGCGCGCAGGGCGCGTTCTGGCCGATGCACGACCTGCTGCTCGCGGATCAGGGGCACCTGCACATCGAGAGCCTGGTCGACCACGCGCACCGGCTGGGTCTGGACGTCGAGCGCTTCCGCGACGACCTGCTCGGGCGCCGCTTCGCCGCTCGTGTCATCCAGGACGTCGAGTCCGCCGACCTGAGCGGCGTGTCCGGTACACCGACCTTCGTCGTCAACGGCCACCGCCACGACGGGCCGCAGGATCTGGCGACCCTCAACGCGGTCATCGGGACCGCTCGCGACCACGTGGCGGCCCTGCACAGCGCCGTCCGGCCCGTGCTGGTGGCCGCCGGGGCCCACTGACCACCGCAAGCACAACCGCTCCACCCGCTGCGAGAAGGGCAAGACGATGGGACTGGCATGGCAACAGGGGCCGCTCTCGACCAAGGCGGTCGGGCAGTTCCTCACCGCTGCACCGTTGCCGGAGCGGCTGCTGTTCGCCGAACCGCTGCGGCGCCGCATGCGCGTGCGGTTCGGCGGCGAGTGGGTGGCCGACAGCGAGGACGTGGTCCTGCTCCACGAGCCGGGCCGCTACCCGGTGGCGTACTTCCCGCTCGCCGATGTCCGCGCCGGGACGCTCGTGCCGGAGGAGCGCACGACGACCCATCCCGACCTGGGCGCCACGTCGTGGTTCGGGGTGGGCGCGGGGGAGTCGACGACGCGGCACGCCGCGTGGCAGCACGCGGACCTGCCCCCGCACGCCGCCGTGTTGCGCGACCGGGTCGCCTTCGCCTGGCGTGCCATGGAGGCCTTCTACGAGGAGGACGACCGCATCGTCGGCCACGCGGCCGATCCCTACCACCGCCTCGACATCCGCCACACCTCGCGCCACCTGGTCGTCCGTGACCGCGACCGGGTCATCGCCGAGACGCGGCACCCCATCGCGCTGTACGAGTCGGGCTTCGCCCCGCGCTGGTACGTGCCGCGCGAGGACGTCGACATCGCGGCGCTGACCCCGGTCGAGAACCGCACGTTCTGCCCGTACAAGGGACTGGCAGGCTACTTCGACATCAACGGGCACAAGGGTGCCGCGTGGTCCTACCCGGAGGCGTGGCCCGAGGTCGCCGAGGTGTCGGGATGGATCTCCTTCGAACCCGATCGCGTCGACGTGTACCTCGACGACCGCAAGCTGGAGCAGGAGCCGGGCCAGTCCGTGGTGCCGCACGGCATCGACCGTGGCCTGGGCCCGGACGAGCTGCTGACGCGCGACCGGAGCCGATCATGATGGTCTCCGTCCCGGTCGTTGTCGTGACGCCCGACGTCGGTCCGCTGCCCGCTGTCCCCATCACCCGGCGGACCGGCTCTGTGCCCTCGCTCCTGCGGGTGCTGGCCCGGCTGGTGCGCCGCACGGTCGAGCGCGGGACCGGTGCCTGATGGACTACCGCATCGAGGTACTCACCCTGCCCGTCCGCGATGCCGACCGGGCGCTGCGCTTCCACACCGAGCAGCTGGGCTTCGCGCTCGACGTCGACTACCGGCCGCACAGCGGGTTCCGCGTCGCCCAGCTCACCCCGGCGGGGTCGGCGTGCTCGGTCCAGCTCGGCATCGGGCTCACCGCCGCGGCGCCGGGCTCGGCGCGCGCCACCTACCTCGTCGTGGCGGACATCGAGGCCGCGCACCGCGAGCTCGGTGAGCGCGGGGTGGCCGTCGGCCCGATCCGGCACAAGGCGTCGGTCGAGGGCTGGCAGGGTGACCACGCGGCCGGTGTCGACCCTCTTCGCCGGGACTACGCGAGCTCCTTCGACCTCGCCGACCCCGACGGGAACACCTGGACCGTCCAGGAACGCGGCTTCCACGGAGCCTCCTGAGCGGCCGGCCCAACGGCCCGCGCCCCGCGAGTCGGGATGGATGTGCCCGCGAGTCGGGCTCAGCCGGCCCTCGGGTCCGGGGCGGGGCGGGGCCAGTCGGGCGACCGGCCGGCGGGTGCTCCCGGGATGCCCACCGTGGCCAGGAAGTTCGGGCATTCCTCGAGTGCCGCGGTGTGCTGGCAGGTCAGCAGGTGCTCGAGGTACCCGCGCGCCGCCGCCAGCCGCGCCCGCTGCTCCTCGATCGCGGCGATCCGGGCGTGCACGGTCTCCCGCCAGGCCGGGCCGGTGGCGGCCAGTACCCCGGCGATCTCCTCGACGCCGAGCTGACCGGTGTCGCGCCAGGTCTTGATGAGCGCGACCCGGTAGAGCTGGTCGGTGTCGTACCACCGGCCGTCGCCGCGCCGCTCGGGCGTGAGCAGGCCGCGCCGTTCCCGGTAGTGCAGCGTGGAGAGTGGCAGTCCGACGTGCTCGGCGACGGCCCTGATGTGCACCAGGTCCGTCATCGGCGCAGGCCGGCCGGCACCCCGTCGGGCGCCATCCCCCAGACGCGCGCGTAGTTGCGGCCCGGGTCGTGGGTGGCGGCGAGGAAACCAGGCAGCTCCGGCAGGTCGACGGCGAGCGGCGCGATCCTGTCGTAGAGGACGGCCGCGTCGGCGGGACGCAGTGCGGGCTCCTTGGCCAGCAGGATCTGCACGAGCTCCGCCAGCTCTCCCGGCACTCCCGTCAGGTGCGGCGGCCGTTCCCGCACCTGACGCTCGAAGATCGCGTAGGCCGTGGGGCCGGTGAACAGCGGCTCGCCGGTGAGCAGCTCGTGCACGACGCAGCCGAGCGCGTAGAGATCGCTGCGGGCATCGGCGACGCCCTGCTGCACCTGCTCGGGCGCCATGTAGGACGGCGTGCCGAAGATCTGGCCCACCCGGGTGAAGCGGGCCGCGCCCCCGAGCACGGCGAGCCCGAAGTCGAGCACGACGACGCTGCCGTCGGGGCGCAGCATGAGGTTGGACGGCTTGAGGTCGCGGTGCACGATCGACAGCGCGTGCGCAGCCGCGAGCACCGCGCAGGTCTGGGCGGCGATCGCGGCCACCCACGCCGGTGGCAGCGCGCCGTGCTCGGCGACGACGTCGTCGACGGTGACGCCGTCCACGAACTGCATGACCTGGAACAGCCGCTGCTCATGGGTGCCGAGGTCGTAGAGCGCCGGCACTCCCGGGTGCTCCAGCCGGGCGAGGATGCGCGCCTCCCGCACGAACCGTTCGCGCAGCTCCTCGGAGCCGCCGGGCACGTGGAGGAACTTGACGGCGACGCGGCGGTCCAGGTGCGTGTCGTGCCCGCTGTGCACGGCACCCATCCCGCCACGGCCGAGCGGCAGCTCGTCGATCTCGTAGCGGCCCGCGATGCGCATGGGCGTTCCTCCCCTCACCCGGATCACCCGCCGGGGCGCAACCAGCCTTCCACGAGACCCTCGCCGCCGACCCGCAGCAGGGCGTCGGCACGCTCGGCGGCATCCCGGGCGGTGTCGGCGGCAGCCAGCAGCTCGCGGAACGCGACACCGTAGGCGCGCTGCTCCTCGGGGCTGAGCAAGGGGATCCGGACGCGCTGCCCGTAGCGGGTGGAGCCGGAACCGGTCGGTGGCGGCGCCGATCGCAGCACGCCGGCGAGGTACTCGGCGTCGAGGCGCTCCGGGTCGACGCGGTACGCGGTGAGTCCCGGCCCGAGCGCCGCGCGCGTGGACGCCACGCGTACGCGTCCCATCGCGGCGGCCACGACGTCGCCGGGTCTGATCCGGACGAGTGCGGGGCCCGCGGCGGTGCGACCGGTGGGTTCGGTGCCCACGGCGAGGTCGGTGACCGTGAGTACCGCGACGCCGCCGCCACCGAGCGTCATGCGGGTGGGGGCGTGGCGCACCCGCAGCGCGCCGGCGCGCGAGAGCTCCGCCACCGTGGCCGTGGCCAGCGGCAACGGCTCGGTCAGCGCCTCCAGTACCGGAACAGCCGTGGCGGACGCCGTGCGCAGCTCGGTGAACGCGCGCCCCGGATCGGGACCGCGACCGCGCTGCAGGTGCCGCTCCGGACTGACGTCGACATCGTCGTCGAGCAGGTCGACGATGGGCACGGCCGCGCCGTCGGGGACGTCGCGGCCACCGCTGAACGCCTCCCACAGCGGCGCGGCCCGATCGACGTCCACCTGCGCGACGAGCAGGTGGGCGGGGGTGGGGTCGGTGGCGGCCGGCCTGCGGAGCACCCACAGATCACCGTCGGGCACCGTGATCACCGCGCGCAGGGCGCCGGCCCGCAGCAGGTTGGACCGGATCCGCCGGCCCGCCCGCCGGGCGGCGGCAGCGGCCGGCATCCGGATCACGACCGGTCCGCCGGGACGGACCGCTGCCAGCGCGTGCTGCAGCCAGGCCAGCTCCGGCTCGGTGCGCGGTGGCAGGCCGTGCGCGAAGCGGGGGTCACCCGCGAGCTCACCGTGGCCGCGCGGGCGATCACCCGGTGGCGGGTCGCACACCACGCCGTCGACGCTGCGCCCGGCGAAGGCGTCGGACTGCAGTGCGTCGGCCGCGACGATGTCGGCATCGACGCCGGCGAGCAGCAGCCGCGCGGCGGCGATCCGGGCCGCGTCGGCGTCGGAGTGCTGACCGAGCGCGAGCCGGGGGGCGGCCGTCAGCAGCAGGGAACCGGTGCCGCAGGCCGGATCGAGCAGCGTGCCGCCTCCGGGCAGCGCGATGCGGGCCATCGCGGTGGCGAGCTCCTCCGCGGGCGCCGGGCGGGCGCGGTGGCGCGCGCAGATCTCCTCGAACGCCGCTGCCGGGCCGAGCGCGTCGGCCAGCTCGGCGAGCGCGCGGTGCAGCTCCGGGTCGTGGGGCACCGGGGTGGGTGCGCCGGGCAACCGGTCGAGCAGCGCCGGATCGTGGATCCGCAGCAGCAGCTGGCCCGCGTCGGCGACGCGCGCGGCCACCAGCAGGTCGTTCCCGTCGGGGTGCAGGCGCTGCCAGGCGCGGTCGGCGGGCGAGAGCCGGTAGGGCCGCCCGTTGGCGCGGAACCACGCCTCGACGTCGGCGAGTGCGAAACGGGGGCTCGACGCGGTGCCGGCCACCGGCGCCGGGAAGTCGTGGTGGCGGCGCCGCCAGTTGCTCACCGCGGCGCGGCCGACACCGCCGAGCCGGGCGATGTCGCCCGCGCTGACGGTGGTGTCCCCGGTCACCTGTCGAACGGTAGTTCACAGCGACCCTGCTTGTGAAGTCTGTTCACAGCGTGAGAGGCTGGGGTCATGGCTCCGACGCTGCGCTCCGCGGCCGGCTCCGACATCGGCCGGCGACGGCAGATGAACCAGGACTCGGCCGCCACCAGCCCGCGACTGATCGTGGTCGCCGACGGCATGGGCGGTCACGCCCACGGCGAGGTGGCCAGCTCCGTCGCGGTGGCCGCCATGCTCGACCTCGATGCGCGGTTGCGCGGCACCGACCTCGCGGAGACCGACCTGCTGGGCGAGCTCGCCGCCGCCATCGAGGACGCGGCCAACCGGCTCACCTCGATGGCGCAGGAGAACGCGGAGCTGCGGGGCACCGGCACCACGGTCGTCAGCTTCCTCATCGACGGTGCCCGCATCGGGGTCCTGCACATCGGCGATTCGCGCGCCTACCTGCTGCGCGATGGCGAGCTGGTGCGGATGACGCGCGACCACACGCTGGTGCAGGCACTCGTCGACGAGGGCAGGCTCTCGGAGGAGGAGGCAGCGGGGCATCCCCGCCGGTCCTGGCTCATCCGCACGCTCCAGGACGGCACCCGCGCCGAGCCCGACCTCTTCCTGCACGAGGGCCGCGCCGGCGACCGCTACCTGATCTGCTCCGACGGTCTCACCGCCGTGCTCGACGACACGGTCATCCGCGACGTACTCGGGGGCGAGGCCGAGCGCGCCGCGGCCGTGTCCCGGCTCATCGAGCTCGCCAACGCCGGCGGTGGCCCCGACAACATCACCTGCGTGGTGGCCGACCTGGTGGACGAGCCGGCGCTCAGCGCGTCGGAGGCACCGCTGATCGTCGGCGCCGCCGCGGTACCGCCCACGGACGCCTGACCTCCTCGCGAGTCGCGCCCACTCCGGGCGGTTCGGTTGGCAGGATGGGTGCGGTGTCTGAGCACGCTACGGCCGCGGACGTGGCCTGCCACGCGTCCGTCGCCTTCGTCGTCGTCCGCGACGGGGCTGTGACCTGGCACAATGACGCGGCCCGCCGGCTCGTCGGCCCGCACGGTGGCACCTGGGGCGCCGGCGACGCGCCACTGGAGCTGCTGCGTTCCGTCCGCCGCGGTGCCCAGCAGGCCCGGGTGCGGTGGCCGTCGCCGGTCGGGGGCGCCCGTTGGTGGCAGGTCGCGTGCCGATCGCTGCGCCCCGCCGACCCCACGCTGCTCTACGAGATCGTCGACGAGACGTCCCACCACGAGGACGTGCTCGGGGTCCGCAACTCGCAGTGGCGGCTGTCGCGGCTCGAGGCCATGGCCGGCATGGGTTCGTGGGACTGGGATCCGCTGGACGACACGATGCACTGGTCGGACGCGCTGCTGCGCCTGTTCGGCATCCCCGAGGGCGGGTCGCCCGACCTCGCCGCGTTCATCGCGATGGCCCACCCCGAGGACGCCCCGATGATCGTCTCGACGGTGGCGGAGGCGCTGCGCACGGGCGAGCCGTTCGCGTACACCGCCCGGTTCCGGCTACCCGACCACGCGACGATGAAGATCTTCGAGGTGTACGCCGAGATCGTCGCGGACGCAGCCGGCGCGCCGATGCGGGTGCTGGGAGCGGCCCGCGACGTCACCGAGCAGCACCGCGCCCGCCAGGAGCTGGCCTATCTCGCGGAGCACGATCCGCTGACCGGCGTCGCGAACCGCCGCCGGGTCACGGCCTGGCTCGCCGATTGCGCCGAGCGCGCCGACGGCGGTGCGCTGCTGCTCATCGACGTCGACAACTTCAAGGACATCAACGACCTGCGCGGCCACGCCGTCGGTGATCGCGTCATGCGTTCGCTGGCGCACACCGTGTCGGCCCGCATCGGGTCCGACGCGCTGCTGGGCCGCCTCGGCGGTGACGAGTTCGCGGTGGTCGTGCCGTTCGGGGACGCCGAGAACGGGTTGGAGCTGGGGGAACGCCTCTGCGACGCCGTCGCCCGCACGCCGATCGCCGATGCGGGCTCGTCCCTACAGGTGACGATCAGCGTGGGGGTCGCCGACGTCGCACCGGGACGGGAGGTGGAGACCAGCCTCGCGCGCGCCGACCTGGCCCTCTACGAGGCGAAGCGGGCCGGCCGCAACCGGGCCCGCCGGTTCGCCCCCGACCAGTACCACCAGGCCGTGCGGCGGGTGTCGTTGCTGCAACGCGTTGCCGACGCGCTCGACAGCAACACGATGGAGCTCGACGCCCAGCCGATCGTCGACCTGAACTCCGGGGCGACCGTGCGCCACGAGTTGCTGATCCGGCTGCGCGACGGGCTGAGCCCCGAGCTGGGGCCTGCCGACTTCCTGCCCGCCGCCGAGCGCACCGACCTGGTGCTGCAGCTGGACCGCTGGGTGCTCGACCACGCCGTCACCGCACTGGCCGCGCCCGCCGCACGCGCCGCTGACATGCGGCTGGACGTCAACGTGTCGGCGCGGTCCCTCGAGGACGACGAGCTCGGCGACTGGATCCTCGCGCTGCTGCGCCGCCACGGCGTGGAGCCGCGGCGGCTCGGGCTGGAGATCACCGAGACAGCGGCGGTGAACGGCCTCGACGGGGCGCGGTCGCTGGCGGTGCAGCTGATCGAGGCCGGTTGTGGCTTCGCGCTCGACGACTTCGGCTCCGGGTTCGGCTCGTTCGCCTACCTCAAGCACCTGCGGTTCACCGCGGTCAAGATCGGCGGTGACTTCGTCAAGGCCCTCGACGCCGACCGCATCGACCGCGCGCTCGTGGCCGCCGTGGTGGGCGTGGCCAGCGACCTCGGGATGACGACGGTCGCCGAGCAGGTGGACCGCGCGGCGCTGGTGGACCTGCTGCGCAGGCTCGGTGTCGATCACGGGCAGGGCTACCACCTGGGCCGGCCCCGCCCCTTGGGGGAGCTGCTGGCCGGGCGGTGAGGTCCGGCCAGCGGGCCGCTCGCCCGGACGCCCGGACGCCCGGACGCCCGGACGCCCGGACGCCCGGACTGCAGCATGGTGGCCATCCAAGCGTTGGATCGCAGGATGGCCACCATGCTGCGATCCGGCGGCTTCTCGCCCCTACCCCGTCGCGCCGTCGGTCGGATGACGGCCGGGGTGCCCTCAGCGCCGCGCGATCAACCGCCGCATCGGCACCGGCAGCACCCGGCCGGGTGCCGCACGGGCCGCGAGCCGGGCGGGCACGTCAGCGGCGATGTCGGCGGGCCACAGACCGGCCCGGGGGAGCGCGGCGGCCAGGTCGTGGGCCGCGGCGGCGTCGGGCAGCGGCAGGGTGAACGGGCGCCGGTCGTCGGCGAGCACGGCGAAGTCGGCTGCCGCGAGCAGCCAGCCGGCATTGTCGAGCGCCGAGCGGTTCGTCCAGCCGCGGTGGACCCCGGCCAGCAACCCGGCCATCCGCAGCTCGGCCGCCGTCCGGCGCGAGGCCGATGGCACCAGCACGACCAGCGTCGCGCCGGGCCGCAGCACCCGGCGCAGCTCGGCGAACGCCCGATCGACCTCGGCGAGCCCGGGCAGCGTCAACAGCAGCCGGACACCGTCGACAGCGTTGGTGCGCAAGGGAAGCGCGGTGATCGAGCCCTGCATCGGGGTGCGCCCGGAGGGGCGTTCCAGGACGATCCCGGAGCCGGCCACCTCGAGCACGCACGTCGCCGCGGCCAGTGGCGCGGCAGACCACTCGAGAGCGTTCTGACCCGTCCGACCGTCGGTGGACCGGAGGAGGGGGTCGGCAGCAGGATCGGGCGATGCCATCCGGGCAGTGTGGCCCACCCACGGTCGCCCGCTCGCGCTCCCTCGTCGGGGCGCGCACGGACCCGGCATAACCTGGATGCCATGGCGCACGCGACCGTCGAGCCCGCAGCACCAGCACAGCAGGCCAGGCCCCCGTCCGGGATAGGGGGACTGGTCGGCCTGGGGGTGGCCGTCGCCGTGCTCGTCGCAGGCGGGATCACCGCGATGACGGGCGCGCGCCCGATCGCGGCGCTGGGCCTGCCGGATCCGGGCACGCTCACGCTCGTCGGGCTGCCGGCGATGCGCGCCGCAGCCGAGGGGTTCATGGTGCTGACGATCGGCGCGCTGCTGCTGGTGGCGTTCCTCGTGCCACCTCAGCGCAGCGGCTACCTGGACGTCGCGGGATACCGCGCGGTCCGTGCGGCGTCGTGGTTCGCCGCCGGTTGGACGGTCAGCACCGTGCTGCTCGTGCCGTTGAACGTCGCGGACGGCCTCGGCCGGCCGGTCTCCGACGTGCTGGACCTGCGGCTGCTGATCGACCTCGTGCCGAAGCTGAGCGCCGCCATGACGTGGGCGCTCACCGCCGTGATCGCGGTGCTGGTGCTGATCGGCTGCCGCACGGTGCTGACCTGGGGTTGGTCCACGGTGCTACTCGGGCTGGCGCTGATCGGCCCGCTGCCGGTGACGATGACGGGGCACTCCGCCACGGGCGGCTCGCACGACATCGCCACCAACAGCCTCGTGCTGCACGTCATCGCCGCCACGCTGTGGGTCGGGGGGCTCGTCGCGGTGCTGGCCGTCGCGGCCGCTCGGGGTCCCGACCGGGCCGCCGCGCTGGCCACCGCCGTGCCGCGGTTCTCCGGGCTCGCGCTGGTGTGCTGGCTCGTGCTCGCCGTCACCGGCGTCGTCAACGCGCTGGTCCGGATCCCGCTCTGGGCACTGCTCGGCTCGTCGTACGGGGCGCTGGTGCTGCTGAAGGTGGCGGCGCTGCTGGTACTGGGTGCGTTGGGGGCGTTGCACCGCCGGTCCAGCGTCCCGGCGGCCGCCGCGGGCAACCCGCGCGCGTTGCTGCGGCTCGGCGGCGTCGAGGTCCTGATCATGATGGCGACGATCGGTCTCGCCGTGGCACTCGGGCGCAGCGCGCCCCCGGACACCGGTGACGGTGTGCCGTCCCGGGTGGAGGTGCTGCTCGGCTACGACCTGCCGGGCCCTCCGACGCTGCTGCGGTTCGTCGTCGAGTGGCGGTTCGACCTGATCTTCGGCACGGCCGCCGTCGCGATGGCGGTGCTGTACGCGCTGGCGGTGCGCCGGCTGCGCAGGCGCGGTGACACCTGGGCCACAGGCAGGTTGATCGCCTGGCTGGCGGGGTGCGCCGCGCTGCTCGTCGCCACGAGCAGTGGCCTCGGCACGTACGGGCCCGCCATGTTCAGCGTGCACATGGCGCAGCACATGATCCTGGCGATGCTCGTGCCGATCCTGCTGGTACTGGGCGCGCCCGTCACGCTCGCGCTCCGGGCACTGCCGACGTCGGGGAGGGCGGGGCCGCCGGGGCCGCGGGAGTGGTTGCTCGCGGGTATCCACTCACCGGTCGCCCGGTGGTTGACCAACCCGCTGGTCTCGCTGCCGCTGTTCGTCGGCGGGTACTACGCCCTGTACTTCTCGGGGCTCTTCGCTGCCGCGCTGCCCGAGCACTGGGCGCACGTGCTGATGAACATCCACTTCCTGGTGGTCGGCTGGTTGTTCTTCTGGCCGCTGGTGGGGGTGGACCCCGCACCACGGCGGCTGCAGCCCGCCGCCCGGTTGGGCGTGGTGTTCGCGTCGGTGCCGTTCCACGCGTTCTTCGGCGTGGCGCTGATGAGCTCCAACACCGTGATCGGTGGCGACTTCTACCGGCAGCTCGCGCTGCCGTGGGTGGCCGATCCGCTGGCCGACCAGAAGCTCGGCGGTGGTCTCGCCTGGGCGTCGGGGGAGCTCCCGCTGCTGCTCGTCGTCATTGCGCTGCTCATTCAATGGTCGCGCCAGGACGAACGGTCGGCCCGGCGCGATGATCGTCGTGCTGATGCCGATGGCGATGCCGACCTCAAGGCCTACAACGCAATGCTCCACCGCCTGGCGACGGAAAGGGGGCCGCTTGTCGCGGAGAGCGACATTTCAAGATGTTCCCCAGGTCACACGAAAGTGAACGGCGAGGGGGACCCGGGTGTCGGTCCGGACCGCTCCGGAGCCGGCGTCGATGACATCGCTGCAGATCAGCGCCCTGCGGAGGGCATCGAGGGGGCCTCGCAAGGGGCCGTTTCGGGCCGACCGTTCGTCGCTGACGGAGGCCGCGGCGACCACGCCCAGTGACTGTTTCGGGCATGTTTCCGCAGGTCAGCGCGATATAGGGGGGGCGATTTGACGCCCAGAATCGGGTCGCGTAACTTTCTTCTTGTCAGCGAGGCGCCGGACAGAACGAAGCCCCTAAGGGGCCCGGTCAACAGGCCCAGCTGGTGAGCTACTCGGGCCCCTCGGATCCGCTTGGATCTGGTGGGTGTAGAGTAGCGGACATGCCCCGGTTCACTGCTTAACGGTGGTGGATGGTGTGCGGGTGTCTTTTGAGAACTCAACAGTGTGTCGAGCTTTTTCATGAATTGGTTTTTTATGCCAGTTTGTTTTAGAGTCGAGGAGTTTGTTTCTTGGCTTTGCTAGAGCCAGATTTTGATGGAGAGTTTGATCCTGGCTCAGGA
>NZ_JBHSIR010000072.1:0-103131 GCF_042653605.1 Pseudonocardia sp. GCM10023141
TTCTACATCGGCCGCACCGACGACGTGTTCAAGGCCAGCGACTACAAGATCTCCCCGTTCGAGCTGGAGAGCGTGCTGATCGAGCACCCCGCCGTCGCGGAGGCCGCGATCGTGCCGGCCCCGGACGAGCTGCGGCTGGCCGTCCCGAAGGCCTACGTGGCGCTGGCGGCGGGCTACGAACCGGACCGGGAGACCGCACTGGCGATCCTGAAGCACGCCAGGGAGAACCTTGCCCCGTTCCAGCGGGTGCGTCGGCTGGAGTTCTTCGAGCTGCCCAAGACGATCTCCGGCAAGATCCGCCGGGTCGATCTGCGCCGCCGCGAGGAGGACACAGCCGCGTCCGGGCCGAGCATCACCGAATGGCGTGACGACCAGTTCCCCGAGCTCAAAGCTCCGTGACAGCGTGATCCGAACGGTTACGCCGTGTCGACGACGACTGTCGGCCGGGTGATCCCCGCGGAGGGGTCGATCCGCAGGGCCCGGCACGCTGCCTCGGTCAGCAGCCGAGCCAGCTCCTGCTCGTCGAGCGGGCTGCGGAAGCGCAGCACTGCCTGCCCGGCCGCGATGGCCGCGTGCACCAGCACCGCGGTCTCGGGGGCGGTGAGATCGGGATGGACGCTGCGCAACAGGTCCTGCCACAGGTCGACGTAGTGCCGCTGCTTCCAGCGCAGCCGACGCTGATCGTTGTCGGGCAGGTGCCGCGACTCCCGCACGTAGATCTCGCAGAGCGTCCGCTCGTCCATCGCGAAGCGGACCTGCCCACGGACCAGCGCAGCGAGCGTCTCCTCCGGAGTGCTGCGCTCGTGCAACAGCACCTCGGCGTCGGCGACGAGCCGGTCGACGACCTGGTCGAACAGCTCGACCAGTATCGCGGCCTTCGAATCGAAGTGCCGGTAGATGCCCGAGCCGACAATCCCGGCCGCGGTGCCGATGTCGGCCATGCTCACGCCGAGGTAGCCGCTCTGTGCGATGAGGTCCCCGGCAGCGGCCAGGATCCGCTGGCGGCGTTCAGGGTCACGCACGTACGCGGATTCCCTGGGCATCGCACCAGTCAATCACCCCTGGAGTCAGCGACGAGCCGGCGTCGGTGTGAGCTTCGACGTGGAGACCCTGTGCGGCCGCGGCAACGACGGCCCACACGACCGGCCGCGCGTGCATGCTCGTCGACGCCACCTCGACGTCGTGGCGCGTGGTGCGGCGGCCTACGTGGTGTCGTAGCGCAGTGTGAAGCGGATGCGGTCCCCGCGGATGCGGCGGCGCAGGTACATGGTGGGTCGGAGTTCGTCGTCGACGTTGACGCCGTCCCGGTACATCACGGGGCTGCCGGTGTGGATGTCGAGCAGTGTTGCGTCCTCGCGGCTCGCTACGCCGGCGGCGAGGGAGCGCCAGTCGTGGCGGAGCCGCAGGTCGTAGTGGTCCCGCAGGATCTGGAAGAGCGCGATCCGCTCGGAACGGTGGCCGGTGGCGAAGCCTGTGAAGCCGGGGAACCGTTCGGCTTCGAGCCAGTAGCCCGCGACGAGGAAGGGCTGCTCCCTGGTCCGTACCAGGGTGTCGATCCGCAGGAACGGGCCTGGTGAACCGAGCGCCTCGGCGGCGGCGACGTCGCTATCTCGGTCGGTGAGGTGGACGAGCGTCTCGGTCTGGTCCTCGTTGACGTACTCGGCAAGGGATGCGGTGCTCCCGGCGTCGGCGTCCGTGGACGGCATCCGGGGTAGGTCGAACTGGATGACCATCAGAGGTACGGCAACGAAGGTTCCGGCGCCCTGGCGGACGGTGAGGTGCCCGGCACGGGCGAGTTCGCCGATCGCCTGGCGGATGGTGAGCCGGTTGACTCCCCACTCGGCGGCGAGCTCCGGTTCGGTGGGCAGGCGAGAGCCCGGGGCCAGCTCGCCCTCGCGGATCCGGCGGAGCAGTTCGCTCTCCACCTGACGGTAGACCGGTGGGCCGCCGCGGCGGCTGTTGCGTGCGGCGGTCACCGCAGACCGGATCGGACGAAAGCGTTGACGACGTGGCGTTGCAGCAACAGGTAGACCCCGAGAATGGGCAGGCAGAGGGCGCCGGCTGCGGCCATCATCGCACCGTAGTCAGTCCCCACCTCGGTGATCAGGCTGCGCAGCCCGATCTGCACCACCGACGCCGGATCCGTCAGCACGAGCAGCGGCCAGAAGTACTCGTTCCAGGCCGTGACGAACAGCAGGATCGCCAGTGCCGCGAGCGGTCCCCGCAGCGATGGCACCACCACCGTCCACAGGGTGTTCCAGTGTGAGCGGCCGTCCATCCGGGCGGCGTCGAGCAACTCACGTGGGAACGACCGCATGTGCTGCCGCAGCAGCAGCACCGCGAACGGTGCGGTGACCTGCGGGACGATCACACCGGTCAGGGTGTTGAGCCAGCCGAGGTTCGACAGCAGCACGTAGTTGGGCAGCATCGTGACCTGGAACGGAACCAGCCAGGTGGCGACGAACACCAGGAACAGCAGCCGGTCGCCGCGGAAGCGCCAACAGCCGAAGGCGTAGGCCGCGAGCAGCGCGGTGAACAGCTGGCAGACCGCCACCCCGAGGGCCATGAACGCGGTGTTGCCGATCAACCCGCCCAGCGGGAGCAGCTGCGCCGCTGCGCGCAGGTTGTCGAGGCTGAGCCCGGTAGGAAGCACCGACTGGTCCAACGCATCGTCGCGCGGGCGCAGGGCGGTGAGGTACATCCAGACGATCGGGGCCAGGCTGAACACGGTGATCACGCCGAGGCCGATGTGCCCGAGCAGGCGGGTCGGTCGATCAGTCGTCATGGAAGCTCCAGCGGTCCATCAGCCACACCGCGCCCCACGCCAGCATTCCGAAGCCGAGGAAGAACAGCACGCTCGCGGCCGACGCGAGGCCGACGTCGAACGAGCCGAATGCGGTGTCGTAGAGGAGGTAGTAGAGGTTGGTGGTGGAGTCGCCGGGGCCACCCTGGGTGAGTGTCTGGATCATCGGGAACATCAGCTGGGCAGCCGACAGGATGGTCAGGGTCGCCATGAACAGCAGCGTGGGGGACAGCAACGGCAGGGTGATCCGCCGGGTGATCTGGCCTTCGGTGGCTCCGTCGGTGCGGGCCGCTGCGGCGTAGTCCTCCGAGATGCCGGATGCGCCCGCAGAGACGACGAGTACGGCGAATCCGAGCAGCTGCCAGCCGACGATCACCACGATCGACCACATCGCCCACTGCGGATCCCGCAGGAACGAGATGGGGGCGACGCCGAACATGCCGAGCACCTGGTTGACCAGCCCGCCGCCCGGGTCGAGCAGCCAGCGCCACACGATGGCCGTGACGATCGGGGCGATCAGGTACGGCGCGAAGATCGCCGTCCGGTAGAAAGCCCTGGCCCGGCCATGAACCTGCTGCGAGGCGAACACCACGAGCAGCGGGACCACGATGGTGAACGGCAGCAGCCCGAGCAGGTAGAACAGCGTGTTCACGGTCGCCTGGCCGAGCTGGGGGAGGCTCAGCGCCTCCGCGTAGTTCGACCAGCCCGCTGGGTGGGCCGGTGAGGTGGGCACCAGGTTCCAGTCGTAGAAGGACAGCTGGATGGTCTGGACCAGCGGTGAGTACACCCAGATCAGGAGCCCGGCCAGGGCGGGCACCAGATACAGGAACGGTGTCGCGCCGTCGGCGAGCCGGCGCAGCAGGGGCCAGCGGGCCACCGGCCCCGGGCTGCTCCGCGGGACCGGCACACCCGGTTCCACGAAGCGCCCGGGAACCGGGGCCGGACGGTCGAGGAGGTCTGTCACGTCGCCGTCGTCACGTCGGCATGAGGGCCTGGGCGCTGGTCTGCGCGGCGGTCAGGGTCGCGAGCGGGTCGGCTCCGCGGAACACGATCTCCTCGGTGGCCTTGTTCAACAAGGTGCGGATCTGCTGATAGTTCGGTCCTGGGTAGGACACCCACGGTTCGAGCCGGTCGAGCTGCGCGACGTTGGGCCGGACGAAGTCCGGATGGGCGTCGGCGAAGGACTTGAGGTAGGCGGGATCGTCGATCAGCGAGGCTCGCAGGGGCACGTACCCGATCTTCGAGGTAATGGTGCTCTCGCTCTGTGCGCTGGTCAGGAACTTGATCAGCTCCCACGCGGCGCGCTGCTTGGCCGGGTCCTTCGTGAGGATGAACAGCGCAGAGCCGGAGTTGGTGGGCACGGCCGGGGTGGCGCCGAAGCTCGGCATCGGGGCAGCGGTCGCCTGCCACTTGCCCGCCGACGACGTCAGGATCGCGTTCTGCAGGGCTGCCGTGGACAGCAGCATGCCGAGGTTGCCGCGCAGGAAGGCGTCCTGCGCGTCGGAGCCACTGAGGTTGGGCAGGGCGTTCTGGCCGGCCTGGGCGATCTTCTGCAGGCCGGTGAACGCCTCGACGGACTTCGGGTCGGTCCAGGCGAGGGACGTCCCGTCCGCGGAGAGCAGGCGCCCGCCCGCCGATCGGACGATGCCGGTGAGGCACCAGTCGCCGCCGGACGGCCCGTCCAAGCAGCTGAGGTAGGCCCCGCCACTGGTGCCGGGAACTTTCGCGATCGCTGCGGCGGCGGTGGCAACCTCTTCCCAGGTCTTCGGCAGGTGCGCGGGGTCGAGGCCCGCTCTGCGGAACAGGTCGGCGTTGATGAACAGCATCGGCGTCGAGAAGACGTAGGGGATGCCGTAGGTGGTGCCGTCGACGTCGCCGAGCACGGCGGCCCGGGGCGCGTAGGGGTGCGGGCTCGCGGTGAGCAGCTTCTGCACCTCGTCGCGGCCGACGAGCTTGTCGAGCGATTGCGCCCCCAGGTCGCTGGCGGTGTAGCGGAGATCGGCGAAGGTCAGCTGCCCGACATCCGGTGGGCTGCCGGCGATCACTTGGCGCTGCACGCTCTGCGCGATCTCGGCGACGCCGCCCTGCGGTGGCACAGCCTCGACGTGGATGTTGGGATGCTGCTTCCGGAACTCGGCGACCAGGTTCTTCGTGGTCTCGCCGAAGATCCCGGCGCTGGCGAGGTTGTAGCTCTCCCAGCGGATCGAGACCTGCTGGTCCGGTGCCAGCTCGGGGATGATCGCCGTGGCCGACTCGGAGGTCTGGGCGGTGGTCGTGGGGACGTTGGCGCAACCGGTGAGGGCGGCGGCGAGCGCGAGCGCCAGTACGGGCAGAGCGCGGGGGAACTTCATGACGGTCCCTTTCAGGGAACGAGAGCGGGGGCCTGTTCGGGCTCCCAGACGAGGCGTCGGCCGCTCTGCCGGGCGAAGAGGTGGACGTGCTCGGGCCGTACGGCCAGGGTCGTGGCGTCGCCGGGGGCGAGGCCGATCGGCCGCGAGCCGCGAATGCTCACCCGCTGGTTCCCGATCTGGCACTCGGCGATCTCTTCGTTGCCGAGGTTCTCCACGATGTCCACCCGCCCACGCAGAGCGGGCCCGGTGTGGTCGGCGGGGACCGGGACGAGATGCTCGGGGCGCACCCCCAGCAGCACCAGGCGTGCTCCCGGGTCGGTGCCGCCGCGGTGCGGCAGCGAGACGGCGACGCCGGGACCGCGCACCACGAGCCGGTCGTCGTGGTCGGTGCTCAGTTCGGCCGGCAGCAGGTTCATGGGCGGGGCACCCATGAACCCGGCGACGAACGCCGATGCGGGCTCGTCGTAGATCTCCACGGGTGCGCCGAACTGTTCGATCCTGCCGTGGTTGAGCACCGCGACCTTCGTTGCCATCGTCATCGCGTCGATCTGGTCGTGGGTGACGTAGACGAAGGTCGTGTCCAGCTTGCGGTGCAGCGAGATCAGCTGGGAACGGGTGCTGGCGCGCAGTTTCGTGTCGAGGTTGGACAGCGGCTCGTCCATCAGGAAGGCCCGCGGGTCGCGCACCATCGCGCGGCCCAGCGCGACCCGCTGTCGCTGCCCGCCGGAGAGTTCCTTCGGCCTGCGGCGCAGCAGGTGGCCCAGATCCAGCAGCTCTGCGACCTCGTCAACGCGCCGGCGGATCTCCTCCCGACCGGTCCTGCGCACGCTCAGCCCGAACCCCAGGTTTCGCTCGACGCTCAGGTGTGGGTACAGCGCGTAGTTCTGGAACACCATGGCCAGGTCGCGCTCCCGGGGCGGCAAGGGGGTGACGTCGCGGCCGTCGACCAGGATGCGGCCGTCCGACGGCGGCAGCAAGCCGGCGATCATCCGCAGCAGAGTGGTCTTCCCGCAGCCGCTGGGGCCGAGGAGCACGAGGAACTCGTTGCGTTCCGTGGCCAGCGAGACGTCGGCGACCGCGGTCGTGTCACCGAACCGGCGCACGATGCCGTCGAGCTCGATGGCGGCCACTAGCGCAGCGCCGTCATGGCCTCGATCGCCTGAGCGATCGAGGGCACGTCGTCTGTGGTGATCTGCGGCATGCCGGGCACGAGCCGGAACTGGGCGGTGACCTCGCCGCCCTCGACGGTGTACTCGACGTAGCCCAGTTCCTGGCGGCCGTCGGGAAGGCTGTCCTCGCCGGCGGCCAGGAAGGCGGTGGCAGGCGCCCAGACCTCGATCGCACGGTCCCGTCGGACCTGGCGGTAGCGGTGCAGGTGGCCACAGCCGACGGATCGCAGGTCGATCCGCTCGAGCAGGCCGAGCAGCCGGTCCCGTGCCACGGGGCCGACGTCGACCTGATGGTCGACGGGCTCGTCGGTAGCCGACCACAGCGGCTTGTGCAGGAACAACAGGACCGGCTTCCGGACGGGCAGGTCTGCGACGGTGTCCTCGATCCAGCGCCACTGGTCGGCCTCGCGCTGCAGCCCGGAACCGAGCAGCTCGCTGTCGATCCCGATCAGCACCGCCTCGTCGGTCTCGTGCCGCCAGTGGTCGGGGCCGAAAACGGCCACGTGCGCCGCCACCCGCGCGTCGGTCACAGTGATACCGGCCCACGCGTTCAGGCCGGGCATGCCGACGTCGTGATTGCCCGGGACGACCAGCAGCGGCGTGCTGATCAGATCGAGCAGCTCGCGCGAGCGGACGCGATCGGCGGTGTCGTCGGGATCGAGGACCTGGATGTCACCCGAGTGCACGACCAGGTCGGGGCGAACGTCCTCGTCGAGGTGGCGGACGAGGAGCCGAAAGCCCTCCTCGGTGGGCCCGCCGGCGGCGGTCAGGTGGGTGTCGGAGATCTGCACGATCTTCATCGGGGCTCCTACTGGGTGAGAGCGGTGCGGAGGTGGTCGATCGCCTCGACCGGCACGCCGTGACGAGCGAGGTAGGCGCGGGCGCCGCCGAACTCGACGGCGAGCACGTGCAACATCGCTGCCATGGACTCCGGGCGGGCGTTGTGCAGCGACGCGTTGACCGGGTCGACAGCACCGGACTCGGCCGGCAGCGCGGCAAAGAAGCCCGCTGTCAGGTAGTTCGAGGTCAGCGCGTAGTCGGCGGTGACCACATCATCGGTCACCCCGATCGCGGAGAGCACGAGCGCGATCACGACGCCGGTGCGGTCCTTGCCCGCAGCGCAGTGCACGAGCGCGGGCAGAGCGCCCGGACGGGCGAGATCGGCCACGATCGCGGCGAGCTGCGGGCCCCGCTGCCGCAGCAACGTCGCGTAGAGATCGCCGAGCGGGTCGGGCGCGTCGACGGACACTGCCGACAGCAGCGAGCGCGAATCGAGCGGGCGGCGCCGCACGGTCGGGACGAGCGCGTCCAGACCGGTCGGCACGGTGGTCACCTCCGCGGCGTCGCGAAGATCGATCACGGTCTGCAGGCCCAGCGCCGTGAGGTCGGCGGTGGCGGTGAAGCGGGTGGCGTCGGAGCGGAACAGCAGGCCCCATCCGGTCCGCAGACCGCCTGCGACCGGGTAGTCACCGATGTCGCGCAGGTTGTAGGTCGCTCCGATACTGAGCCGGCGCTGGGGGGCTGATGTGGGCACCTCCCCATTCATCTAGATGAAAGTGTCGAGAACTGCCCGATCGGGTGAAGTGCCGTTGACGCCACGGAGTCCATATGCGTCGTAGCCGCCCTGATCAGCCGGCGTCACTTCGGGGATCCCTCCCGGGGCCCGGTGACACGATCGGCGCGTCGGGCTGGTCGGCGAGGGGAGCGTCGGTGACGAACGCCCCTGGTCCGGTGCCCGGCGACGTGCCGCCGCAGCGGGTGGGGCCGACCGCCTGGGCCCGGTTCGGCCCGTTGCGGCGGGAGCACGTCGCGGTCGGGGTGTCGCTGCTGCTCGGCGGTCTTCTGTTCACGATCGTCGGTGTCGGGGGGAGGATCGACGAGGAGCCGAGCGGAGGCCTGGCGATCCTGCTGGGCGTGTTCGGCATGCTGTTCGGCTACCAGTTGCTGTGCGGCCGAGGTCCGGTGCGGCAGGCGCCCGACGGCGGGGATCAGACGGACGGAGATGTCCGATCCGCGACGGCGGGTCTGCCGCGGCGACCGGATCCGCACGGGCGGCCGCTATGAAGAGGACGCTCAGCGGTGCTGGCCTGGCTCGGAGGTCGCTCGACGAGGGGATCGACGCGTTGCTGGTGCGTGGGTCTGGCGCTCGCCGGTGTTGAGTTCGGAGAGGTTCATGGCGAGTGCGTGTCGAACGGGGGGTAGTGCGCCGGCGGTGCGGAGTGCGAGGTTGCGGACACGGGTGGCGGGTCCGTGGAGGGTGGCGGCGCGGGTCATGCGGTCGGTGAGCCGGACGACGCCGCGGGCGATGGGGCGTCGTCGTTCCTCGTAGGCGTCGAGTGACTGGTCGGGCGCGTCGCCGGTGGTGACGTCGGCGATCAGGTTGGCGAGAAGGGCGGCGTCCTGGATGCCGATGTTCATGCCCTGCCCGCCTGCTGGGCTGTGGACGTGGGCGGCGTCTCCGGCGAGGAGGACGGGCCCGTGGCGGTAGGTGGCGGCGAGGCGGTGATGGACGCGGAACCGTGAGCTCCACGCAACCTCGTGCACGTGGGTCGGGTTCGAGCGGGGTCCGCGGGTGCTGAGTAGGTCGGTGATGTCGGCGAGGTCGGGGTGTTCCGGTGCGTCGTCGACGGTGGCGACGACGCGGTGGTGCCCGCCGGGTAGCGGTGCGACGACGACCAGGCCTGCGGGGGAGAAGAACAGTTGGACCTCGTCGGCGGGCAGGGACCAGTCCATGCGGACGTCGGCGAGGACGAACGACTGCGGGTAGGCGGCGCCTTGGAAGGGGATGCCCACGAGCTCGCGTGCGGTGCTGTGCATCCCGTCGGCGGCGATGAGGTAGCGGGCGGCGATCGTGCTTCGCCGCCCGTCCTCGTCGACGAGGTCGGCGTGGACACGGCCGGGGTCGGTGTCGAGGTCGATCCGGTCGAGTCGCCACCCGGGTGTGATCGAGCCGCCCTGGGTGCGGAGGTGGTCGGCGAGTACGGCTTCGGTGATGTTCTGGGGGACCATCAAGGTGTAGGGGAAGCGGGTCGGTAGATCGTCGAACCCGATCGTGACGAGCACCCGGTCGTGGTCGCGCACGGTGAAGGTCGGTACGACCACGCCGCGTTCGACGAGGGTGTCGGCGATCCCGATGTCGTCGAGGACCTCCAGCGTGCGGGCGTGCACGACGGCTGCGCGCGAGGTGTTGGTGCCCAGCGGTGCGCGGTCCACGGTCAGGTGGTGGACGCCTCGGCTGTGCAGCACGGTCGACGCAGTGAGGCCGGCAGGTCCGGCGCCGACGACGAGCACGTCGACGCTGGTGGGGAGGGTTGACTTCATGATCGTGGACTCCTGTTCGCCAACGGTTGTTGGCAATGACAGTACCGCACGATCCCGACAGATTGCCAACGACTGTTGGCATATGCTCCGACCATGGTGTTCACGGAGAGGTCGCGGCCCAACAGGGAAGCAGTGCTGGCCGCTGGTCTGCAGGTGTTCGCCGAGCGCGGCTACGAGCGGACCACGGTGCGGCTCGTCGCCGGAGTCGCCGGCATCGACCCGTCGATGGTCATTCGGTACTTCGGCAGCAAGGAGGGCCTGTTCTCGGCCGTGGTGGATGTGGACCTGCGGCTTCCGGACCTGCGGCCGGTCGACCGGGCGCACCGCGGCGAGGTGTTGGCTCGGCACTTCGTGGACCTGTGGGAGGGCCCGCGGACAGGCCCGGTGCTGGTGGTGCTGCTGCGCTCGGCGACCACGAACGACGTCGCGGCGGAGCGGATCCGCGGTGTCTTCGCCGCGCAGGTCGTCGAACTGGTCGCCCGATTGTCGCCGTCGGGCACGTCCGGCGCAGGCGACGTCGCCGCGCGAGCCGGGCGGGTGGCGGCCCATGTTCTGGGTGTGGCGCTGACCCGCTACGTCTTGGTGCTGCCACCGGTCGCGGCGTTGAGCTCCGACGAGGTGGTCGCGATGCTCGCGCCGGCGCTACAGTGCCAACTCGACCTCTGAGCCGCGGCCGCGGTGGATGTCGCCGGCGGCGGGCCGCGTCGATGGCGCTCGTGGCTGCGCGCGTACCGGATCTGATCGGAGCGGCCGGTGGCCAGCCGTTGTGTGCGGCGACGAGCAGAGTGTCGAGTTCGACCACAGAACGAGCGACGTTGTCGGCGCCGGCCAGTTCGAAGGTGTAACGCCAGCACGGTGAGTCACTCGTCCTTGATGGCGAGGCGCATGTCGCGCACCGGTCCCGGGGAACCGGCGTTCTCGTCGAGCCGGCGGTCGACGTGCCACGCCGTCACCCCGACGTTGTTGGACGCGGGATGCGGCTGCAGACGCTGTCGGCGTCGACCGCCATCACTTCGGGCACGCCGACGTCTCCTGGGTGAGGTCGCGACCCACGCCCGGGACCGCTCCCGACCCGCAGCGACGGAGCTACCGCCTGGCTTCGCCAACCTCGTGTCGTGAGGCCGGTGTCGTTCGCGGCTCCGATCGCCGTACCGCGGATCAGCCGCGATCGAGCCTGTAGAGGATCGGGCGCGGGTCGACCTGGTTCTCGCTGAGGACGCGCAGGACGAAAGCGCGGAAGCTGCGCTTGAACACGAGTGCGGGCACGATGTCGCGCAGGCGGTCCCAGCGGCAGTGGTTCACCAGGGTGTACGGCACTGCGCCTGGCTCGACCGGCTGCAGGACGGTGGAGTTGTCCAGTCCGGTCTGGTCCTGGAACCACCCTGCCGTGTACTGCCAGGCGAACAGGTTGGAGGTGACGTCCTCGGCGGAGAAGTAGTTGAAGAGGAGGACACCTTGACGGTCATGGTCGACCGTCCCGATGCGCCGGGGGTTTGACCCGGCGAAGACCAGGGTGCTGGCCGCCGTCGACTGCAGGTCTGTCAGGAGTCCGGCGATGACGGCGCCGCCGCGAAGTTCCGAAGCGTCGGCGACCGTCGTGGTCTCGACGAGGAGCACGGCATCGAAGTCCGCGTCCGGGGTGTCGGGACCGGCGCCGTCGGAGCGACCGGGGGGACGAAGGATCGCGTGGAACACGTCGGCGCGCAGGACGCGGGGGTCGTGCCGCAGGATCGTTGCCGCCTCGCGCATGAGCGCGACGATCGTGCGGCGGCGTCCGCTGGGCAGGACCAACGGGAGCCGCCACGATCCGGAGCCCGCGCCGACGTGTACGAAGCCCGAGGTGGAGGGCTCGACCAGGCGGACGCGGGTCCAGCTGTCCGGGGTATCGGATTCGTTGTGGTTCCGAGTGTTCGGGACGGGTCGGGCCATCATGACGTCTCCTGGTCTCGTGGTTGTGGGTGTCGCGGCCGGATGGAACGGCAGAAAAGGATCACTTGTCCCCGGACGGCGTCCGGCGAGGGACGGCGGATGTCGTCCGGGGCGCGGAGGAGACCGTCGAGCAGGACGTAGGTGAGCAGCGGTCCGACGAGAGCCCGGGCGGCACGACCGATGTCGACCCCCCGATCGACGAGGCAGTGCTCCCCGCCGGCATGCACGGCGGCGCTGATGGCCCCCAAGGCCCGGGCGGCGACGGCTGTCCTGAACAGGTCCGCGAGCGAGGGGTCCCGAGGCGTCTCCGCAACGACGATGCGCGCCAGAGCGAGGTAGGAGGGCTGCATCAGATCGCTCACCAACGACTCGGCCTGCTGTAGCAGCAGGGCCTCGAACTCCGCGGCGGACGTCGTCGCGTCCACGGGTGGCCCGGTGTGCGGCTGGTCGGGAGCGGTGACCAGTGAAACCATGGCGGCGCGCAGCAGTCCGGCCTTGTCGCCGAAGTAGGCGTACAGAGTCTCCTTCGAGGCGCCGGCGGCTGCGGCGATCTGCGCGGTCGATGTGGCGGCGTAGCCCCGTTCGGCGAAGATGGCGATCGCCGCCTCCAGGATCCGTGGCGCAACGAGGCCACCGTGCCGTTCGTCATGGCCGGCGTCGTGGTCGGTGTCGAGACGGACGAAGACGTCCCCTTCGGCGTGCAGATGCGGCAGGAGGCCGATACTGATGCCTGATCCGGAGAGCTCCCGAGGATCGAGTGCCGACCCCGAAGCCGACCCCGAAGTCGACCTCGACGCCGTCGTCATCGGCGCGGGCCTCGGCGGCCTCACCGCGGGCCTGATGCTGCGGAGAGCGGGGTTCACTCGCTTCCGGATCATCGAGAAGAA
Source organism: Pseudonocardia sp. GCM10023141 (assembly GCF_042653605.1). NCBI lineage: Bacteria > Bacillati > Actinomycetota > Actinomycetes > Pseudonocardiales > Pseudonocardiaceae > Pseudonocardia > Pseudonocardia sp. GCM10023141. The sequence goes on from NZ_JBHSIR010000072.1 coordinate 12,461, forward strand.
CGCGGGCGTCGGCGGCACCTGGTGGGAGAACCGCTATCCGGGGGCCGAGGTGGATGTGCACTCGCACCTCTACTCCTGGTCGTTCAAGCGCTTCGACTGGAGCCGCTCGCACGCCCGGCAACCGGAGATCCAGCGCTACATCGAGGAGGTTGTCGACGAGCAGGGGCTGCGGGAGCACCTCGAGCTCGGCACCTCTGTGGACGAAGCCGTCTGGGAGGAGGACCGGCAGCGATATCGCGTGGTCCTCTCGACCGGCGCGATCCTGCACGCACGGGCGGTCATCAGCGCGGTCGGCCTGCTCAACACCCCGCGCTACCCGAGCTGGCCCGGCTTCGAGCGGTTCACGGGTCCGAAGCTGCACACCGCCCGATGGGAGGATGGTCTGGACCTGACCGGCAAGCACGTCGCCGTCGTCGGTGTCGGATCGAGCGCCACCCAGGTCGTCGCCGCACTGGCTCCTGTCGTCGGTCGGCTGACGGTGTACCAGCGCGAGCCCGGGTGGGTGCTGCCGAAGGGGGACCACGACTACAGCGACGCCGACCGGGCCCGGCACCGGTCCGAGAGCGAGCTCGCGCGCCGCCGGACGCGGATCTCCTACCTCGTGCAGGTGAGCCGCGCCCAGTTCCGCGGGCGGATGTACAAGCCCCGGACCCGCTGGTCCCAGCGCTCGCGGCAGCTGGCCGAGGGCTACATCGCCGCGGTGTTCGCCGACCGGCCCGACCTCATTGAGGCCGTGACGCCGCGGTACGGGTTCGCCGGCAAGCGGCTCGTCCTCAACGGGGACTTCTACCCGGCGCTGCTGCGCAAGAACGTCGAGCTCGTGCCCCATGCCGTCACCGCGCTGACCGGGACCGGAGTGGTCGACGCCCGCGGTGTGGAGACAGCGGTCGACGCGATCGTGCTGGCGACCGGCTTCCGGACCGAGCGGCTGCTCGCCACCACGAAGATCATCGGGCGCAGCGGACGGACGCTGGGGGAGACCTGGGGGGACGAGCCGCGCGCCCTGATGGGGATCACGGTGCCGGACTTCCCGAACTTCTTCATGCTCTACGGGCCGAGCACCCACGGTGGTGAGATCTTCCTCAACCACCGCGCCCAGGCGCGCTGGGCGGTCCGGGCACTGACCCGGATGCGCCGTTCGGGCGTCACCGCGGTCGAAGCGAGGCCCGCAGCGCTGCGCTGGTACGTGCGCTGGCTCGAGCGACAGATCCGCGGGACGGCCTGGCTGGAGACCGACAGCTACGTGAAGAACGCTGCGGGCACGGTGATCACGCAGTGGCCGCTCGACGCGCTCACCTACGCCGCCATGGCCCGCGTCCTCGGGTGGATCGGTCACCGGTCGTCCCGACGGCTCGTGGCGACCCCTGCCGCGCAGGACCTGGAGAGGGCCGGATGATGCGCCCCGGTCCCGGTCTCGCCACCGTCCCGCGGCTGCTCGCCGATCTCGCCGACCGGGCACCGGGCACGGTGGCACTCGTGGCCGCCGAGACGGGCGCGTCGCTGACCGCTGCCGAGTTCGTCGACACGAACTACGCCTGGGCGCGCCGTTTCGCAGCGGCGGGCATCGGCGCCGATGACACCGTTGCCACGATGCTCGGGCCGTCCTTCGCCGCCTACCATGCCTGGCTCGGGTTGGCCGCACTCGGCGCCGTCGAGGTCCCGATCAATCCGCAGCTGCGGGGGAGAACCCTGGCGCACCTCCTCGGTCACTCCCGAGCGTCGCTCGCTGTCGTGGAACGGCAGTACCTCGACGCGGTCGCCGAGGTCGCGGACGGAATCGATCGGCTGTCGACGGTCGTGGTGCTCGATGCGGAACCACCACCAGGACCCTGGCCGTTCCGGCTTGTGGGCGCTGCCGCGTTCGCGCACGACGAGCTACCGATCACCACGCGCGTCGGGGAGCGGCACGACACGGCGTGCGTCATCTACACATCGGGTACGACGGGTCCCCCGAAAGGCGTGATCATTCCTTGGGGCTGGATGAACCAGCCCCCCGGCCATCTCCCGGCGCGCATCGATCCGGGAGGCAGCCGCTACTCGTTCCTGTCGCCCGCGCACATGTCCGGGAAGGGCGCGCTGGGCCAGGCGCTGGTCGAACGACGGCCGTTGGTGCTCCGGGCGAGCTTCAGTGTGCGTGCCTTCTGGGAGGACATCCGCACCTACGACTGCCGGGTGTCGCAGCTGTTCCCGCCGTCGATCAAGTACCTTCTCGCCGCCGCGCCGCGACCCGACGATCGAGACGGTCCGCTGCAACACATCTGGACCGCACCCGTCATCCACGAGACCACCGAGTTCATGCAGCGCTTCGACGTCTCCGTGACCACCGGGTTCGGCTCCACCGAGATCGGCGGTGCGATCGCGCGAGTCGACATCGACGGCACGGACCTGGCCTGTTGCGGCCGGCAGGCCGTCGACCCGCGCGGGTACGAGCTGAGGGTCGTCGACGAGCATGATCGCGAGGTAGCCCCCGACGAGGTCGGAGAGCTGCTCGTTCGGACATCGGAGCCGTGGACACTGACCCCCGGCTACTTCCACGACGGCGACGCCACCGCCGCGGCCTGGCGCAACGGCTGGTTCCACACCGGTGACGCGATGCGCCGCAACGCCAACGGGGACTTCTACTTCATCGACCGGTACAAGGACTGCATCCGCCGCAAGGGCGAGAACATCTCGTCGTTCGAGGTCGAGGCCTACGTGATGGACCATCCATCGGTGGTCGAGGCCGCCGCCGTCGGAGTGGCCGCCGATGACGGGGAGCAGGAGATCAAGGTCCTCGTGGTGGTGCGTGAGCCCGTCGAGCTCGGTGTGCTCGGCGACTGGCTGGCCACACGCATGCCCGCGTTCATGACGCCGCGCTACCTGGAGACGGTGCCGAGCCTGCCCCGGACGCCGGCGACGGGTCGGGTGCAGAAGTCGACCCTGCGCAGCCGGTCGGCCGGCCCCACACTGTGGGACCGCCTTTCCCAGCCCTCTCGGGCTGCTCAGCCCGCGGCCACGTCCGGTGCACCAACGGTGCGGAGCCCTCGGGTGTCTCGCCCCGGGGGTGCGCCGTAGAGGCGCCGGTACTCGCGGCTGAACTGCGAAGGGCTGTCGTACCCGACCGTGTGGGCGGCGCTCGTGACGTCGGTTTCCCCGGCGACGAGGAGTCGGCGGGCCTCCTGCAGGCGGATCCGTTTCTGGAACTGGATCGGGCTCATGGCGGTGACGGCCGTGAAGGCCTTGTGGAAGGTCGAACTGCTCATGGAGGCGAGCTGGGCGAGGTCCTCGACGCGCACGGGTTCGGCGTAGTTGTGGCGCAGCCAGCGGACTGCCCGGCGCACGTCGGGCGCATTCCCGTGCTGGAGTCCGAGCTGACGCACGACGTCACCGTCGGGACCCTGCATCGAGCGCCACACGAGCTCGCGCAGGGTGGAGGGGCCCAGCACGGCGCGGTCCTCGGGGCGGTCGAGCAGGCGCAGCAGGCGCACGCTCACGTCGCGCATCTCGGCCGAGGCACTGCGGACAGCCAGTGCGGGTGCGAGCGCGCGCGGGCGGGTGCCGACGGGCGCGATGAGCAGCAGCTCCGCGACGACCGTGGGGTCCAGGACGAGCCCGAATCCCAGGTAGGGACTGGCCGGGGAGGCTTCCAGCACGCACCCGGTGATCGGAAGGTCCACTGAGGTCACGAGGTACTGCCCGGCTGTGTAGTCGTGGGTGCGGTCGCCCACCGACACCCGTTTCACCCCTTGCGCGACGAAGCCCAGGATCGTTCCGCTCATCGTGACCTCGGGTGGGGTGGGCCGATCGGCCCGCAGCACGACGAGACCAGGAATGGGCAGTTCGCGCTGATCGGCGTGATCGCTGATGATTCGGCCGATCTCCTCCAGCTGCATGCCTCCAGTAGAACATCCGGCCCGGGCGTCTCGCCGTCGATCTGAGTGGTCGAGAGGATTGTGCAGGAAGTGTGGAGCTTTGGACTGCCGGGCGGGTGCGGTGCGCTCGTAGCGTCGTTGCTACCGCCGCGGAACGACCGCGGCGTCGTGAGGAGGAGAGTCATGGGTGTCACCATCGTCACCGGGGGCAGCTCGGGCATCGGCCAGGCGACCGCACTGGAGATCGCCGCGCGCGGTGAGGGCGTGATCCTGACCTACAACGGCAACGCCCAGGGCGCGCGGGACACGGTTGCCACCATCGAGGCGCGCGGCGGCACCGCGGTCCCGCTGCGGCTGGACCTCGGGGACGCCACCCGGTTCCCGGCCTTTGCCGCGCAGGTCGAGGAGACCCTCGCCGCGGTCTGGCAGGCCGACACGTTCACCGCGCTGGTGAACAACGCCGGGATGGGCGGCGGGTCGCGGTTCGTCGACACCACCGAGGAGCAGTTCGACACGCTGGTCCGCGTCCTGTTCCGCGGGACCTTCTTCCTCACCCAGCGGCTGCTGCCGCTGCTGGCGGATGGCGGTGCCATCGTCAACGTCGCCAGCGCCAGCGTGACCACGATCGAGCGTGGCGGCGGCTACGCCGCCTACGCGGCGAACAAGGGCGCCATCGTCACCCTGACCCAGTACCTGGCGGTGGAGCTCGCCGAGCGCCGGATCCGCGTCAACGCGATCGCCCCCGGATCGACCCGGACACTCATCGCGGACAACGCCTTCGGGAAGTACGCGCACCTGGTGCCGGAGATCGAGAAGAAGACGCTGCTGGGCCGCCTCGGCGAACCCGACGACATCGCTGCGGTCATCGCGATGCTGCTGTCGAGCGACGGCCGCTGGATCACCGGCCAGGTCATCGAGGCCAGCGGCGGGTACCAGTTCGGCATCTGACGCGGTGGGGCGCCTGACTGCGCGTTGCTTGTCACGGTCCGCGAGACGCACGTTGCCGGCTGAGTGGAAGGGTGGACTGGCCGAACCTCGATCTCGACGCGGCGTACCGCATCCAGGACGAGGCGTTCTGTCTGCGCATGGAGCGGGGCGAGACCGCTACCGGCATCGCGGCGACGACGGTGGGCGAGACCGTCGTGACGAGCTGGCTCACCGACGCGATGCTGGCCAGGACGCGGGTGGTGCCGCCGGTAGCGGTGACTGTGGGCCTTGAGCTGGGATTCGTCCTGGGACGGCGGGTCGCAGGTCCGGCATTGAGCGCGGCAGGAGCGCTCGCGGCGATCGATCGGGTGCATGGCGTCCTGCACGTCCGCCGGACATGCGGCGGCGGTGGAGCGGCGCGGGCAGTCGCGGCCAACGGCGCAACGCTCGGATTCCGGCTCAGCTCGCGGTCTGCAGATGTCACGGCGCTCGACCTCACCCTGGAAGGGTGTGTCATGGAAATCGACGGCGAGATCGCCCACGCTGGCATCGGCGCTGGTATGCCGGGGCGTGACGGCCTACGGCTGGCAGGCAGCCGTGACCACGGTCGAGGCGCTGCGCACGATCGTCCACGCGCTGCGCGGCTGGCCCACCCCGCTCGGCGTAGCGATCAACTCGGCCCACTGCCGATTCGTCGATCTCCACCATGTCGCCCGAATTGGCCTAGATCGCGGCCGGCGACCGCGCCGCTGCAGAGAATTCGTCTGGGTCTGCTCGAGCCGGAGCGATAGCCCGTCGCGCGGTCGGCTGCCGACGGTGACCGTTGGCAGGAGTGGGGCTCGCGAATGTCGAGACTGAACGTTCTTTCTGGTAATCTGTGCGGATGGAACGGGATGTGAGTGGTCGGCCGTCTGAGGCTCGGTCGCGGCTGCTGGCCACGGCTAGTCGGGTCTTCTACGCCGAGGGACTGCATTCGGTCGGGGTCGACCGGATCCTCACCGAGGCGAACACGACCCGAGCGACGTTCTACCGGCATTTCCCGGGTAAGGAGGACCTGGTTGTCTCCTACCTGGAGGCGGCTGACCGAGCTCTGCGTGATCGCTTTGCGCGTACCCGGGCGGGTGCGGCGTCGGCTGCGGATGCCGTCCGTGCGATAGGGGTCGACATCGCCGCAGACATCCGTCGCGAGGGCTTCCGTGGTTGCGCCTTCCTCAACGCCGCGGCCGAGTACCCCGATCCGGCGAGCCCGGTGCGCAGTCGGGTGCGGGAGCACCGTGAGTGGTTCACCGCGGCGGTGAGCGACCTGTTCGGGCAGGTGGGAGATGGCCCTGCCGGGCCTGCGGCGGGGCATTTCGTGATGTTGCGCGACGGTGCGATGGTGGCCGGCTGTCTGTCGGACTCGGAAGCGGTGTGCACGACGTTCCTCGACGGCGTCGAGGGGTTGTTGTGGTCGCGATCCGTGGCTGGTGGCCCGAAGGGTTGAGCGGCGGTTCGCTCATGTCGGAACCCGGTTGGGGGGCCTCGACGGGCAACGGGTGCGGGTACTTGGCCGGCTCTGACGGTTCGACGTCGAGCGAGGCACCGAGCGTGATGCCGGGGCGAAGCCGCCGTCGTCGTTCGAACTGATTCCGGCCTGGGCGTGTTCGAGGCGGTATTGGGCCGGTCTGGCGCGTTCGCGCCGGTATCGCCGCGGTGTTCCGCGGGGGGCTGGTCATCGCGCGGCAAGCCTTGTAGAGTGAGCGTTACATACAGAGCGGGAAGCGCATGCCGCTCGACCTCTGTCACCGCCCCGGGCCGGTCTGTAGCCCGAATGCTGCGTCGCAACGAAGCGAGGTTCTTATGAGCATTCTCGAGCAGGTCAAGAACGCCCCCATGAGTCGAGCGCAGAACCGTGCGGTCGTGTTGTGTCTCGTGATGAACCTGGTTGACGGGTTCGACCTACTGGTGACGTCCTTCGTCGGTCCGACGATCACGAAGGAATGGGGCCTTCAGGCCACGCTCGTCGGGGTTCTGTTGAGCAGTGGACTGGCGGGCATGGCGTTCGGGGCGCTCTTCCTGGCCCCGCTCGCCGACCGGGTCGGCCGTCGCAAGCTCGTGCTCGGCGGGCTCGTGCTGGCGTCGCTCGGCATGCTGGCCGCGTCGTTCTCGCAGAACTTCGGCCAGCTCGTGGCCACCCGGGTGGTCACGGGGATCGCCGTGGGTCTGATGGCGGCGTGCCTGCCGGTACTGGCCTCGGAGTACTCGAACCATCGGCGCCGCGGGCTGTCCGTCGCCTTGATCACGTGCGGCTACGGGCTGGGCGCGATCATCGCCGGCATCGCAGCGAGCCTGCTGATCGGTCCGTTCGGCTGGAGGTCGGTGTTCGTGCTCGGCTGCGTCGTGACGGCGATCCTGTTCGTGGTCGGGTTGCGGTTGCTGCCCGAGTCGATGGACTACCTGATCGCCGCCCGGCCCCGGGACGGCCTCGCCCGGCTCAACCAGATCCTCCGCTCGATCGGCCAGACCCCGATCGACGAGCTGCCCACCAGGTCGGTGCCGTCGCGGAAGGTCGCGCTCGAGTCACTGTTCCGGGGGCGCAACGCGATGCGCACCATCCTGGTCTGGATCGCGTTCACCGCCGCCCAGACCATCTTCTACTTCGCCAGCTCGTGGACACCCACCCTGCTGCTGCAGGCAGGTCTGTCCGCCCAGCAGGGGATCAGTGGTGGGGTGCTGTTCAGCATCGGCGGGGTGCTGGGTGCCGCGCTGCTCGGCGTGCTCGCCACCCGGATCGACCCCCGCAAGCTCACCGCCACCTACTTCGCGCTGGGAGCACTGGCGCTGGTGCTGTACTCGGTCTCACTGGGGACGCTGGCCACGGCGCTCGTCGTGGGGGTGCTCGTCGGTCTGCTGCTCAACGGCACGGTCTCGGGCATCAACGTCATCGTCCCGATCATCTACCCGGCCGAGTCCCGCGCGACGGCGCTCGGTATCGCGGTCGCCGTCAGCCGGCTCGGGGCGGTCTTCTCACCGCTGCTCGCGGGTTTCCTGCTGCAGGCCGGCTGGACGCCTGCGTCGATGTTCCTGATCTTCGCGATCCCGGCGCTCGTCGGCGCGGTGGCGACGTTCGGCCTCCTCTGGACGGCGCGAGCACACCCGTCCTTCCCGCAGGCGCCGACCGCGCTCGTGCCCGAGGGCAGCGCGAGCCAGGCCTGAACGCTCAGCCACCACCCGGAAGGAGTTCATCGTGAACGCGACCGCGATCGATCCCCGGCGCACCGCGCTGCTGGTCATCGACATGCAGAACGACTTCGTGGAGGAGGGCGCGCCGCTCGAGTTCCCCGAGGGCCGACGGATCCTTCCCACGCTCCAGAAGGTCCTCGATGCGGCCCGGTCCCACGCTATGCCGGTGATCTACCCCGCTCACGTGCACCGGCCCGGTGGTGCCGATATGGGGATCCACCGCGATCTGTACCCGCCAGTCGCGGAGGGGAAGGCACTGGTCGATGGCGAACGCGGTGCAGAGATCGACCCCGCGCTGGCCCCGCACCCCGGTGAGCTGGTGATCAAGAAACACCGCTACAACTCGTTCTACGCGACCGACCTGGAGATCGTGCTGCGCGGGCTCGGCGTCGAGACCGTCGTCCTCACCGGCATGACGACCGAGTGCTGCGTGCTCGGGACTGCGCGCGGCGCGCTGGAGTGCGGGTTCCGCTCCGTGGTCCTTTCCGACGCCTGTGCCTCCTGCGACTATCCCGACCTGGGGTTCGGGTCGATGGCCGCCCCGGAGATGCACCGGGCCGCCCTGCGGATCATGAGCCTGACGTCCTCACGGGTGACCGACGCCGCCACCTTCCTCTCCCTGCTCCCGTGACGCCATCGACCGGGCCCGCAGTGGTCCTCCTCCACGGGGGCGGCCCGGGGGTGGACGCCGCGAGCAACTGGGCGAGCGTCCGACCCCAGCTCGCGGAGCACTTCCACTGCCTCGCCCCCGATCTGCTGGGCTTCGGCACCCAGATCGCCGGCACCCAGATCGCCGGCACCCCGATCGCCGGCATCCCGATTGCCGACACAGCGGATCTCCACGGGCCGGTGGCCTGGGCGCGGGCTCGCGCCCGCCAGGTGCTGGACCTGCTCGACGAGCAGGAGCTGACCCGCGTCCACCTGATCGGGAACTCGGCGGCGGGTGGTGCCGCCGCACTTGCCCTACTGGCCACCGCCCCCGAGCGGGTCGAGCGGGCTGTCCTCATGGGCGGCGCCGGTACCGGGCGCGCGCCCGCTGCGGTGCCCTTCTACGACGAGCCCACGAGGGAGTCCATGCGTGCCACCCTCGCCCGCCTTGTCGCCGACGAGAGCGACCACGAGGAGCTCCTCGACGATCTTGCGGACCTTCGCCTGGAGCAGGCCCTGCGTCCCGGCGCCGAGCAGGCCTTCCGGTCCATGTTCGATGTGGACGACCAGCCGCCGGTCGATCCGGCCGCCGTATCCACCCCGGTACTCGCCCTGCACGGGCAACACGACCGCATCAGCCCGATCGACGTCTCCGCCCGTCTGGTCGATGCTCTTGCGTGCGGCTGCCTCGAAGTCGTGGCGGGTGCTGGTCACTGGATACACGTCGACCGACCGAACGAGTTCTGCAACCTCGTCAGGGAGTTCCTGAACGCATGAACGACACGGACAGCGGCATCCTGATCGTCGGCGCCGGCCCAACCGGCCTCACCCTTGCCATCGACCTCGCCCGCCGCGGTGTGGCCTGCACCGTCATCGAAGCGACGACCGAGCGGCCGGTGAACCCGCGGTGCAACACCACCTCTGCTCGCTCGATGGAGATCTTCCGACGGCTCGGCGTCGCCGACGAGATCCGTCGGGCCGGCCTTCCCGAGGACTTCCCGACATCGATCCAGTACCGTACGACGCTGCGCGGCGAGGAACTGTTCCGGCTCGACCAGCCCTCATCCGGCGAGATACTGGCCGGCAAGGGCCGTGAAGGCTGGTCCACACCGGAGCCGCAGCATCGGATCTCGCAGATCTACCTGGAGCCGATCCTCGAGCGGTACGCGCAGGGGATCCCTGGTCTGGAGGTGGAGCGCGGCAGCCGGTTGGTGGAGCTGCGTCAGTTCGAGGATCGGGTCGAGTCGGTTGTCGAGTCCGAGGGCGCGACGCGGGTCCTGCGCTGCGACTACGTGGTCGGCTGCGACGGCGCGCACAGCGATGTTCGTCGCCAACTGGGGATCCGCTACCAGGGTGTGGAGGCCCTCCAGAACTTCGTGTCGACGTTCGTCCGCTCGCCGGATCTCGGCCGGCTCGCCGCCCGGGACCGGGCCTGGACCTACTGGACCTACGGCCGCCGGCTCGCGTCGCTCATCGCCATCGACGGCGCCGACCTGTGGCTCAATCACGTGGCGTTTCCCCCCGACCACGACACCGAGGGGGAGGACCCGGAGCAGCTCCTTCGGGAGGCCGTGGGCGGTCCCGTCGAGCACGAGGTGCTCGGGACCGTGCGCTGGACCGGCCGCCAGCTCGTCGCGCAGCGCTACCGCGAGGGACGGGTGTTCCTCTCCGGGGACGCCGCCCACATCTGGATTCCTGTCGGTGGCTTCGGCATGAACACCGGTATCCAGGACGCGGCCACGCTGGGCTGGATGCTGGCTGCCGTCCACCACGGCTGGGCACCCCCTGAGCTGCTCGACGCCTACGAGCTCGAGCGCAAACCGATCGGCGAGCAGTTCGCGAGCGCCGTGGCGTCGGCGGCGCGCGCCTCACTCGTGGCGGCCTCACCGGACATCCACCTCTCCGGCGCGGAGGGGGAGCGCGCCCGCGCCGCACTCGCCGCGCGGCTCGCCGTGACCGAGCCGCACCGCTACTCGCCCGACGGGTTCAGCTTCGGCTACCACTACGCGGGCTCACCACTGGTGGTGGGCGGCGAGGCCCAGGAGGCGATCAGCATGGGCGGCTACCCGGATCGGGCGCAGGTCGGCTTCCGCTTGCCGCACGCCTGGCTGGACGACGGGCGCCCCGTGCTCGACGTGCTCGGGCCGGACTTCACCCTCCTGCGGACCGACGAGACCACCGACGTGCAGCTCTGGGTCGACGCGGCGCAGGAGCTGGGTGTCCCGCTGGTCGTGGTCGACCTGCCCGGCTCCCATCCCACCCCGCTGCTGCTCGTGCGGCCGGACCAGCACGTCGCCTGGATGGGCGACGCCGCGGGCCGGCCCGTCGAGCTGCTGCGGACTGTCACCGGGCGCGCCGCCGCCCACCAGCGGTAAGAACCAGGAGAAGGCACATGCCATACGCACTGGGCATTGACGTCGGCGGCACCTTCACCGACGCCGTCGCCTCCGACGGCGCCGGCCGGATCGTCTCGGCCAAGACACCGACGACCCCGCCGCATCGCGAGGTCGGCGTCATGCGCGCGATCGAGGAGCTCGCCGCGGAACTGGGGATCGGCGTCGGCGAGCTGCTGGCGCAGACCGACTTCATCGCCCACGGCACGACGGCGTCGATCAACGCGCTGGTCCAGGGCACGGTGGCCGACGTCGGGCTGATCGCCACCAAGGGCCACCGCGACTCGATCTACATCATGAACGCGGAGGGCCGCACCCTCGGGCGGTCCGCGCACGAGATCCAGGACACCCTGAGGCAGCGCAAGCCCGCGCCCCTGATTCCCAAGAACCGGGCGCTGGAGGTCACCGAGCGGATCGACCACACCGGCCGGGTACTCGTGCCGCTGGTCGAGGACGAGGTGCGGCGCGTCGCGCGCGCCCTCGTGGAACAGGGCGTCGAGGCCATCGCCGTCTGTCTGCTGTGGTCGTTCAAGAACGGTGACCACGAGCGGCGGGTCCGCGAGCTGATCCACGAGATCGCCCCGGACCTCTACGTCACGCTGTCGTGCGAGGTCAGCCCGCGCATCCGGGAGTTCTCCCGGACGTCCACGACGATCATGAACGCCCAGATCGGGCCGCGGCTGCGGACCTACCTGACGCCGCTGCAACGGCAGCTGGAGGAGGGCGGACTGCGGGGCCCGCTGCTGGTCATGCAGAGCGAGGGCGGCACGATCACCGCCGACCGGGCACCCGAGCACGCCATCACCACCGTCGGGTCCGTGCTGTCCGGCGGGGTCATCGGCGGTCAGCGCCTCGCTGCGCAGCTCGGGCACCGCAACGTCATCACCACCGACGTCGGCGGCACCACCTTCCTGGCCGGCCTGATCGTCGACGGGGAGCCGGTGATGGCGCCGGGGTCCATCGTCAACCAGTTCCCGATCAACGCCGCCACCATTCGCGTGCACACGATCGGCTCGGGCGGCGGCGCGCTCGCCGGCGTCGACGCCGGCGGGAACCTGCGGCTCGGGCCGCAGAGTGCGGAGGCGGTTCCGGGCCCGGCCTGTTACGGCAACGGCGGTACCCGTCCGACCAACACCGACGCCAACCTGGTCCTCGGCATCCTGAGCGAGCGCGGGCTGCTCGGCGGTCGGAAGCCGCTGCGACGGGAGCTGGCGCGCGAGGCGATCCGCGTGCACGTCGCGGAGCCGCTCGGCCTCACCGTCGACGAGGCCGCCATCGCGATCCACGAGGTGCAGAACGCCCAGGCAGGCGACCTGCTGCGACGGTCAGTTGTTCAGGCCGGCTACGACCCGCGCGATTTTGTGGTCTACGCCTTCGGCGGTGCCGGCCCCGCCCACTGCGCCGGCTACTGCCAGGACCTGGGCGTGGCCGAGGTCGTCGTGCCGCTCGGCCCGGTCGCCTCGGCGTTCTCGGCCTACGGGCTCGCGGCCTCCGACGTCGCGCTGAGCGCCGAGCTGTCCGATCCCTCGGCGTTCCCCGTTGACCACACCGTGCTCGAAGCCCACTTCGACCGGCTGGAAGCGGATCTGCAGCGCGCGCTGGACCGGCAGAAGGTCAAGTTCCACGACGTGACGCTGCAGCGCGAGATCGACCTGCGCTACTCCATGCAGGTCAACGAGCTCGCGGTGGCGATACCGGACGCGGAGCTCGACGAGCGCTCCGGCGACGAGATCGTCGCACGCTTCGAGGAGCAGTACGAGCGGATCAACGGCTCGGGGGCCGGGTTCCGCGAGGCCGGGGTCCAGGCGATCACCTACCGGATGCGGGCCAAGGCCGGTCTCGGCTTCCCGGTCGTCCTGCCCGAGATCGCCGAGGCCGACGGCCCCGACCCGGCCGCGGCGCTGCTCGAGGAGCGGCCGGTCTGCCTCGACTCGCAGCTCGGCTTCGTGCCCACCCCCGTGTACGACTACGCCCGGCTCCGCGCGGGCCACGAGCTGGTCGGTCCGGCGATCGTCGACGTGCCGACCACGGTGGTCGTGGTCCCGGCCGGCGTCACCGGCCGGGTCGACCGGCTCGGCAACCTCGTGCTCCGCTACCTGTGAGGACGGTTCCCATGACATCGAAGATCCCGGGCGCGGACGAGTTCACCAGCCGGCCCCTCCCGCGGGCTGAGCTCCTGGCTCAGATCTCGCCCGAGCTGGCCCTGCACACCACGCAGGCCGACGACGTCAACGCCCTCACCTACGAGGTCATCCGGCACCGGTTGTGGGCGATCACCCAGGAGATGGGCGAGACGCTGCGCCGGATGTCCGGCTCGCACGTCGTCACCGAGTCCAACGACTTCAACTTCTCCATCTGCGACGAGCTCGGCGAGCAGGTCCAGGTCGGCACCTTCAACGTCGGGCTGATCGGCTCGATGGACCTCGCGATCATCTGGACGCTGCGCAACCGCAGCGACAACCCGGGCATCGAAGAGGGCGACATGTTCCTCTGCAACGACCCGTGGATCGGTGGCGGCCTGCACCAGAACGACGCGGCGATCCTGGCGCCGATCTTCCACGAGGGCCGACTCTTCGGCTGGACGACAGCCATCGCCCATCAGGTCGACCTCGGCGGCCCGAGACCCGGGTCCTTCGACCCCGCCGCACGGGACGTCTTCGGCGAGGCGCTGCCCACCCCGCCGATCAAGGTCGTCCGTGGCGGAGTCCTGCAGCGCGACGTCGCCGACGCCTGGGTGCGCCGCTCGCGGCTGCCGCACATGGTGGGCCTCGATCTGCGGGCCAAGGTCGCCGCGAACAAGAACGCAGCCGAACAGATCCTGCGGCTCATCGCCAAGTACGGCGCCGACACGGTCAAGTCCGTGATGCGCCGGATGATGGACGACGCCGAGCGCCGGCTGCGCGCCAAGCTCGAGACCCTGCCCGACGGGACATGGACCGCAATCGGCTACCAGGAGCAGTCCGGCACCGGGGACCGTGGCCTGCACACCCTCAAGGTGGCGATGACGAAGGAGGGCGACCGGCTCGTCTTCGACTTCCGTGGGACGGCGGGGCAGACCGGCATCATCAACTGCCCCTATCCGGGGCTGCGGGCCGGGATCGTGTTCACCATGCTGCCGCTGCTGGCGGGGGACATCCCCTGGGCGGCGGGCGGTCTGATGCGCTGCTTCGAGATCGTCACGGACGAGGACACGATCACCAACGCGTCGTTCCCGGCCGCTGTAGGGAAGGGACCCTTCGGGCCGGCCTGGGGCTCGGGGAACCTGGTCGCCGAGGTGCTGGCCAAGATGCTCGACGCCGAACCCGATCACCGCGTGGACGTCCAGTCGATCTGCAACGGCACCACCGACCTCTGCGTCGTGTCCGGTGTGGACGTCCGCGGTGGTGGCAGCAAGGGGTTCATCACACCCATCTTCGACGTCATGGCCGGCGGCTACGGCGCTCAGGTGCACCACGACGGCGTCGACACCGGCGGTCGGTTGATCATCCCCTCGGCCCGGGCCCCCGACGTCGAGATGACCGAGTACCTGTACCCGCTTGTGGCGCTGTGGCGACGCGAGCAGACCGACTCCGGCGGGCCGGGCCGGCAGCGCGGCGGGATGAGCGGTTCGGTCTGCTACGTGCAGCACCCGGACCAGACCGAGACGATGTCGCTGGTGGTCTCGGGCACGGGCAAGGTGGCCAACCAGAACGTCGGGCTCGCCGGAGGCTATCCGGGCAACTCCCAGCTGGACCTGGTCGTGCGTGGTATCGATGTGCCGCAGCTCGCCGGGGCCTCGGCGATACCGGCGATGCTGGACGAGCTGGGCGGCGAGATCGAGGTGCTGCCCTGCGAGGGGGAGTCGACTCTGGGCGCCGGCGACGCCTTGTACCTGCACTGGCAGGCGGGTGGCGGCTACGGCGACCCGCTGCTGCGACCGGCCGAGAGCGTGGGGGAGGACGTCGCGCAGGTGCGTGTCTCGGTAGCCGCGGCGCGCTCGGTCTACGGCGTGATCGTGCAGGACGGTGAGGTGAACAGCACCGCGACGGAGGAAACTCGCGAGACGCTTCGCCGCCGCCGTGCGATGGAGTCGGGGCTTCCCGACGCGCATCCCGCTCCGATCGACGCTCCCGACCTGGCGGGAGCGCGGCGACTCGACGACAACCTGGCTGTCATCGGCGACCCGGGTGGCGGCATCGTCGTGTGCACCCAGTGCGGTACGGCGATCGGACCGCTTGCCGGAGGCGCTTTCGTCGCGTCCCTGGCCCATCGCGACGCACTTCCCACCGAGGCCGGGCCGCACATCTGGCGCGACCCCTCGGTGTACGTCGACGCCGAGGTGGTATTCCGGCAGCTCTTCTGCCCGGGCTGCCTGACCGCGGTGTACTCCCGTGTCGTCCCGGTCGAGCACCCTCTGCCCGACGACGACTACCGGAGCGGGGCATGAGCCGCCCGGCATCGGCCGGCACGACCGATCCTGTCCTCGACGAAAGGCGCACCTATCATCCGGTACGTGTCCAAACGAGAGCGCTCGACGTCGGCCGCGGCCGGTCCGAGCAGCCGCGATGCCATCCTGGACGCTGCCGGGGAGCTCATCGCGAGCAATGGCTACGACGGCATGGTCATCTCGGACCTGACTGCGCGGTCGGGGCTGCCGGCGAGCTCGATCTACTACCACTTCGGGAACAAGCTCGGCGTGCTGTCGGCGTTGCTCGATCGCACATTCGGCGAATTGCACGCGGCGTTCCCCGAGCCGTCGTCCTACGACCTGGGTGATCCGCTGGAGCGGTTCGAGGCGTGGTTCACGGCGGCCTGTCGCTCGCTGGATCAGCGCCCCGACTACCTGCAGCTGCTGCTGGCCATCAGCGTCGGCCCGCACAAGGACGCCGAGCTGGTTCGCGACACGGTGCGTCGGATCCGGGACTACGCGCATTCCTCGTGGGTCGATGCCCTCACTCCGATCTTCGGGGACGGGGAGGCGGCGTTCGTCGACGAGCTGGCCGTTCTCGGCCGGGCTGTGACGGACGGGCTGGCCGTGGCCAGCAGCTTCGACGGGATGAGCTACAGCTCGCACGTCGATCCATTCGTGGCGTTGATCCGTGGTCTCGCCGCGCAGCGGGCCACGGCGCGTCGGATCTGACGGGATTCCGGCGGCAGTTGGGCGGACTCCAGCCGCTGAGGGTCCAGCAGGGCAGCAGGCAAGGGCTGACGGCCCGGACGGCCGCCTGAAGGCGTCGGGGACGGCGCTCCTGTTCCGGCGCGCCGCGAGCGTGCCGCGACGGTCGGCGATAACGGCGGGCCCGGCCGTGGCCGCTGGTCGTACCCTCTTTCGGCATCTATAGTGATCGTTACATACAGGAAGTGGTGGCCGCAGTGACAGAGACCATGAGCGTCGGGGACGCCGCGCTCGCCTACACCGAGTCTGGGTCGGGCGATCCGATCGTGTGGTTGCACGGATCCGGGCCGGGGGCCACGGGCGCGAGCAACTTCGGCGCCACGGTCTCGGCCTTCGCCGACCATCGCAACATCATCGTCGACCTGCCCGGCTGGGGGAGCTCGCCGCGGCCTGCCACGGACGAACCGCTGATCTACCACGCGGCGGAGCAGGTGACGCGGACGATGACGGCACTCGGGATCGACCGCGCGCACCTGGTCGGCAACTCCTACGGCGGCGGAGTCGCGATGCGGATCGCGGTGACGAGGCCGGAACGGGTCGGCCGCCTGATCCTCATGGCGCCCGGGGGAGTGCTTCCGGCTGACGCGCCGCCGTGGCCGGTCGGGCTGCAGCATCTCTTCGCGTACATGGCCGCGGAGAAGCCCTCGCGCGAGGCGATGGCGGCGTTCGTGCGCCTCATGGTGTACGACGAATCGCTGGCGACCGAGGCGCTGATCGACGAGCGCTACGAGGCGAGCTTGCGCGCGCATCCCGAGCTGCCGATCCCGCCGAACTTCGGTGACATGACGCCCGATCTGCCCCGCATCGCGGCGCGCACCCTGCTGGTGTGGGGGCGCGAGGACCAGACCGTGCCGCTGACCTGGGCGCCGACGATCCTGCACGGCATCCCCGACGCGGAGCTGCGGGTCCTGCCCCACTGCCGGCACTGGGTGCAGTACGAGCGGGCACCGGAGTTCAACCGGATCGTGCGCGAGTTCCTCGCCGACGCTGGCGCGGCGACGCAGGCGAAGGGATAGGGGCACGTGGGAATCCGCAGACTCGGATACGTCGGGCTGGACGTCACCGACATCGACGCCTGGACCGCGCTGCTGCGCCGCGCGCTGGGTGTCGGTGTCACGGCGGACAAGAGCGGCTCGCAGGAGGTGCTGCTGGCCGAACTGGACGAGTTCAAGTACCGGCTGGCCCTGTACCCCGCCGCCGAGGACGTCCCGCGGCAGATCGGCTGGATCGTCGACTCGAACTCCGAGCTCGACCGGCTGACGCGGCGGCTGGAGGAAGCCGGCCACGCAGTCCAGGAGGCGACCGCGGAGGAGGCGGAGCTGCGTGGGGCCACGCGCCTGCGCTGGTTCACCGACCCGCTCGGCTACCGCGTGGAGCTGGCGGTCGGCGAAGCCAAGGTGCGGGTCGCGCCGGCCCGCCCGTCCGACGGGGGGCGGGGCGTCACCGGTCTTGGCCACCTCGTGCTGGCCGGACCGGCGTTGGCCGAGCTGCGCGAGTTGTACGAGACGGTGCTCGAGTTCCGGTTGACGGACTACCGCGCGCCCGGACTGTCCTTCTACCGCTGCAACCGGACCCATCACAGCATCGCGCTGGCCTGGGCAGAAGTGCCGTCGATCCATCATCTCGAGATCGAGCTCGAGTCCATCGATGACGTCGGGCGCTCCTACGACCGCGCATTGGCCGACGACGTGCCGATCTCGATCAGCCTCGGACGCCACATGAACGACAAGGCGATCTCCTTCTACGTGCGCAACCCCAGCGGCTTCCACCTGGAGATCGGGTGCGGCGGCATCGAGGTTGGCGACGACTGGGTCCCGCACGACTTCGGGACCTCCGACGTCTGGGGCCACCACCACACCGAGGCCAACCCCTTCGCAGGCCCGCCTTCCTGAAGGCTTCGCCGATCGTCGGGCAGGGATTGGGGCGGAGCCGGCACCATCCCAACAGCCGGTACGAACCGCTCGACGAGCGTCCCGATCTGCGGTTGCGTTGTGCGCATCGATGTGGGGAATGCATGGCACAGAGTCGCGAACCGGGAGGCCGTCGAGCGCCTACGTTGCCCGCTGGTCTTCCCGAATACGTCGAGAGGAATCACGATGCGCCTGGTCCCGATCGGCAACAGCCTCGCGGCAGCGATTCTCGACCTGAACCTGACCACGCCGCTGTCGGCCGGAGACGCACGGAATCTACCCGCCCGTCGGTTGGCCCCTGATCCGCACGCATCCGCGATCAGGCCGCTCGGTGCTGTGGGTCGGACAGCCGCTGTGCCGGGTTTCCGGCTTGTCCGTAGCTGAAGGACGTGCGCTCGCCTGTGGTCTGCTGGAGCACGCTACCCAGCAGGACCTGCGACTCAGGGGCGTCCCGGCCAGCGCCTAGCGTTCCGGGCGGCTGCCCCTCGTTACGTCGATCTCCTCCAGCTCCACGTTCGCCGTCTCCCGGCCGAAGGAGACCACCAACCCGGAAATGATCGAGCAGATCCCGACGAACACCATGACCGGAACCCAGCCGTAGCTCCCTGGCGTCATCAGCGCGAGGGCGATCGCCGGCGCGAAGCCGGTGAGGGTGAGGCCGATCTGAGAGCCGACCGCAAGGCCGGAGTAGCGAACGCTGACCGGGAACATCTCCGCGAACGCCGCGGTCCAGATGCCGTTGCTGGCGAGGCAAGAGAAGAGCAACCCGCCGAGGATCACCAGGACGATACTGCCTTCGGAGATGGCCCAGAAGTAGAGGAACCCCGCCGGGATCGAGCCGTAGACGCACAGGGCCCACACGGGCTTGCGCCCGATCCGGTCGGCGAGCCAGCCGAAGAACACGCACGTCCCGATCTGGACCACCTTGCACACCGTGATCACGAGGAGGATGGTCGTCACCGAGATGGGCAGGCCCTTGTTCTGCGACACGTACGCCACCGAGAACACGCTGAAGATTGAAGTCGATACAGCGTAGAACATTCCGCCGATCACCCGCAGGAGCGGTTTCCGGTGCCACCGAACCAGCTCCACGAGGGGCAGCTGGGGGTGGTGCGCGGCCTTGTTCGCCTTCTGGAAGTCGGGAGACTCCGCGATCCGCGTGCGCACGAAGAACGCGACGATGAGGACGACGACGCTGACGAGGAACGGGATCCGCCAGCCCCAAGCCAGGAGTTGTTCTCGCGGCATCGCCGCGATGGGGACGAAGACCAGCGATGCCAGACCGCCGCCGGCTGAGGCCCCCGCGACGGTGAAGCTGGCGAAGAAGCCGCGGCGCCCGGCGGGCGCGAGTTCCGTGCTCAACGTGGCCGATCCCGACGCCTCACCGCCGGCGGACAGCCCCTGCAGCAGCCGCAGCAGCACCAGCAGGGCCGGTGCGAGCACACCGACGTCCTCGTAAGTCGGCAGCAGCCCGATGCAGAGGGTGCTGATACCCATGAACAGCAAGGTCAGGACGAGTGTGCGTTTGCGGCCGATCCGATCCCCGAAGTGGCCGAAGACGAGGCCACCGAGAGGGCGCGCGATATAGGCCACACCGAACGTCGCCAATGCAGAGATTCCCCCCGTCGCGGGGTCAGCGGACGGGAAGAATACCGGTCCCAGTGCGAGCGCTGCGGCCGAACCGTAGATGAAGAAGTCGTAGTATTCGAGAGTGGTTCCCATGAACCCGGCGATCGCCGATCTACGGGCATCCTTCTCGGATCTCGCGGGAGCGCTGACGATGTCTTTGCTGGCCGTCATGTCCACCTTCTCGTCATTGAGATCAGATCTCTGAGGTCAGTGCGATGCAAGCCGACCGGGGTGTGCGATTTCGGCGGTGGTGATGTGCGTCTTGGACGTGAAGCCTGGATGCTTCCCGACCAGCGCCGCGACGTCGGCGCTGTCGGCCGGTCGGCCGGTTGTGCGGACGGCGTGTTCCACGGCCCAGGCCCGGGATTCCGCGGCCAGCAGTCGGCGCTGCGGATCGCCGTAGTACCGGCTTTCCAACTCGACGATGTCCCCGTCGTAGTGCCACGCCGAGACGAACTCGTTCGTCTCCCGCAGCGCGAAGGCGCACAACAGCGTAAATCCGATCCGTTCTCGAATGGGCACGATGCGTGTCCACCAGACGACGAAATCGTCCATCGCATCCCGTTTGAGTTCGTAACGACGGAACTGTACCGGGGACATCCGTGTCACCCTCCGTTCACGACAGTTCGACCACGACGCTCTTCGACTCGGTGTAGGCGTCGAGCACCTCGGTGCCGTGCTCACGCCCGATACCGGACTGCTTGTGTCCACCGAACGGCAGCGGTCCGGCACTCATCTGGCTGCCGCGGTTGATCCAGACCGAACCCGCGTCGAGGCGCGCGGCGGCGCGGTGCGCCGTGCTGATGTCGCGTGTCCACACCGAAGCGGCCAGACCGAACACAGTGTCATTGCCGAGTCGGACGACTTCGTCCAGGTCTCGGAACGACATGACGACCGAGACCGGTCCGAAGATCTCCTCCTGCGCGATGCGGGAGGTGTTGTCCAGGCCCTCGATCAGCGTCGGCGCGACGAACAGGCCCCCGCCATCGATCGGCTCGGCGCCGGTCACGAGCTTTCCACCGGCCTCGGATGCAAGGTCGATGTAGGCGCTCACGCGCTCGAAATGCGCGCGGAACGCGAGCGGTCCCATCCGGGTACCGGGATGGAACGGGTCGCCGATGCCCGCCTTGAAAGGCTCGGTCGCCTGGATCAACATCTCGAGGAACTGGTCACGGATCGACTCATGGACGAAGATCCGCGACCCGGCGACGCACGCCTGGCCGGAGCCCGCGCAGAAGGCCAGCGCGCAGGTCGCAGCAGCCTTCTCCAGGTCGGCGTCCGCGAAGACGATGTAGGGCGTCTTGCCCCCGAGCTCCAGAGTGACCCGCTTCAGGTTGCTGGCTGAACGCGCGAGGACGTGCTTGCCGGTCGCGGTCGATCCAGTGAAGGCGACCTTGTTCACGCCGTGATGAGACATCAGACGTTCCCCGGCGATCTTGCCGTCACCGGTGATGACGTTGACGACACCCGCAGGCAGGTCGGTCCCGCGCAGCAGGTCGGCGAAGCGCAGCGTGCTCAACGAGCTGTGCTCCGACGGCTTGCACACGATCGTGTTGCCGGTCGCCAGCGCTGGGGCGACCTTGTAGGCCATCTGCAGCAGGGGACCGTTCCATCCGGCGATGGCTGCGACGACGCCGAGCGGCTGGCGCAGCGTGTACTGGAGCTGCGTGCTCGCTGACGGCGCGGTCTGGCCGTAGATCTTCGTCGGCCAACCGGCATGGTTGCGGAACACCTCGACGCAGTGATCGATCATCCACCGGGTCTGAGTGTGGGGGCTGCCCATCTCGAGTGACTCGAGAATGGCCAGCTCGTCCGCGTTGTTCTCGATGACGTCCGCGACCTGCAGGAGCAACTGGGTACGCCGATAGGGCGTGATGGCGGCCCATGCGGGGTTCTCGAATGCGCGCCGCGCGGCGTCGACGGCGGCGTCGACGTCCTCGGGCCCGGCCGAACTGACCGTGGCCAGCGCCTGTTCGGTGACCGGGTCGATGGTCACGAAAGCGTCTCCGCTGCGCGCCGTGACCTCGGACCCGCCGATGTGAAGACCCTTGGTGCCGATGAGAAAGTCCGGCCGCGGGCGGGCATCGGCGCGGACGAGCAGCGGTTCGATCACGTAGTCCTCCTAGAGTGCGTCTCGGTGGACTCAACAACACGGATCGCCCGGCGACGACCGATGCGTACCGGCTGGTGGGATGCACATCGAGGATCGCCCGGTCGCCGGGAGAATGCTGTCGGCATCGTCCCGTTCAACGGGACGATGCCGAGGTGAACCGAGGACGACGGCAAATATTCTGGCCATCAGGAATCTCAAGGTGGAGGTTGAACAGCCCATGGCCGACCAGCACAGTTCGTCCGACCGGATCGTCGTCATCTCGGCCGACACTCACGGTGGCGCCGAACTCCACGCGTACAAGGAATACCTGCCGAAGCAGTGGCACGAGCAGTTCGACGCATGGGCTGTGGCCTACGCATCGCCCTGGGACGACCTCGTCAACGACACCAAGTTCAAGAACTGGGACAGTGACCTGCGGATCCAGCACCTCGAAACCGACGGGATCGCCGCCGAGGTGCTGATCCCGAACACGATCCCGCCGTTCTTCCCCACCATTCAGAACATCGTCAGCCTGCCCACCACGCGGCCGGAATATGAGCGGCGAATGGCCGGACTGCGGGCTCACAATCGGTGGGCCGAACAGTTCTGCAAGAACGTTCCAGGACGCCGTCGGGCACTGTTCCAGATCTTTCCGAACGACGTCGACGACGCCATCGTCGAGGTCGAATGGGCCGCCCGGACCGGAGTTGCAGCGGGTGTCCTCATGCCGGGCATCCCGCCGAATCACCCGGCCGGGGCGCTGTACGACTCGCGGCTGGACCGGTTGTGGGAGCGTTGCGCGGCGCTGGACCTCCCGGTGTGCCAGCACGAGGGCACCGGCATCCCGGACTATCCGGACCACCCCGCCAGCGCCGGCATCTCGTCCTACGAACAGAGCTACTTCGGGCAGCGCAGCCTGTGGACGCTGATCCTCGGCGGCGTCTTCGAGCGGCACCCGAATCTGAAGTACGCCTTCATCGAGCAGGGCGTGAATTGGATCCCGCAGGCGCTCGACCGGCTGGACAACACGATCGCCTCGGCGAAGAAGCGTCCGTGGGCCGACATGTTCTTCCGCGGCGCCTACGAGCCGCTCAGCATGACGGCATGGGAGTACTGGAAGCGGAACTGCTACATCGCGCACCCGCTGCGGCCTGTCGAGGTCCCGGACTTCGCCAACCTCGGTGTCGACCACATCATGTGGGGCTCGGACTACCCGCACACCGACGCGACCTCGCCCTATTCGCGCGAAGCGATGCGCCTCACCCTGGCCGACGTCGACGAGACGGACGTCCGGAAGCTGCTCGGCGGCAACGCGGCGAAGATCTTCGGTTTCGACATCGAGGCCCTGCAGTCGGTCGCCGACCGGGTCGGGCCGACCTTCGCCGAGATTCGCCGGCCGCTGGCACGCGCGGACTACCCCGACGCGGAGTGGTTCGAGATCCGGGCCGAGGTTCGCTCGACGGTGCTCGGCTGACCCATGAGGAGCATCGTGCAGTTGTCTTCCCATCTCTGGCCGGCGTGACGTGGCGCGTCCCGCCGTCGGTCTCGCCATCCACACCGTCGGGGGCATGGTGCGGCCGTGGTCGTTCGAGCGTCGCGACCTGCGCACGCATGACGTCGCCGTTGCGATCACGTACTGCGGGGTCTGCTACAGCGACGTCGAAGCGGTCCGGGGCGTGCGCGAGCCAACGCTGCCGCTCGTGCCCGGCCACGAGTTGGTCGGCCGGGTCAGCGCCGTCGGCGATGACGTCACGAAATTCCAGGTTGGAGACTCGGTAGCGATCAGCAACTGCATCGATTCCTGCGCCGTGTGCGACGAATGCCGCGCCGGGTACCAGAACCACTGCACCGACGGTAGCCCCACACTCACGTACAACGGGGTGGATCGGTACGACGGGCGGCGCACCCAAGGCGGGTGGAGCACCGAGTATGTCGCGACAGAGGCCTGGGTCCATCGCCTTCCTGATGCACTCGATCCGGCGGCCGCTGCGCCACTGATGTGCGTAGGGACCACCTCATGGGAGGCATCGCGGCACTGGGAGATCGGGCCGGGGATGACCGTCGGGGTGGTCGGCATCGGCGGGCTCGGCCACCTCGGCGTGAAGTTCGCAAAGGCACTCGGTGCCGAGGTCGTGGCGTTCACGATCACGCCGGATCATGTGGCTGACATCAAGGCCCTTGGTGCCGATGATGTCGTCGTGTCCTCCCATCCCGACGCACTCGCAGCGCAGTCCCGACGCTTCGACTTCATCCTCGACACGGCTTCCGGTGCGCACGACCTGTCGCCGTACCTGCGGGCACTGCGGCTGCACGGCACGATGTGCCTGCTCGGTATCACCCCGGTCGTGGAGGTCGAGACGCGTTCGCTGCGGGTGGGGCGCCACAGCGTGTCCGGTTCGGGGACGGGCAGCCCGGCCCGGGTGCGGGAAATGCCCGACTTCTGCGCCGAGGAGAGCATCGCCGCCGACGTCGAAGTCTTACCGTCGGCGCAGGTGACGACGGCGTTGCAGCGGCTCGAACGCGGGGACGTACGGTACCGCCTCGTTCTGGATCTCGCCGACCTCGCGGCGGTGGGATCATGACGGGCACCGAGCGTCCCGCCACCGGTGGCCGGCTGCTCGTCGACGCACTGGTTGCACATGGCATCGACCGGGTCTTCGGCGTGCCGGGGGAGAGCTACCTCGCTGTGCTCGACGCCCTCTACGACGTTCGCGACACCATCCAGGTCGTCACCTGCCGCCAGGAGGGTGGCGCGGCGATGATGGCCGAAGCCGACGGCAAGCTCACCGGACGTCCGGGGATCTGCTTCGTCACCCGCGGGCCGGGCGCGACCAACGCCAGCGCCGGTGTACACGTCGCGGCTCAGGACTCGACGCCGATGATCCTCTTCGTCGGTCAGGTCGGTCGTTGGGACACCGAACGGGAGGCGTTCCAGGAGATCGACTACCGGCGCATGTTCTCGTCCATCGCGAAGTGGGTCGGCCAGGTCGACACCGCGGCGCGGGTGCCTGAGTACGTGGCGCGCGCCTTCGCGGTGGCGCAGTCGGGGCGCCCGGGACCCGTCGTGCTCGCCCTGCCCGAGGACATGCTGACCGACATCGTCGGCACACCCGTGAGCCTGCCGGTCGCGGCACCTGTCGAGACTTACCCGTCGCCCGAGCAGATGCGCGCACTCGGTGCTGCGCTCTCTGAAGCGCAACGTCCACTGGTCATCGTCGGCGGATCCCGCTGGGACCTCGACTCGGTCAAGGCGTTCGAGCGTTTCGTCACGTCCTGGGACCTGCCGGTCGCCGCCGCGTTCCGCCAACAGGACCGCCTGGACAACGCCCATCCCTGCTATATCGGCAGCTTCGGGGTCGGAGGTGACCCCGCGCTCCATGAGCGGGTCGCGGCCGCCGATGTCGTGATCGTCGCCGGCGCTCGGCTCGACGAACTCAGCACGAACGGGTATCGCCTGCTGAACGCTCCGGTGCCGCGCCAGCGGCTGGTGCACGTGCACGCCGGTGCAGAGGAACTCGGCAAGGTCTACGCGCCATGGCTCGCTGTCAACGCGTCACCTGTCGGGTTCGCGAGCATGCTGCATCTCGCCGAGCCACGTCAGCCAGTGTCGTGGTCGACGTGGCGGGCCGAGGGCCGCGCGGCGTTCGAGCGCTGGCAGCAGCCCCCGCCGAGCACCGAACGCCTCGATCTGGCACAGGTTGTGCGCTGGTTGTCCGCGCAGTTGCCCGCCGACGCCGTTGTCACCAACGGCGCCGGCAACTACACCGGCTGGGTGCACCGCTACCACTCTCATCGCGCGCCCGGAACGCAGTTGGCTCCGCTCAGCGGCTCGATGGGGTACGGACTTCCCGCTGCAGTCGCTGCCAAGTTGCGTCATCCGGAGCGGACCGTGGTGTGCGTCGCAGGCGACGGTGACTTCCTGATGCACGGCCAGGAACTCGCGACCGCATCCCAGTACCGCGCGAACATCATCGTGGTGGTCGTGGACAACGCGATGTACGGCACGATCCGCATGCACCAGGAACTGCACCACCCTGGCCGGGTCGTCGGGACGGAGCTGAAGAGCCCGGACTTCGCCGCGCTCGCTAGTGCCTTCGATGCTCACGCGGAGCGGGTGGAGACCACCGAGCAGTTCCCGGGAGCCTTCGAACGCAGCGTTGCGGCGGGTCGCCCAGCGCTGCTGCACCTGCCCGTCTCGCCTGAGGCGCTGTCGCACACCCGGACGTTGAGCCAGGTCCGGGCCGCGGGCCACCGGGCGGCCCGCTGAGTGACGGCCACGATCACGAGTGCGGACCCGGAGGGAAGGCTGCGGCGTTGAGCCACTGGGCCCGTCGCCAAGACGGGGGCGTCTTCGTACGGCCGCGCAAGCTACACCCGCGACGTCGCTGTCACGCTCGCCGGCGGGATCGCACACCGGTAGCCGTGGTGCCGCGAGATGCCCAGCGCGGCGGCGCGCACAGCTGCGGCGAACTCCTGGGCGTGGAACTTCGCGCGCGGCGCGGTGATCGAGATCGCCGCGATGCTCTCGCCGTTGGCGTCCAGCACCGGTGCGGCGACACAGCGCACGCCGACAGTGCCTTCCTCACGGTCGAAGGCGACTCCGACCCTGGCGATCTCGACCAGTTGCCTGCGCAGCAGGTCCGGCGAGGTGATGGTGTTGCCGGTGGCAGCGGGCAGGCCGGTCGCGATCACGCGCTCGACGGTGCGCTCAGGGGCGAACGCGAGGATCGCCTTGCCGAGCGAGCACTGATGAGCCGCGATGCGTACGCCGACCTGCGAGGGCGAAGTGGCCGGCTCATGGCCGGCGAGCTTCGCCGCGCACACGACGTCGGTGCCGTCGAGCACCCCGAGGTGGATCGTCTGGCGTGTGCTGGTGTACAGGTCGGCCATGTACGGAGTCGCCTCACGCCGCAACCGCGTCTGAGTCGGGACCAGACCACCGAGTTCGAACAGACGCATGCCGAGCTGCAGGCCGGAGTTCGTCCGAACAAGTGCCCCCCAGTCCACGAGCGTGCAGGAGATCCGGTGGACCGTTGAGCGCGGCAGTCGCGTGCTGGCACTGAGGTAGCTGATGGTTGCTCCGGCCTGCGACGCGGCGACGGCGTTGAGGATGAGGAACGCTTTGCCGACCAACGACGTCTCGTCGTGCGCACCATCGCCCCCGGGCACGTCGTCCGCGCCGGAATAGTCAACAGCAGAGCCGTCCTGCGGGGAATCGTTGTCGGGGCCAGCTGCGAGCGTCCCGTCCGTGGTGCGCAACATTGCTGCTCCTTCCCGGTGCCGGCCGTCCACCCCCGACCGACGTAAGTCCGCGTCCAGAAAACGGCGGACAGGGTCTCAGTGTCGCACGTGGATGTAGCATTCCCTACAGGTGGGCATTCCTCAGCCCTTCCTACTCGCAAGCCGGGCCAGCGTCGACGCCTCGAGCCCGCCGGCCTCGAGAATGTCGAGAACCACCTCAGCGACCGGTGCCAACTGCCGTGCTTCGCCAGTGCCGAGATTCTCGACGGCGCCGGTGCGCAGGTCGACCCGCAGCTCGTCGCCGTTCTCGACGAGCTCGGCGAGAACGGCACCGTAGGTCCATGCCGGGAAGCCCTCGTTGATCGCCGTGCGCTGGAATGTGGCGTTGAAACTGGCTGCGAACACCGCGGCGACGCCGCGTCGCTGCAGCGCCTTTATCGCCTGCAGGTGGTAGTGCGCGTGGCCGCGTCCGAAGGACGTCCCGGCCACCAGCAGGTCATCGGCGCCAATGTCGGCGGCGAACCCCACCCCGGACTCCTCGAACAGGTGTTCTTCGGCCGCCGCCCAGTCCGCGGTCCGTCGGAAGTCGAACCGGTTCGGCACGATCTGGTGGCAGCTGAACCCGTCGCCGAGCTTCCAAGCCCGGCCCCTAAGCGACTGCATCGCCAGACCTCCACAGGTAAGGCTCGGGGTCGGTGATCCTGCCGGCGATCGCCGACGCCGCCACCACCGCCGGGTCGCTGATGTAGATGTCGGCGGCGTCGCTGCCCATGCGTCCCCGGTTGTTCTCGACCGACGTCGTGATGCACCGCTCGCCTGCCTCGAGCAGCAGCGGCGACTGATTACCCGCGAAGCACGCCCCGCACCCGGGAACGGTCACGGTGACGCCCGCCGCTAGCATCGCCTCGAGGTAACCCCGCCGGGCCGCCTCTGCGGCCACCAGCGACGAGATCGGGGTGACCACGAAGCGCACGGACGGATGCACCGTCCGACCCGTGACGATCTGCGCGACGAGCGCGAGATCTTCGATGCGAGCAGCGGAGCACGATCCCACGTACGCGGCGGTGATCCCCAGCCCGTCGAGTTCGGCGACCGGGCGGGCAGCCGCGGTGTTGTCCGGCCCCCGCACCTGGCGTCGCACGTCGCCGAGATCGACGACGATCTGATCCGCGTAGTGGGCGTCGGGAGTTGCAGCGACGGGGTTGTAGCTGTACTTCGCGCGACCGGCGACGTGGTCGAGAAGGAGGCGATCCGGTGGGAAGATCATCGTGAGGGCGCCGATGTTGTTGGCGACATTCGCGATGCCGAGCCGGGTGTCGATCGACAGGTGCTCCACGGCCGGGCCGCTGAACTCGACGATGGTGCCCTCGGCGACGCCGGCGAGCACCTGCTGGAGGTGCTCGCTGACGTCCTTGGCGACGAAGCCTGGCGGCATCGTCCCCTCGAGGCGCACCGACACGCATTCCGGGACGATCAACCAGACGTCGCCGGTGGCGAGCGTGTTGTGTGTGCTCTCGTTGGTGGCGATCGCGAAACAGTTCATGGCGCCCATCGTCGCGGCCTGCGTGTCGCCGCCGGCGAAGATGGCGCCCGGCAGCGCTCAGCCGTGCTCGGCGGGGATCTGGTGCGAGATGCCGTGGCGACCGATGCCGAAGAAGTTCTCCGGCGGGATGCCCTGCGCGTCGACGAACGCGCGCTTCTCCTGGTGCAGCGCGGACATGCGGACGCGGTCCAGGTGGTCGAAGGTCATGATGATCCGGGTCGGGTCCCAGACCGCGTGCTCTCCCTCCGCGAGGAAGCCGAGGGGAGTGCCGTCGGTCATGCACACGACGTCGACCGGCACCCGCACGGCAGCACCGGGCGCCACCTCCCTGCCGCAGTGCCGGGCAAGGATCTGCCCCGCCATCGTCCCCTTCACGGCAGGTACCGCCGCCACGCTCGGGCATCGACGGTCTCGTCGATCTTGGCGCGGACCTCCTGCCAGGACGCGAGCGAACTGTCCGTGCGCTCATTCTTGAGCTCGACCAACATGCCGCGGATGGCCTCGTAGGCGACGCGGAAGGCGCTGCTGGAGTGCACCACGATCTTCGCTCCGTCGCGTTCGGAGGTGTCGAGCTGGTTCGGTGCGGCGTGATCGGGGATGAAGGTGTTCAGCAGCGGACGGTCGATCGCCGTTGCGACCCGCGCGACGTCGGACGGGTGCAGGTTGGCCGCGAACACCAGGTCGGCACCGGCGTCGGCGTACGCGCCGAGCCGGTCGATCGCCTCGTCGAGGGTGCCCCCGGCCGACAGCGCGTCGGTCCGGCCGATCACCAGCAGGTCGTCGTCGGAACGGGCGTCTACGGCGGCCGCGATGTTCGCGACGGCGGTTCGGAGCGGGCGCAGCCGTTCAGCGGTCCCGAGGTGCTTTCCGCCGCCGAGATCGAGATCCTCGAGGTGGAAGGCCGCGACGCCGGCCCTTTCGAGCAGACGGACGTGGCGGCGGATTAGCAGCGGCGTGCCGCCCCCGTCATCGAGATCAGCGATGACCGGCAGGTCGACGGCGTCGGCGATCGCCCCGGCGTGCGCGACGAGCTCGGGAATGGCCACCAGGCCGGTGTCGGGCAGGCCGTAGGCCACTGACGCGATGCCGTACCCACCCACATACACGGCCTCGAAGCCGAGCTGTTCGATCAGCTTCGCGGTGAGCACGTCCGCGGCACCAGGCGCGACGACCATGCCGGGCTCCCCGATGCGCGCTCGGAACTTCCCTCGCACGGCCAACATGCCGGTCTCAACCTCCGATCGTGTACGGAGCCGTAGCCGGGCCGGCTGCTGGTCGAGTGAGGAATTCCAGCACCACCCGTTCGAAGTCGTCCTTGCGCTCGATCATGGCCCAGTGTCCGCACCGGGCGAAGACGTGCAGCTCGGCGTCGGGGATGAGCCGGGTCGGCAGGATCGCGTTGTCCAACGGTAGGACGCGGTCATCGCGCCCCCACGTGATCAGCGTTGGTGCGGTGATCCGGCTGCTCTGCGCCCAGAGCGGCGTCGGTGGGTTCGCCGGCTTGCGGCGGTAGAGGGCGTCGTATGTCCGTCTGCTCCAGTCGATGGCGCCGGGCCGCTGCGACTGTTCCCACCTCCGCTCGATGAGCTCGTCGGTGAGGATGGCGCGGTCGAACACCATCGTCTCGAGCCACGCCATCAGTGCGGCGCGGGTGGGGTTGTCGTTGAAGTCCATCAGGCGCTTGATGCCCTCGCTCGGCGCGGGGGAGAAGACGCTGAGCCCCACACCACCGGGGCCCATGAGCACCAGCCGCCCCACCCGCTCGGGCGCGAACAGGGCCAGCTGTGCGGCGACGCCGGCGCCCATCGAGTTGCCCAGGAAGTGCGCCTGCCGGACACCGAGCTCGTCCAGCAGTCCGAGGACGGCGGGCGCGGCCAGCGCCGGGTAGGGGCGGTCGAGCTCGTCGGGGATGTAGCTGCCGCCGTAGCCGGGCATGTCGATGACCAGGCACCGGAACCGCGGCCCGAAGATCGTCAGGTTGTCGGCGAAGTTCGTCCAACCGCTGACGCCGGGGCCGGACCCGTGCAGCAGGACCAGCGGCGGACCGGATCCGTAGTCGTGGAAGTGCAGTCCCGCCGCCGACGTGCGGCTGGTCTGGTCGAACGTCGGCCTCTGCTCAACTGCAGTCATCAGATCAGCGCCTCGTCGAGGGGACGGTTCATGACGTGGTTGGCGAAGCTGGCCATCGTCGGGCCGGGCACGTTGATCGCGTGGACCAGGCCGGCGTGCGCGTCGCGCCACAAGCGCTGCAGCGGGTTGTTCTCGGTGCGCAGCGCACCTGCTCCGGAGCGGGCGAACAGCTCGTCGACCGCCTGGACCGCGCGCCAGCTGCTGCGCACCTGGTCGCGACGTGAGCGGACGCGCAGCTCCATCGGGAGTTGCTGGCCGGCGGCGATGAGCGCGCCGACCTCGGCGAGATTGGCGAACAGCTGCGCTCGGCTGGCGGCGATCTCGGCCGACGCGTGCCCGATGGCGGCGTTGGAGTGCGGGTCGTCGGCGTAGGGCTTGCCGCCGCGCGGCTGCGCACGCTCGCGCTGGCGGGCCAGCACACAGTCGAGCACGCCCTCGGCGATGCCGATGATCGAGGCGGTGATCGCGTTGGGGAACACCGACGAGAACGGGAACCGGAACGTGGGCGGAAGGTGCTCGCGCCCACTCGGGTCGACCACGTCCGCGCTGTCCATCACCCGGTACGCCGGGACGAACGCGTCCTGCACCACGATGTCGTTGCTCCCGGTGCCGCTCAGCCCGACCACGTGCCAGGTGTCCTGGACGACCTGGTAGTCCGTACGCGGCAGCAGCATGTGCAGGATCACCGGGGGATCGACGCGCTTGCCATCGGCGTCACCGAGGAACGCACCGAGGAAGATCCAGTCGCAGTGATCGCTGCCCGAGGAGAACTGCCACCGCCCGTTCAGTACGTAACCGCTGTCGACCTGTCGGGCGAGCCCGCCCGGCATGTAGGTCGAGCTGATCCAGGTGTCGGGGTCTTCGCCCCACACCTCCTGTTGTGCCTTGTCCGGCATCAGGCCGAGCTCCCACGGATGCACCCCGACGATGCCGCTGACCCATCCCGAGGCGCCACAGCAGGACGCGATCTCCATGACTGCTTGGAAGAACACCTGCGGGTCGGCCTCGTAGCCGCCGTAGCGACGAGGTTGCAGCAGCCGGATGACACCGGTGTCCATGAGGTCCTTCGCCGTCGCGTCCGGCAGCCGGCGCAGGCGCTCGGCATCGTCGGCTTGGCGTCTCAGCGTGTCCTTGATCGCTGCGATCCGTTCGAGGACCACGTGCTGCTCAGTCATTGGTTCTCCTCCGCGACGTGCTTTGGTCAGGATGGTCGAGCCGGGACACGGGCCCGGCCGCGTCGTTCCGATCACCGGGACGGTGTCGACAACGTGGTAGCCGCCGAGGCGTCGGCGGATCCGCCGAAGTACGCCTCGACCCTCGGGCACCATGCACAGGCCGAGCCGTGCCCGCTCGTGCGGCGCGGCGCCGGTGACTTCGGTGCCTGCAAGCATGACGCTGCCGACACTGGGCCGCAGCAACCCCGAGGCGACGCGCATCAGCGTCGTCTTGCCGGCCCCGTTCGGGCCGAGCAGCGCGCCGATCGAACCGTTCGGCAGTTCGACCGTGAGATCCCGGAGCATCGTGGCCTTGCCGTACCCGGCCCGCAGCTCGCGCAGCTCCAGCGCGTTCGCGGCGGCGGTCATGACACGCCCCCGGCGACCGGGTCGGCGGAGTACCGCGCAGCTGCGGTGCCCGGTCCGGCGGTGGTCGCGACGTCGACGGCGGCGTCGCCGAGATACGCGGACCGCACGGTGGACGAGGCGAGGATCTCGGCCGGTGGGCCCTCGGCGATCAGACAGCCGAAGTCGAGCACATAGAGGTAGGAGCACAGCCGGCTGACGAGTGAGATGTCGTGCTCCACCAGTAGCACCGCGACCTCGCGCTCTCGGACGACCCGTTCGATGACGTCGCCGAAACGGCCTGACTCGACGCGGTCCAACCCGGCTGACGGCTCGTCGAGCAGCAGTACGTGGAACGGTCCGGCCAGGCAGCGGGCCAGTTCCACCAACCGGCGCTGACCGGTGGACAGTGACCCGACGACGCTGTCAGCGATCTCGCCGAGGTCGCACAGCTCGATCGCGTCGGCGGCAGCGGCGGCGATGTGGGCCTGGTCGGACTGCGCGCTCCACACGTGACGCAGCGGGTTGTTCCCCGCGATGGCTCCCTCGGCGCCGAGGGCGACGTTCTCGCGCACCGTCCGGGATTCGAACAGTGCCATCTGCTGGAATGTACGACCGAGTCCCCGGCGCGCCCGCGGGCCCAGGCCGCTGCGCCCGAGATCGCGGCCGTCGAGCAGCACCCGCCCCGACGACGGCCGGACCAACCCGCAGCATGCGTTGAAGGTCGTCGTCTTGCCGGCGCCGTTGGGTCCGATCAGCCCAGTGACGCGATTCGCCGGGACGCTGAGCGAGACGCCCTCGACGGCCTTGAGGCCGCCGAAGCGGACGCGCACGTCGATGACCTCGACCGGGGCGGCGTTGCCCTGGATGCCGGGGCGCCTGGGGGAGGGTGGTCGCGCCGCCACTGCCGGAGGCGCCGAGCCGATCGGGCTGCGGCGGGCGTGCTGCATGCGTGCCACCCATTTCGGCGCGCCGGCCTGTCCACCGTGTGCAGCGGCGAACGCGTAGGTCACTGCTCCCAAACCGAACAACAGCGTGAGGTAGTTCGCGGTGTCCGGGTCGCTCAGGTAGGAGGGGACGAGACCGATGCCGGCGGCGGCGAGGACCGCGTACCACGGCGCCCCGCCCGGGTTGATCACGACCAGTACGAAGAAGGTGAGCGACAGCAACGGCCCGTACGACGACGCGGTCACGACCTGCTGGCCCACGCCGCCGAGTACGCCGGCGAACGCGGCGAGGAACGCCGACAGGCAGAACACCAGCACCCGGGCGACGTTCACCGAGACCCCGGTCGACTCCAGGCCGCGGGCGCTGTCG
Source organism: Pseudonocardia sp. GCM10023141 (assembly GCF_042653605.1). Taxonomy (NCBI): domain Bacteria; kingdom Bacillati; phylum Actinomycetota; class Actinomycetes; order Pseudonocardiales; family Pseudonocardiaceae; genus Pseudonocardia; species Pseudonocardia sp. GCM10023141. The sequence goes on from NZ_JBHSIR010000072.1 coordinate 46,078, forward strand.
TTGAGCGCCCCGAGCAGCCGGCCGAGGCGGCTGCGGGTGACCACGGTGACGAGCAGGGCCACGACCACCACGAGTCCGAGCACCAGGTAGAAGTAGCCCTCGTCCGTGGCCAGCCAGCCGTCGCCCGGACGGTTCAGGTGGATCGTGGCGCCCGCGTTGCCGAACAGGAAGGGCAACGGAACAAATAGGTCACGACGATGGCGAAGCCGAAAGTCGCGAGCGCGAGGTAGAGCCCCGAGAGCCGGATCGCCGGGATCGCGAGCAACGCACCGACCGGTACCGCCACCGCCGAGGCGAGCACGAGCGTGACTCCCCACGGCAGGTCGAAGTGCTCGGAGAGTTGCGCGAACGCGCACGCCCCGATCGCCATGAACGTGACGTGCCCCAGCGAGACCTGGCCGGAGAGCCGTGTCAGCACCCCCAGCGACAGGAACAACACGACATAGGCCAAGGTCGACGTGTAGTCGCCCAGGTGGAAACCCGCGTAGATCGGGGCCAGCGCGACGGCCGCGATGAGCGCGAGACCCCCGGCGGTCTGGACCGGGCCGGGCACGCGCCAAGCCGGTGCGTGGGGCGGGGCGAGCAGCGCCCGGTGGCCGAGCACCCGCTTCGGTGAGAGCAACAGGACGAGGAACAAGGTGATGAACGGCAGCGCGCTGGGCAAGCCGCTGAGCAGCCCGTCCGGGAAGTACTTCGTCGACAGCGCCGAAGCAACACCGATCACCAGGCCGCCGAGATAGGTGCGGGGCAGGCTGGTGAACGATCCGACGGCGGCAGCTCCGAAGGCCTGGACGACGAGCAGCGTGAGGGTCGTACTGTCCAGCTGGACCAGCGGCGCGATCGCGACACCGGACGCCGCGGCGAAGGTCGCTCCGATGCTCCAGCCCCACCGCCTGACCCGAGCCGGGCTGCGTCCCGCGAGGTCGAGCAGCCCGGGATCGTCGACGACCGCCCGCATGGCGAGTCCGGTCCGGGTGAAGTTGAACAGCAGGAACAGGCCGATGCTCGCCAGCAGCACGACTCCCACGACGATCAGCTGCGCGGTCGTGACGACGGTCGAGCCGATGTTGATGCCGTTATCGGGCAGGAACTGGGGGACGGTCCGGATCTGCTCCGTTCCGAAGATCAGCGTCACGGCGGCATCGACGACGAGCACGACGCCCACGGTCGTGGTGACCTGGACGGCGAGCGGTGAGCTCGGCAGCGTGCGAGTGAGCACCTCGAGCAGGTAGCCCATCGCCGGGCCGGCGACGAGGATCGCTGCCGCGGCCGCCAGCGGCCAGGAGATATGGAGGATGACGTTGAGCGTGTAGAAGACGAACGCGGCAACCGTGGCGAGCGCGCCGTGCGCGAAGTTGAACACACCGGAGGTCTTGTTGGTCAGGACGAGCCCGACACCGGCCAGGCTGTAGATCGAGCCGAGCACGATTCCGACGACGATGTAGGAAAGCATCAGGCCGGCTATTTCTGCTGAGCCAGGCGGTTCACCAACGCTTGCGGCGCGCACACCTGCAACTGGTCGCCCGGTGCCCACGCGCCGTTCTTGATCTCGTCGACGTACGCGCAGTTGACGACGGTCGGCTGACCCGTCTGGTAGTTCAGCGGTGCCGTCAGTCCGTCGAGGGTGAAATCGGGTGGCAGGGCGTAGCGGCCCTCGAGAATCGACGCGGACGTGACCTCGTCGGAGTGGGATGCCTCGACCGCGGCTTCGAACAGCTTTCCGTGGATGTAGGCGGCGGAGAAGAAGGGCGAGACCTTGCCGCGGACGGTGGGCGCGTACTTCGCCACGAAAGCCTGGAAGGCGCGTCCGGAATCGGTTTTCTCCGCGATCGCGTCGATGAACAGTGGGTAGCTGTCATCGACGTTCTTCAGGCCTTGAGCCGCGTCGCTCGTCAGCACGTCGGCGGTGACGTTACCGCCGCCGGAGACGAAGCCGAGCTGCATGCCGAGCTTTCGGCACTGCTCGGCCACCGCCCGTACCGGTACCTTGATGATCATCGCGTTCGCACCCGCGTCCTTGGCCGCCTGGCACTGCGGGACATAGCTGGGTGCCGTGGACGATGCGGTCTGGTTGATGACCAGATCGACGCCGGCGTCGGTCACGACCTTGTTCTGCAATGCGCTCAGTGCGGCGCAGTTGGGGCTCTCGGCGCAGACGTAGGACGCGACCTTGGGGCCGAAGGACTTCGCGACCTCGATCTCGGCGTAGGTCTGCGTGATGTAGCTGGCGCCGGTGGGGAAGAACATCGCGGATTCGGAGAACGGTGGCGTCAGTGCGAAGCCGCCGAGCACCGGGATCTGCTTCTGCTCGACGTACTGTGCCCATGCCGGGGTCGACACGCTGTTGTCGGACACGATCGCGATGACGTGGTCCCGCTCGACCAGCTGCTTGACCTTGGCCAGCGCGGACGTCGCGTTGCCGGCGTCGTCCTCGACCAGGAGCTTGACCTTCTTGCCGTTGATGCCGCCCGCGTCGTTGACCGCCTGCGCCCACGCCTGGATGCCGTCAGGGGCAGGGCCGATCGTCGCTGCCGTGCGGCCGGTGTAGCTGCCGATCGCGCCGATCACGATCTCGCCCGAGGCGCCGGGCGCGCTCGAGCTGCACCCGCCAACGCCAGCGCCGCTGCTACCGCGGCGCCGACGAGTCGGCTTCTTGTCGTCATCATCGGTCTCCTTGTGTCGAGCACACCCGCGTGATCGGCTCTTGACACGGCCGATCCGGACATCGGCGCGGATGCCGGGGTCATGGGGGGCCGGACCATAACCGGCGCGGATGGGGCGCATTTCCGTTGTCGTCCCGGCCAACGGGACGTAGCCGCCCAGGCCATGATCACGCCGAGAAAGGCCGTGGAGTCCACCATCAGGCGCGTGCCCGGCCGGGTCGTCCACCTGAATCGCACCGGCGCCACCGCGGTGGCGCCGGCGCTCACCTTGAACGATCGGTTTCCCGTGCCGCGACCCAGTCAGTGGGACGGGCCGGTTGGCCCCCGTCCGAGCCCGGCTTAACGTGCTCGGCAGTTCCTCTGCGAAAGGGCGGTTCCCGTGCTTGTACGGTCACTCGGTTACTTGCGCTGGCGCAGCCCGGATGTCGCGGCCTGGGCGACATTCGCGACGCAGACGCTGGGCATGATGCACGCTCGAACCGACGTGGACGGCAGCCAGTATTTCCGCATGGACGACGAGCCTTACCGGCTTGCGGTCGTGCCCCGTGCCGATGCCGGCATCGACGCACTGGGCTTCCGCGTCGACGACTCCTCGAAGCTCGACGAGATCACCGTCATGCTCGACCGTTTCAACATCGCCTGGTCCTGCGGCACGGACACCGAGTGTGCTGAACGCCGTGTAGGTGAGTTCGTCCGGACCACCGACCCGGCCGGGGTGGCCATCGAGTTCTACTCGACGCCGATCACCGACCACACGCGGCTGGTGACCCCATACGTCGATGGTTTCGTCGCCGGCGCGCTCGGGTTCGGACACGTAGTACTGACCACCTCCGACATGGCCGCCTCGGCCACGTTCTACCGCGACATCCTCGGCTTCCAGCTGCGCAACACCGCGACGCTGGGTAGCCCCAACGGAGTGCCGGCACGCACCGTGCAGTTCTACGGATGCAACCCACGGCATCACAGCGTCGCGCTGGTCGAGTTCAAGGACCCGGGCAAGCTGCGGCACTTCATGGTGGAGATGACGACCCTCGACGACGTCGGGTCCACCATCGACCGTTGTCAGGACAACGGCGTGACGATTCGCGAGACGCTCGGCAGGCACACGAACGACCTCATGGCCTCGTTCTACGTGGCCGCGCCGGACGGCACGAACGTCGAGATCGGATTCGGAGCCCAACAGGTCGACTCGAGCACCTGGTCCGTGCACGAGGTGACCGCGCCGAGCCTGTGGGGGCACCGTCCGGTTCCCGCTGCGCCGCCCGTCCTCGACGGCGTCACCGAGCCGCAGCCTCTTGCCACGACGACCCGGAGCTAGCGAACCACTATGACGGACGACGACATCTGGGATCTCGCGGCCGACGTCGTGGTGGTCGGCTCAGGCGCCGCCGGCTTCGCCGCCGGCTTCGCCGCCCGGCACGAGGGTGCCTCGGTCCTGATCGTGGAGAAGGCCGCCTTCCTCGGCGGCACCACCGCGAAGTCCGGTGCGTACTTCTGGCTGCCGAACAACCACCTGCTGCGCGATCGGGGCCTGGTCGACGACCGGGATCAGGCGCTGCGACTGCTGGCCCGGCTGTCCTACCCGCAGTCCTACGCACCTGCCGACGAACGGCTTGGCCTGACCCGGCTGGAGTACGACCTGCTGGCCGCCTTCTTCGACAACGCGGGACCGGCGCTGCAGGCGATGACCGATTGCGGGGCCTTCAAACCCAACCTCGACATGACCATGCCGGACTACTGCGCCGACCTGCCCGAGGACACCGTCCCGCACGGTCGGCACGTCTTCCCGGACGGCTGGACCTCGCAACAGGAGATCATCGCCGGCCGTGGAATCGCTGACGGCAGCACCCGCGGCGAGTTCATGATCGCAGAGTTCGAGCGCCAGGCCCGGCTGCTGGACATCGACATCCGCACCGAGCACGAGGCCGTCAGGCTGATCACCGACGACTCCAGCGAGGCCGGCATGACCGTCGTCGGACTCGAGTTGCACCACCGCACCCGCACCGTGCTGGCGCGGGCGCGCAAGGCGGTGGTGTTCGCGTCCGGCGGGTTCGCGCACAACCCGGACATGCGACGCCAGTTCCTGCGCGGTCCCGTCTTCGGTGGTTGCGCGGCCGAGTCGGCGACCGGGGACTTCGTCACGATCGCCGGTGAGGTCGGCGCGCAGCTGGGCAACATGAGCAACGCGTGGTGGTCGCAGACCCCGCTCGAGATGGTGTTCGCCCACCCGTCGACCGTGCGGGACGTGTTCATGCCCTTCGGCGACAGCATGGTGCTGGTCAACCGCTTCGGCAAGCGTGTCGTCAACGAGAAGATGGTCTACAACGAGCGGTCGCAGGTGCATTTCGGGTGGGACGCGACGCACCGCGAGTACGCGAACCTGCTGCTGTTCCAGGTTTACGACAACGCGGTCGCCAACAACGACTTCGACTTTCCGTACCGGGTGCCGGTGCCCTTGCCCGGCGACTCGGTGGGATACGTGCTTTCCGGTGACACCCTCGAGGAACTCGCCGACGCGCTGGACGCCAGGCTGGCCGAGCTGGCCGACCGCACTGGTGGCGTCCGGCTCGACGACGGTTTCGCCGAGCAGTTGCGGGCGACGCTCGCGCGTTTCGACACCTTCGCCGCGTCCGGTGTGGACGTCGACTTCGGCCGTGGTGAGTCGCCGATCCAACAGGCGTGGAACGGGCCGCCGCGCCACGAGAGCATGACGAACCCGACCATGCACCCGTTCGCGGCCACCGGTCCCTACCACGCGATCGTCCTGGGCCCCGGGATGCTCGACACCAAGGGCGGCCCGCGCATCGATGCGCAGGGCCGCGTCCTCGGTGTGCGCGGCGACCCGATCCGCGGTCTGTACGGGGCGGGGAACTGCATCGCCTCGCCTGCCGCGCAGGCGTACTGGTCGGCGGGCGCCACGCTCGGCGTCGCGCTCACGTTCGGCCACATCGCCGGCCGCGGCGCAGCGTCGGAACCGGTCAAGGAATTCGGAGGTGAGTCATGACTCTCGTGCCCGACCGAACCTCGATGGTGCCCCCGGGCCCAGCAGCGATCAGCGGGGACGACTACCGCGACGTGCTCGGCCGGTTCGCCAGCGGTCCGGTCATCATCGCGGCCGACACCGAGTCGGGGCCCGTCGGTTTCACCTGCCAGTCGTTCTTCTCCGTGTCGCTCGATCCGCCGCTCGTCGCGATCTCGGTTCGGCGGGGTTCCACGACGTGGGAGCAGATCAAGACCGTGGGCCGGCTGTCGGTGAGCGTCCTCTCCGATGAGCAGCACGATCTTGCCCAGCGGTTCGGACGTGCGACCGCTGACAAGCTCGCCGGGGTGGGGTGGACGCCAGGTACTGGGGGACCGCAGCTCGACGGCGCGCTCGCCCACCTCTCCTGCACCGTCGAGAGCGTCAACGATGCCGGTGACCACTACGTGGTCATCGGGCGGGTGACCGACCTCGACGCCCGCCACGGTCACCCGCTGCTGTTCTTCCGTGGCAGGTTCGGCCGCTTTCACCCCCGGCCCACGTCCGATCCGACCGTCGACGCATCCGGTGAGCGCGAGGGGGGTCATACCGGCTGGGGCTCCGCGGCGGTCACCCGGCGGGGGGTGAACCGGGCACCGGCCGAGGTGTGTGGTGCTGTTGTCCCAGCATAGCGACCTGCATGGGACTACGAGTCCTACCTTCGATCCTGCCCGCGGTGCGACGATCATCGGCATGCCCGACGAACGACCCTACGCCCGGGAGCTGGGAGACTTCCTCCGTTCCCGGCGGAGCCGGCTGCGCCCACAGGACGTCGGGCTCGAGCCCGGAGGCCGGCGAAAGGTGCCTGGCTTGCGCCGCGAAGAGCTCGCCTTGCTGGCCGGGCTGAGTACCGATTACTACCAGCGCATGGAGCAGGGCCGCGACGTGCGGCCGTCGGACGACATCCTGGACGCCCTCGCCGGCGCCTTGAACCTGGACGAGGAGGAGCGGGGGCACCTGTTCACCCTTGCCCACGCGGCCCGCCGGTCACCTGCCGGCCGCCGGCACAGCGCCCCGGAACGGGTACCGCCGAGCACCCGGCACCTGCTGCAGACCATGGGGACGCCGGCACTGGTCATCGGCCGGCACCTCGACGTGCTCGCCTGGAACCCGCTCGCCGCTGCTCTGCTCGGCGACCCGAACAACATCCCCGTCGCCCAGCGCAACCTGCTCCTCGCACTGTTCCTGGATCCGGAGGCCCGGCTGCGCTGTGCGAACTGGGAGGGGTTCGCGGTGCAGTACATCGGCATGTTGCGCGCCGCTGTCGCCGATGATCCGATGCATCCACGAGCCACGGCGATCGTGGGCGAACTGAGCATCCGCAGCGCGGAGTTCCGGCGGCTCTGGGCGCGCCATGACGTGCGTTCGTCGATCCACGGAACCAAGACGTTCCGGCACCCGGAGGTTGGCGAGATCACGCTGACCTGGGACACCTACGCCCTGCCGGGTGGCCCCGGGCCCATGCTCCTCGTGTACACCGCGGCACCGGGTAGTGCGGACGCTGAACGCATCCAGCTCCTCGCATCGCTTCATGCCACTCGAACTCAGAAGGCCGGTGACGGGCGCCCGTCCCATGCGATGGCGCGCGAGGTCGATGGCCGAGGTCCGAGGTGACTCTGCGCGTTCAGGGGAACAGTGGGTGTCGCTGATCGGTGATCCTCAAGGTCATTTGTGCGGACTTGGCGCCGCAATTTAACGGCATCCTCATTGGTGATCGATGTCGGTTTGTCGCGCCCGCGAAACCGGTTGTGTCGACCTTTTCGGCTCCACGAAGGTGGGTTTTCTATACCCAGGTAGGCGATTGCGACGGAGTTTCGCGATTGCTCATTATCCTCGAGGTTGGAGCACGTCGAGGAAGTCACCAGGAGGATTGTCATGAAAACGTGGAAAGCCGGCGACATCACCGATCAAGGCGGCCGGGTGGCTGTGGTGACGGGGGCGAACTCGGGCCTCGGGCTCGCCACCGCCACCGAACTCGCCCGGCACGGCGCCAAGGTCGTGCTCGCCGTGCGTGACGTGGCTGCGGGCGAGCGCTCCGCTGCTGTGATCCGGGAATCGGTCGGGCCGGCCGATCTCGAGGTGCGTGAACTGGACCTGGCCTCCCTGCAGTCGGTCCGATCGTTCGCGGGCGGGCTGGTCACCGACTTCCCGGCAATCGACCTGCTGATCAACAATGCCGGCGTGGTCCTGCTCGGGCCGGCCCGGACGACCGTCGACGGGTTCGAGCTGCAGCTCGGTACCAACATGCTGGGCCACTTCGCGCTCACCGGTCTCCTGCTGGACACGTTGGGCAAGGCGGACGCCGCCAGGGTCGTGAGTCTGAGTTCGGTCACCCACAAGAAGACCGGGCTCGATTTCGACGACCTCATGTCGAAGCGGGATTTCGACGCCAGCCGGGCGTACGGCCGCTCGAAACTCGCGAGCACCGTCATCGGCCTCGAACTCGACCGTCGGTTGCGCGCCGTCGATTCACCGATCGTGAGCGTCCTCGCCCATCCCGGGGTGACCACCACGAACCTCACGGCACGTGCCTGGGAGCACCGCGGGCGGCTCGGGCAGATCATCGCCCGGATCTATTCGCTCAGTGCACAGCCGCTCGAGCAAGGGGTGCTGCCGCAGCTGTACGCCGCTACCGCTCCCGGCGTGCAAGGGGGTCAGTTCTTCGGTCCCTCAGGTCGGAGGGAAACGAGAGGGCACGTCGCCGAGGTCCAGCCCAGCGCCGATGCCGCCGATCCGTCCGTGGGTCGTCGGTTGTGGACAGCAGCCGAAGCCTTGACCGGCGTCTCCTACCTCTGACTCGCAAGCAAGAAATGGATCGGACTTCCCATGACCACTCAATTGCGCATTGCCCTGCGGCTGTCATCGGCCGTGCTCGCCGCGGTTGCCACCACTGTCGTTGCCACTGCCTGTTCGACCCCGTCGGCTCCGGCTGCCGCTGCCGCTGCCGCTGCCGCTGCTCCGGCCGGCCTGCTGCGTCCGGACGATGATCCGTTCTACGTCGTACCGCCGACCGTTGAGCAGGAACCCGACGGAAAGGTGCTGAACTCCCGAGAACTGCCCGGCGGCGCGCTTGCGGTACCGGCGCCCGCGAAGGTCTGGCAACTGCTATACAAGACCCGTGACAACGCCGGACGGGCGACCGCTACGGTCGGCACCCTGCTGATCCCGACGGACCGTTGGCCGGGCGCTGGACCACGTCCCTTGCTGTCGTATCAGCAGCCCGAGGACGGCCTGGCCACCGTGTGTGCACCGTCCTACATGCTCCGCGCGGGCGCGACGGCACGCGACGCGATTCTGGGCCAAGCTGCCTTTGATCGTGAGCAGGTCGCGGCAGCCGTACGTCGCGGCTGGGCAGTCATGGTCCCGGACTACGAAGGACCCCACTCCGAGTTCCTTGGCGCGGCCGCGGCGGCGCACGGAGTCCTCGACGGGGTTCGCGCTGCGAGCTCCTTCGCACCCGCCGGCATCGACAAGAATGCCCCGATCGGCTTGTGGGGATATTCCGGCGGAGGTTTCGCCACCGCCGCGACCGCACAACTGCAGGCAGGCTACGCTCCCGAACTCCCGATCAAGGGGATCGCCATCGGCGGCGTGCCCGCCGATGTGAACGCTACCATCCGGGCCGTCAGCGGCAAGCCCTACTCCGCCTTCATGACATTCGGATTGGCCGCGATCCGCAACACGTATCCGCAGTCCAACGTCAATCAATACCTGAGCGAATCCGCGCGGGCCCAGGCTGATGTGGCTGCGCGCGGCTGTCTCGGGGATGCCGTTGCCGTCGGGACGCCCAATACGACAGTTGAACAGTTCGAAGCCTCACCTGGATCTCTGACCTCGGGTCCTTTCGCTGACTTTGCCCACAGCATCAGCCTGGTCAGCCTCGACGGCGCTCCGTCCGCCCCCACCTACATGTACCACGGCACAGCCGACGAACTTCTCCCCGTCGAGGCGGCACGGCAGTTGGCGGCGCAGTATCGTTCGCGCGGAGCGAACCTTGTCACGGTCGAGCACGACGGACGGACTCATGGCGCCGAGCAGACGTTCGGTGTCGCCGGCGCTGTCAACTTCCTCGATCTCCGATTTGCGGAGAACCGGTCCTGACCCGCGGCCAGGCCGGCCCCGTTCACGGCAGGGTGGACCGTTGGTCGGCCCGCGTCATGCGCAGGCCGTGACCGCTTGAGACGCCCGTCCGGCTGACCGCTGGGCTGACCGACCAGACACCGCCCCACTTCCGCCGCCATGCGGCCGGAAGTGGGGCGGACCACGTGATCGGGGCAGTGGCGGAGCTGTACCTCCGCCTCGCCCGACCCCGTAGGTTTCGTCGGGGCCTCAAGCCTGGGTCGTGCTCGTCATTCGCCGGCAGTCCCTGTATGTATCGATCACTACAGAAACGGGGACGGTCAGGGCTAGTTCCTTGGGGGCGTTCGACCGCGTCCGCAGTGGGCCGGTGAACGCGAGGCGCGATGCCTGGCACCTGGGTCGCCGTCAAGTGTCAACGACAGGGCGGACCTATCATGGCGCCATGGTGAGGGATTCGGGCTCCGAGCCGGCCGCTGTGACCGTCAGCGGCCGAGATGCCATCTTGAACGCGGCCCGAGCCCTCATCAGCGAAAAGGGCTTCGACGGCATGGCCGTCTCGGAACTGTGTGCGCTGTCCGGTCTTCCGGCGAGCTCGATCTACTACCACTTCGGCAACAAGCTCGGTGTGCTCGCCTCCGTGCTCGAGTGCACGTACGAGGAGTTGCATGCCCTGTTTCCCAACCCGTCGGCGTTCGACCATCTGGCGCCGATAGAGCGCCTCGAAGCGTGGCTCTCGGCCGCGTGCAGGTCTCTGGACGGGCGCCCGGACTACCTTCGGCTCCTCATCGGGATCGCTGTCGGCCCGCAGAAGGACGCCGACTCGATTCAGGTGACGGTGCGTCGTATCCGGGATCGTGCCCACGCGTCCTGGGTGAATGCGCTCACTCCGGTATTCGCGCCGGATGGCGCAGAAGCTGATCTTGCGCTTGTTGCCGAGCTGGCAGTCCTCGGAAGGGCTCTCACTGACGGTCTTTCGGTGGCGAACAGCTTCGACGGCATCGCCTACAGCTCTGAGGTTGGCTCGTTCATCGCTCTGGTCCGCGGCCTGGCGGAGCACCGCGGCAACGCGGGGACGTGAGGCGGCGACTCCCGCTAGGCCGCGTTGACAAAGTCCTGATCGCGGCCTTCGCGCCCAGATCGCCCCTGGCGGCGTTGCCGCCCCGACCGGGTACGTCCAAGTGCAACGGCTCGGGGCGGCGCCTTGCCAGGGACGAGCCGGATCACGAAGGCCATCGACCATCCCTTTGTCAGCATGACCTAGAACGCTCCCATCGGACGTCGCACACGTTCTCGGACCTCGCACGGTGTCGACGGTGTGAGCCGCTGGTGTGCGAGGCCTGACTTCGTGTGCGACGTGCTGTCACCCGGGGCGGGAGGCCCACCCGGGTGGCCGCGGGCACTCACGCATCCGGCAGGAGAACCCCTGCCTGTCATCCGGAGTCGCCCGCTGGTCCACGGGGGTGTGGTCCCGCCCTCACGGGTGAGATAGAACGTTCGGTCTTGACGCGGATGGGAGTCAAGGTTATCGTCCTCTGTATAGAACGTTCAGTACACGACTTCGGCTTCGTGCTCTCGATCCAAGGCATCAGCCGGTCATGGCCCGCGATGAGCCAGGTCGTTCGCGTTCGGACCTGAACACGCCTCAAACGAAGGAAATCCTGTGACTGCCATCAGTTCCGCCACGTCGTCCTTGCGGCGGCTGTACTTCATCCGTGCCGCGTTCGCGCTCGTCTGGGCCGTCGTGGTGGGCGTGACCGCGTCCAGGCTCGGACCGATCAGCATCGTGTTGCTCGTGCTGTACCCGCTCTTCGACGTGGCTGCAGCGATCATCGACGCGCGCGCCTCCAAGCGGTCCCAGAACGTCGTGGGCCTGTATGTGAACATCGCTGTCAGCACGTTTGCGGCCGTCGGCATCGCCGTCGCCGTCGGCACCTCGGGAATCCCCGGGGTTCTCCGGGTGTGGGGAGCCTGGGCCATCGTCTCGGGCGTCATCCAGCTCATCGTCGGCATCGGCCGGCGGAAGATGGGCGGCCAGTGGCCCATGATCCTCAGTGGTGCCCTGTCCGTGGGTGCCGGATCGTCATTCATCCTGATGGCTTCGAATCCGGGAGCCTCGCTCGTCACCGTGGCGGGCTACGCCGCACTCGGTGGCATCTTCTTCCTGGTCTCGGCGGTCCGGCTCGGAGCCGTCACGACGAAGGCCCCCGTGAGTTCCGGTGTGGCCTGAGCCCTCGGCGGCAATGCCGTCCGGCCCGTTCTGCTCGGGGTTGCGTTCAGCGATGTGCAGATTCCGCTTTCTCTCGGCGCTTCGGTTGCGCCACGCTGTCAAGGAGCGTTGACATGGTTGTTACTGACACATATGACGTCGTCGTCATCGGTGCGGGTCCGGTGGGTGAGAACGTCGCGGACCGGGTGGTGCAGGGCGGCCTGAGCGTCGCCATCGTCGAGCGCGAACTGGTCGGCGGCGAGTGCTCCTACTGGGCTTGCATGCCGACCAAGGCGCTGCTGCGCAGCGCCGCCGCACTTCGAGCCGCGCAACGACTGCCCGGCTCGCGTGAGGCGGTGACGGGCGAGCTGGACGTCGCGGCTGTACTCCGTCGTCGCGACTCCTTCGCCTCGTACTGGAAGGACGACGGGCAGGTCGCCTGGCTCGAGCAGGCGGGTATCGCCCTGTACCGGGGGCAGGGGCGGATCAGCTCCGCCCAGGTCGTCGAGGTGATCGCCGAGGACGGCGTCACGTCGTCGCTGACCGCTCGGCATGCCGTCGTCGTCGCGACCGGCACCGGTGCGCTGGTCCCGGATATCACGGGCCTCCGCGAGGCGGCACCGTGGACCAGTCGGGAAACCGTTGCGGCGAAGGAGGTTCCGGGCCGGCTCGCCATCATCGGTGGCGGTGTTGTGGCATCGGAGATGGCGACCGCTTTTGCAAGTCTGGGCGCGTCGGTGGAGATGCTGGCCCGCGACGGCGTGCTGCACCTCCAGGAGCCGTTCGTGGGTGAGCGGGTCACTGAAGCTCTGCAGGAGGCGGGTGTGACGGTGCGCGTCGGCGCCGAGGCCGTAGCGGTGCGCCGCAACGCCGACGGCACCGTCAGCGTCACCCTGGTTGACGGCGGTCAGATCGAAGCGGACGAACTTCTCGTCGCGATCGGCCGGACGCCGAACACCGAGGACATCGGCCTGGACGCCATCGGCCTGAAGCCGGGTGCCTGGCTCACGGTCGACGACACGATGCGTGTGGTCGGAGTGGACGGTGCGCTGGTCGGTGATGGCCGGCTGTACGCTGTCGGGGACGTCAACCGGCGCGTTCTGCTGACCCACCAGGGCAAGTACCAGGCCCGCGCGGTGGGTGACGTCATCGTGGCGCGCGCGAGGGGCGAACAGGTCGACGACGGCCGGTGGGGCCGGCACGCATCGACGGCCGACGAGCGCGCGGTGCCGCAGGTGGTCTTCACCGAGCCGGAGATCGCGTCAGTGGGTCTGACCGCGGCCGCCGCCGAAGCTGCCGGCCTGCGAACCCGGGTCATCGACTACGACCTGGCCGCCACCGCCGGATCCGCCCTGCACGCCGAGGGATACAGCGGCCACGCCCGCATGGTCGTCGACGAGGACCGCCAGGTGATCGTCGGAGTCACCCTGGTCGGCCCGGACGTCGCGGAGATGCTGCATGCTGCGACGATCGCGATCGTTGGAGAGGTTCCGATCGACCGGCTGTGGCATGCCGTTCCGGCGTTCCCCACGGTCAGCGAGGTGTGGCTGCGGCTGCTGGAGACATACGGCCGCTGACGTGTGCGGCGGCTGGGACGTGGAATCGCGATGGGGGAGACAGCGGTGGTCAGGGGACCTTCTCCCCGATGTCTTCCAAGCGGCGCCCGCGGGTGCGCTCACCGAACAGGCCGACGGTCAGACCGCAGAGCAGGACGAACGCGGCGGTGAGGGTGAAGACCCCACCGAAACCCGCGGCAGCGGCGATGGCAGCGATGAGGAACGCGTTGCCGAACCCGGACAGGCGGCTGATGCCGTTGGCGAACCCGGAGCCGAGCCCACGCAAGACCGTGGGGAACACCTCGGGCAGGTAGGCGTAGACGACGGCGGTGTTGGTCTGCAGCAGCATGGTCACGGCGAACCCGCTGATCACCAGGATCCAGTAGGAGCCGGTGAACGCGAAGACCAGCATCAGCGCGGCGACGGTCGAGGTGAGCACCAACGACGTGGTGCGCCGCTGGAAGCGGTCGCTGAGCAGCATCGCGAACAGTGCGCCCAGGGGCGGGCCGATGGAGAAGATCGTCGTGATGGTCAGCGCCTCCACAGTGGAGTAACCACGCTCGACGGGCAAGGTCGGCACCCAGCCGGTGAAACCGAAGACGCCCAGGGTTCCGAAGATCAGGGTCAGGGTCACAACGATCGTGCGCTTGCGGATCTCCGGCGCGAACAGGTCAGACGCCTTCTTGTACTCGTGGATCGCGGTGGTCTCGACGATCTCGGGCAGCGGGTCGGGTAGCTGGGCCTCCATCCGCTCGACCGTGGCCCGGGCCTCGTCGGCCCGGCCGTTGACCGCGGCCCAGCGCACCGATTCCGGAAGCAGGAACCGGGCCAACACAGCCGGGATGATGCCGATCGCGCCCAGTACGAACACCCAGCGCCACGACTCGGGTGAAAGCGGCACGATCAGCCGGGCTGCGCTCGCGACCAGGGGAACTCCGAGCAGGCCGATGCCCAGCATGAGCGCCTGGCTGCGGCCGCGGCTCGCCCCGGGGAACATCTCGGCGACGTAGACGATCAGCACCCCGGTCACCGCTTGGATCCCGACACCGGTGATGACCCGCAGCACTCCGAGCACGGCCAGGTTCGGGGCCAACGCGGACAACAGCGAGGCGATCGAGTAGACCGCGCTGGCCCAGACGAGGACGCGTCTGCGGCCCAGCCGGTCAGCCAGACGACCGCCGATGATCCTCCCGGCGAACATGCCGAGAAAGGAGTAGGAGGTCAGCTGGCCGAGCTGCGCCACTGACGACCCCCACTCCGCGCGGATACTGCCGGACATCGGGCTGGCCACCGCGACCGAGATGGCCGACCGTGCGGCGCTCGTGGTCGAGGCGAGCGGGCTCCCGTCGTTGCGGACGCCGACACCGGCTACGGCAACCCGATGCACGTCGTGCGGACGATGCGGGCCTACGGTGGCGGAGATCGAACGCATCGCCGCCGAGATCCAAGCCCCGCTGGTGTTCAACGTGGTCCCCGCGGGGCGGACCCCCCGTTTCGGATGCCGACCTGGGGCGTTGCTCCAGCCCACCACCATGGCGATGGCCGGCGCGCTCGTCGAGTTGGGCGGGGAGGATCCACGCATCGCCCAGGGCCCGCTCGGAGTATTCCGAGCGGTCGGGATGGACGAATGGGCCGCGCTCGGCGAGCGCTACCGTTGATCCACGCTGCGAACAGTCATTCTTCGTGGTGCTCCAGCCACGGGCGGTACTCGGCTACGGCGGCGTCGAAGTCCTTGTTCGGCCTCCATCCGAGAGCGTGTTCGGGCAGCGGTGAGCTCGAGTCGAGCGGGCCAGCGGGCTGCACCGTCGGGGTCGGGGGGTGCGGGTTTCGCCCGGCAGCGCTGGTCGGTGCGGCGCACGGAGTCGATGACGTCCTGGATGGTGTGGACAGCTCCACCGGTGATGTTGCAGGGCCGGTCACGTCGTCGGCGTCCAGCGCGGCGGCTGCGGCGGCCGCGTCGTCGACGTGCACGTACTGCTGCGGCGTAGGCCGCGACCAGGTGCTCGCCGGCTGCCTTGGTTGCGCCGTAGCCGTCCAGCGGGCGCAACGGTGCGGTCTCCGGAACTGGTGCCGGCGGGGTCGTCCCGTACGCTGCGATCGAGGAGCAGTAGCCGAAGCGGGGTATCCGGTGGCGTCGGCCAATCTCCAGCCGGTTCGCGGTCCCGCCGACGTTGATCTCGATGACGCGTCGCGGGTCGTCGCGCTCGACCACCGGACCTGACGCTGCGCCACAGTGGACGATGGCGGACACCGGCTGCGAGGACATGATCCGTTCCAGCGCCGCGAGGTCGGTCACGTCGCACGTCGTCTGTTCGAAGCCGTCGAAGGAGAGCTCGTCGCGGTCCGGCGCGACCACCGCTGCACCCCTGGCCTCCAGATGGGTACGCACCGCGTGACCGATGAGTCCTGCGGATCCGATTACCAGTACCGACATGTCGATGTCCTGTTCGTCGCGGCGCTACCTCGCATGTGCCGTGGCCTGTCTCAGGCCCTTCGTTGCTCCGCACCCGAGTCCTCGACGATGTCGACGACGTCGAAGTAGTCGTTCTCGAACGTGGCGAGCCCGGTCCAGTATTTCTCGTTGTTCGCGAACCCGGGCTGGTCCAGCAGGGTCTGAAAATGGTTGAACGTGGACCAGGTACCGAAGTTGATCATACGTTCGTTGTCATGGCTGCGGTGGAAGTTGATGGTGCGCAGGCCGGGGGTCGCCAGTGATGCGGGTGCGCTGGCCTCGATCTTGTCCAGCAGGGCGTCGGCCTGGCCGTCGAGCACCGTGAACAGGCCGAAGTGCACCAGCGGTGTGTGGCTGAACGACACGACGGTGAAGGGTTCATTGCCGTCTCGCCATGCGAGGTCGTAGCACCGCCAGTCCAGTGTCTGTGCCTGGATCCCCTGGGCTGCCACGGCGTCCAGTACGCGGGGGGCGGGCCGGCCGGCGAGCTCCGTGCCCGCATCGAAGCGGCTGTAGACGCTGATCCGGTTGTGATCGCGGCTGGCGAGCACGACCGCGCCGCGGAAGCCCGCATCGGTGCGCCAGCCGTGGACATGATCGATCACGCCCGGCAGGACGTGGGCTTGTTCGGAAGTCCGGCGCGGCTCGGTGCCGGGTGGCCGCGGCCCGACGCCGGGCAGGGTTCCTGCGGATTCGCCCAGATCGAGGCGCTCGATCATGGCGACGAACTTCGAATCGGCCGTGGTGCTCAATGTCAAGGTCGCGGGGTTCATCGTTTCCTCCGTATCAGGCGAATGGGAGTGCACTATCGGCGGCAGGTCAGGCCACCGCGGCCACGGATGCCGTGGGCGCGGGGACGGGGAGTTGCTGGCGGCGGGTGGCGATCAGGTAGCCGGGCACGGCGAGTGCCACCACCACGACGTGCATCACCATCAACGCCACGACGCTGGCCGGGTTCGTTCCCGGGATGAACCGCAGCGCGAGCAGGAGCAGGTCGGGTGCCAGTGACAGTGCGGTGACCACGGGAACCAGTACTGTCAACACCGTTCGTGGACGGGCCGCTCGGCGCAGCACGATCCGCCATCCCAGCCAGCCGGCGATGACGCCGACGGCGGTGAACGCGCCGTAGACCGGCAGGGTCAACGGCGCGAAGTCGGAGCTCGCACCGAGGTCTTCGGCGATCAGGGCCACGACCGTGTTGGCGGCCACTGCCAGTGCGATGACGACCACCAGCACGGTGGCGACAACCCAGGTTGCCCCGCGTCCGGGTGAGTGGTCACCGTTGAGCTGCTGCGTTTGTGACGACATGACCCTACCTCTTCTCTCCGGTCGTTACGAGACCAATTGGTCTCGTAAATTACGGTACCACAGGGTCCTGTAAGGTGGGGGCGTGCTTCCCGACACTGCAGACACCGCCGCGCCGGCCGGCCGACCGCGCGACCCAGGCCTCGAGCAAGCCATCCTGGACGCGACCGTGGATCTCATCGCCCGGCACGGGCTCTCGGGCACGTCGGTCGCGGAGGTCGCGCGACAGGCGGGAACCGGGAAGGCGGCGGTGTATCGACGCTGGCCGAGCAAGACGGCGCTGGTGGTCGCGGCGGTGCGTTCGGTGCAGGCCGATGTCGCCGTCCCCGACACCGGGGCCCTGCGCGCGGACCTGCTCGCCTGGATCGAGCACTACACGTCCGGGGGCGAACGTGCCGCGCTGTTGCTGGCGAACCTGCTCAGTGAGGCATCGCGGGACACTGAACTGCGCGACGCCGCCTACGCCGCGATCGGCAACCCACCTGTGGCGGCACTGCGGTCGGTGATCGAGCGTGGGATCGCGCGTGGCGAGGTCGACCCGGCGGCACCCCTCGACGTCCTCATCGGCATCATCCCGTCGTTCGCCTTCCGGGAGCTCGTCATCGGTGGCCGAACGCTCGACCGGGCCACCGCGACAACGCTGATCGACGACGTGCTCCTGCCCGCGCTGCGCCATCGGCCCGAGTGACGGGTGCCGGACTCGCGCACGTCGACATCGAGGAGTGCCATGAGGTCGATCTCATGCGTCCCATACCCACGGGCCGGGCCTTTCGGGGCGGTCAGGGGGTTCAGGAAAGCCACGTTCATGCCCTGTGGGGGCAGCAACGTGGCTTTCCTGAACCCAGCGGGGCGCCTTCCTGCGCGGTCCGCCCCGGCTCAGCTGACGGTCGTGGTGAGGGTGATGGGGATGTTGCCGCGGGTGGCGTTGGAATAGGGGCAGACCTGGTGGGCTTCCTCGACGAGGGACTCTGCCGTCGCGTGGTCGACACCCGACAGCTCGACCTCCAGCTCGACGCTGAGCGCAAAGCCGCCGGCGTCGTTCGGGCCGATTCCGACCTCGGCGGACACGGACGAGTCGGTGATCGCCGCCTTCCGCTGGCCGGCGACGAGCTTCAGGGCGGAGTGGAAGCAGGCCGCGTAGCCGGCGGCGAAGAGCTGTTCGGGATTGGTGGCCCCGCCGGCGCCGCCCATCTCCTTGGGGATGGCCAGGTCGAGATCGATGGTGCCGTCGGACGTGCGGACGTGGCCGTTGCGGCCGTCGCCAGTGGAGAGCGCGGCGGCGGTGTAGAGGGCAGACATGTGAACCTCCGGGAGAATGAACGGTCTTTCTACTAGCGACTGTGCCACGCGAGGGGCCAACTTTGCAAGACCGATCGTTCTTTCTTGCGCGCTGCGTAGGCGGCACCGCAGGCATGGCGAGTCTGATCGGCACCTCTCGAACAGGGGTGCGAGAGCTCCGAGCTGGTCGGCACCACCCTGCTGGAACCTGTCCCGCTCGATTCGATGCTGCCGTCGGCTCACCGCGCGATCATGCCTCCCGACAGGTCGATGTCGGCGCCTGTCATGCCCCGCATCGCCAGCATGGCGAGTACGGCCTCGGCGACCTCGCTCTCGGTCATGCGGCCCATCGTGGTACGGGACACGAACTCGCGCTCGGCGTCTTGTGGGGTTGCGCCGGTCCGGGCTCCTTCGAGCGTGAAGTTGCGTGTCATCCGAGGGCCCGCGACGGGACCCGGCGACAGCGTGTTGACGCGGACGCCGAGCGTTCCGACCTCGTGCGCCAGTGTCGCGGTGAGGCCATGTAGCGCCGTCCTCGACGCCGCATACGGAGTCCGTCTGGCGAGCGGTCGCTTCCCTGTCACCGAGGCGACGACGACGATGTCGCCGTCCCCCTGGTGATCATCGTCGGGAGGAACGCACGGCAGATGAGGTAGACCCCGCGAACGTTCACGGCGAACACGTCGTCCCACTCGGCGGGCTCGATCTCCCAGGGCGGAGCGACGGGCCCGGGCACACCCGCGTTGTTGACCAGTATCGATACTTCCTCGTCGGTGAGTGCGGCGCGCAGCTCCTCGACCGAGTCGGCAGCGGAGAGGTCCACCGTCTCGATGCGTGCGGCGTCGCCCAGCAGCGCCGCGGTGGTGCTCAGATTGGTGCGGTCGCGCCCGGCCAGCACGACGCGAGCGCCGGCCGAGACGAGGCGGGCCGCGATGGCCGCACCGAGGCCGTTGCCGGCCCCGGTGACCAGCGCCGTCCGCCCGATCACCGACGGATGTGCGGCGGCGGTCGTCATCGGACCGAGCGTGCCCAGGGCAGCTCGACCCCGGCATACTTGTGCGCCCGGACATCACCGGAGCGGGCGTGCCCCTCGAAGAACTCGACGCGAGCCGCCCGTCCGCACAGCTCACCCAGTGCTGCGCTCGTGGCGCGGTCGGTTACCTCCTGGTAGGTGACGGTCTTGAGGTACTTGCCGACCCACAGCCCGCCCGTGTAGCGGGCGGCGCCTCTGGTCGGCAGCGTGGGGTTGGTGCCGATCACCTTGTCGCCATACGGCACGCACGTGCCCTCTCCCAGGAACAGCGCTCCGTAGTTGCGCATCGCCTCCAGCGCGCGGCGCGGCTCCTCGGTGAGGACCTGCACGTGCTCCGAGGCGTAGTCGTCGGCGACCTGGTAGGCGGTGTCGAGGTCCTCGACGACGACGATCTGGCCGTGGTCGGTCCACGCGGGTCGGGCGAAGTCGGCCGTGGGCATGTCGACGAGGATCCGCTCGACGAGATCCAGCACCGTGCGACCCAGCTCTTCGGACGTCGTCACGCGCCCGCATGATCATCCGCGCCGAGTGCACACCGGTCGTGGTCAGCTTGATCAGAAACTCACGATCAGCCGCTGACAAGCCGACCCTGAACATCTTCGCCCCGCCGGGCGTTCTCGCATGAAAGCTCCGGGCTAGTCAGCGTCGGCGTTTGCTGAGGGCGTGTGCTGCCTTCGCATTCCGCGAGGCAGACGGTCTCCCGCGTCCGGAGCGGGGAGTAGTAGGCGATTTCCCCGGCTTGTTCGGCGAGGACGTTGCGGGCTGCGGCCACAGAGCCGAGCAGGAACAGCTCGGGCCCAGGTGTTAGCGCCCGGTGTCGGGTTGCGCGACGAAGCCGTGCTCGGCGAGATCGGAGAGGAGCCGGTGCGCGGTGGGCCGGGGTAGGAGGGTCGACCTTGCGACCATTGATGTCGTGGAACCCGCCGCGACGATGATCCCGATCGCACGCAGGACGAGCCCGACCTTCGGGCTCGGCATCGAAACATCTGCCGAGTCGGCGACACCTGTCGCAGAGGGCATCTTGGAACTCGAATCTTGGACTCGAGTTGATCACAGCCGTGAGGGTCGGCCGGGCGCGCCTGGCCCTGCATGAGTGAACTCCTGGTAGTCGGACGGTTGTCTACGCCAGCCGGCCACCAGGAGTTCGTGTGCCATCCTCGCTTGTCTGCACCTGCCTGTCATGCCCGGCCCACGATCGGGTCCCCACCAGGCCGTGCTCGGTGTATCCGACCTCGTCGATCACCGATGCCCAGTGGGTGATCCTTGCTCCGCTGCTGCCGCCGCCGGGCAACACCACCGGCCGGGGCGGACGTCCGGAGAAGCACCCGCGCCGCCTGATCCTGGACGCGATCTTCTACCTGGTCCGTGGCGGTATCGCCTGGGCGGTGCTGCCCCGCGAGTTCCCGCCACAGCAAACCGTGTACGGCCTGTTCGGGAGCTGGGCACGCCACGGGGTGTGGCAGCAGATACACGACGCCCTGCGCGATCTCGTGGGTCTGCATCAGGGACGCGACCCGCTGCCGACCGCAGCGATCATCGACTCCCAGTCGGTGCGCGCAGCGGACACCGTGGCGCGCACGACCCGCGGCTATGACGCCGGGAAGAAGGTCAACGGCCACAAACGCCACATCGCTGTGGACACCAACGGGCTGCTGCTCGCGGTCGTGGTCACCGTCGCCGGCATCCAAGACCGCGACGCCGCGCACCGACTGCTGACCCAACTGCGTGCCCGGTTCTCCACGATCAGCCTCGTCTGGGCCGACGGCGGCTATGCGGGTCGGCTGATCATCTGGGCCTGCAAGGTGCTGGCCCTGACCGTCGAGGTCGTCAAACGCACCGACGACGTCAAGGGCTTCGCCGTGCTGCCCCGCCGCTGGGTCGTGGAACGCACCTTCGCCTGGATCAGCAAGCATCGCCGCTGCGTCCGCGACTACGAGACACTCCCTACACACCACGAAGTCATGGTCCACATTTCCATGATCATGACGATGTCCCGGCATCTCGCCCGCACCGGAGACTGGTAGCACCAGTTTCAAAATGCCCGCTCAGTGCGACGGATCGCTCCCTGAGGCGGTGACGGTCGATGGCTCTGGGTTCCCGGGGTCGAACAGCACCAGCGGGATCAAGCGGTCGGTCCGCTCGCCGTAGTCGTCGTACTGCGGCCAGACGGCGGTCGCGAGCGGCCACCAGCCGGCGCGCTCCTCCGGCGTCGCGGTCCGCGCGCGGAGCGCCATGACCGTCGGCCCGTCCTGGAGGAGGACCTCGGGATCGGCGACCAGGTTCAGGTACCACTGCGGGTGGTTCGGGCCGCCCCCGGTCGAGGCGACCACGGCGTAGTCGCCGTCCCGCTCGATGCGTACCAGAGGGGTCTTCCGCAGCTTGCCGGACTTCCGGCCACGTGTTGTGAGGATGATGCACGGCTGCCCGTCGAACGGGCCGCTGTACGGATCGCCCGTCTCCTCGTACCGCCGGACGTGGTCCTCCACGAACTGTTGGGGGCTCGGCTCGTAGTCACCGCTGAGGCTCAATGGGTCGTGCCTTCCCGTGGGTCGCGTCAGGTGACTGGTCGGTCCGTGCCAGCCGGTCACGGTCGGGCAGCACGAACTCCTGGATCTTCTCGGTGGAGGTCTTGGGCAGGTCGCCGAAGACCACGGTCTTGGGTGCCTTGAAGCGGGCCGGCCGCCCTCGGACGTGCCGGCGGAGCTCGTCCTCGGTTGCGGAGGCGCCCACCTTGAGGGTCACGTGGGCGGCGACGACCTCGCCCCAACCGCTCGTCCGGGTCCGCGCCCACGGCCGCTCCAGCCCAGCTCCGCCATCCGTAGCAGGATCGCGGGCGACGGGGGCTCGAAGGAGAGCATGGCGGTCATGCCCGTTCCCCCGTCCGGGCGCGCAGGCCGGGGATGAGCGCGGTGTACGCGAGTGCGAGTGCCAGCGCGACGCAGCCCATGACGGTGAAGAACGGGCCCCGGTTGTTGACGGAGAAGAAGCTGGCGCCGAGGGTGCCGCCGAGCGCGCTACCGACCGAGACCGCGAGGTACAGCACCGCCACCATCTGCGCGGAGAAGGCGGCCGGAGCCAGGGTGGTCGCCGTCGAGAGCCCCATGGGGTAGAGCAGGAAGATCCCCAGACCGGCCCCGACGACGTACGGGAGCAGGGAGAGGAGGGGAACGGTGCCTGGCGCCATGCCGACGAACGGGAGGAAGCTGAACAGGGCCAGGGCGATCGCGGCGAACCCGATCGGCGCCTTGACCGCCGAGGGGATCGTGAGCCTGTTCCTCGACCAGAGTGCCGCGAAGGCGATCGACAGCACCACTTCCGCCAACGGGAGGGCGGACTTGACCCAGGGCGTCGGCATCGTGAAATCGCCGACGCGGCGTTGCGCGAGGACATCCGCGTAGACGACCAGGATGGTGTTGGCCGCGAGAGCGAAGGCTGCGGCGCACGCGAACCAGATCGGAATGAACGCGATCACTCGGGACCGCTCGGTGCGCGACACCCGCTTGCTCGTGAGCATCATGGCGAAGTAGCCGGCTGCGGCGAGCGCTCCCAGGACCGTGAGGACCGTCGACAGGTTGCCGCCATCGACGAGGCCGGTCAGGGCGACGACGACCACCACGACGACGGTCGCCGCCGAGACCGTCGCGGCCCGCGCGCGGCCGGAAGGTGGCAGCGGGTTGCGGGGACCGCTCGTGGGCATACGCCGGCGCATCGCCACGTAGTAGGCCAGCCCCAAGGCCATGCCGACCGCGGCGGCGCCGAAGCCGTAGTGGAACCCCTTCGTGGACTGCAGCCAGCCGACGGCGATCGGGCCGACGACCGCCCCGACCGTGATCCCGGCGTAGAAGATCGAGAAGCCCGCGTCCTTGCGCGGGTCGTCCTCGGCGTACAGCTCGCCCACGATGGCCGACGACGTCGCCTTGACCCCGCCCGCTCCCAGCGCGACGCAGACACAGCCGACGAGCAGACCGGCTCGTCCGGGCAGAACGGCCAGCCCCGCATGCCCGACCATCACGACGACCGCGCTGCCGAAGAGGACCTTCTCGTACCCGAGCAGCCGGTCGGCGAGCCAGGCGCCGATGATCGTCGAGAAGTAGACCGCCCCGACGTAGGCACCGGTGATGCTCAGCGCGCTGGACGTCGGGTAGCCGAGGCCGCCCTCCGAGACGGACGTGTAGAGGTAGATCGTCAGGAGGGATTGCATCCCGTAGAAGGAGAACCGCTCCCAGGTCTCGATGGAGACGAGGTTGGTGAGGGCGAAGGGATGACCGAGGACCTCTGTCCCACCCCGGTGGGCGACCTCGCTCATCCGCGTTGTCCCGCAACGGGCGCGTCGGTCAACGTACGTAGGCCGGCCCGGACCTCCTCGACGAACAGCGCCGGCTGCTCCATCGCGGCGAAGTGCCCGCCGGGCGAGGGCTCGGTGAAGTACCTGAGGTCCGGGTAGCGGGTCCGGGCCCACCGCTGCGATGCGACCAGCGCGTCCTTCTGGAACGCCGAGTAAGCAGTCGGTACCTCGACCGGTGTGAAGTCACCGAAGTCGCTCTCGTAGCTCTCCCAGTACAGACGGCCCGCGGACGTGGCGCACGCGTTGAACCAGAAGACGCTGATGTTGTCGAGGAGGTGGTCCCGGCTCACGGCGTTCTCCGGGTGGCCCGCGCAGTCGGTCCACACCCGGAACTTCTCGAGGATCCAGGCGCACTGACCGGCCGGGGAGTCGGTCAGCCCGTAGCCGAGCGTCTGAGGGCGTGTCGACTGCTGGACCGAATACCCGCTCTCCCACTTCTGGTACGTGTCGATGAGCCCGAGCTGTGCCTGCTCCTGTTCGGTCGGCTCGCCGAGGGCCCGGAGCGCAGCCGGATCGCAGATCGCCAGATTCAGGTGGATTCCTCGCACCGCGTGGGAGTGCCGGATGCCCAAGCTCATCGTGATGCGCGAGCCCCAGTCGCCGCCCTGCGCGAGGAACCTGTCGTAGCCGAGCCGCGCCATCAGCTCGACCCACGTCTCGGCGATCTTGTCGACGCCCCAGCCGGTCCGCGTCGGCTTTCCGCCGAACCCATAGCCGGGCACGGACGGCACAACGACGTGGTAGGCGTCCGACGCCTCCCCGCCGTGGTTCGTCGGGTCCCGCAGCGGCTCGATGACGTCGAGGTACTCCGCGACCGAGCCGGGCCACCCGTGCGTGATGATCAGTGGTGTGGCGTCCGGGTGCGGGGACGGGGCGTGGACGAAGTGGATGTCCACACCGTCGATGGTGGTTAGCCCCTGCGGGAACCGGTTGATCCGCGCCTCGAACCGCCGCCAGTCATACTCCGTCCTCCAGTACTCGCAGACCTCCTGGAGGTAGCCCAGCGGAATTCCCTGTGACCAGTCGTCGACGGTCTCCCGGTCGGGCCACCGCGTCCGGGCGAGGCGCTCGCGGAGATCGGCGATGTCGCTCTCGGGGACGGCGACTTCGTAGGACGAGACGAGAGGGTATGTCGTGGACATGACGGGACCGGCTCCTCTGCGCTGAGTGTGGGGACCTCTGTGGTCGGGTTAGAGCGAACCGCCGGCATCGACAAGCTGTGTCGAGCCGGTGATGTAGCGCCCGCCGTCGGAGACGAGCAGCATGACGACCTCGGTCACGTCCTCAACCTCGATGGCGGGCACGTCCATGCGGTTCATGGTCCGGGCGGCCACCTCGAAGTCCGCTCGCCCGGGATTCTCGAGTTCGGGCCGGAAGAGGCGGTAGACCGAGTCGTTGAGCACCATTTCCGTCGCGACCGTTGTCGGGTGGACGGTGTTGACCCGGATCCCTTGCGGCGCGAGCTCCTTGGCCAGCACGCGCATCAGGCCGACGAGCCCGGCCTTGGCGGCGGAGTAGTGCGCGGTGTTCTCGGTCGCGCGCACGGCTGCCAGCGAGCTGATGAGGACGACCGAGCCGCCCCGACCACCCTTCACGATGTGGGGTACACCGGCCCGCAGTGTCTTCCAGACCCCGGTCAGGTTGACGTCGATCATGTCCTGCCAGACCTGCTCGGACATCTCCAGCGTCGCTGCGGGGCCGGAGATGCCGGCGTTGGCGATGACGATGTCGAGGCGACCGAAGCGGGCGACGCCGTCGTCGGTCACGGTCTGCAGACCCGCCAGGTCGCGGACGTCGACGGCACGGGCCAGGATCTGGCCGCCCACGGCCTCGACCGCCCTAACCGTCTCCTCGAGGTCGTCCTTGGTCGCCAGCGGATAGGGAACGGTGGCGATGGACTCCGCGATGTCGACGCCGATGATGTCGACACCGGCCTCGGCGAGGCGGAGGGCATGGCTGCGGCCCTGGCCCCTCGCGACGCCGGTGATGAACGCGACCTTGCCGGCTAGTCCTGTCACGATCTCTCCTTGCGACGATGAAAGGGGTGGTCCGTGCCGACGCCGGCTCCGATCACGGTGCACGGCAGGTGTTGCGGCGACGGGCGAGCGCGACGGCGCCCGGACACGGGTCGCACGCTCCCGTCCCGATGTCCGAGCGAGGCGACGGTATATCGTACTAGTCTGGTACGCAACTAACTGTCGCCGGAGCATTGGAGTCGGTGCGGGGAGTGGTTCTCCGTGCCACGGGGCCGGTCCGGTACGCCTGAGGAGGACACGTGCAGATCGGGATCACCGCGACCGACGTCGACCGCGTGATCGAGGAGGCCCGCACCGCCGAACGGCTCGGGTTCGACCTCGTGGGCTGCGGGGAACACCTGTTCTTCGGGGCGCCGACGCCGAACCCGTTCGTCGAGCTGGCCGCCGCGGCGGCGGTGACATCGAGGGTGCGCCTGGTCAGCACGGTCGCGCTGTTGCCGCTCTACCCGGCTGCACTGGTCGCGAAGATGTCCGCGTCGCTGGACCGCGTCTCGGGTGGTCGCTTCGAGCTCGGGGTCGGCGCTGGCGGGGAGTTCCCGCCCGAGTTCGCGGCCGCGGGCGTCGATCCGGCGTCCCGGTTCCGCCGGCTCGACGAGGGGCTGCGGCTGATCAGGAGCCTGTTCGACGGTGGGCCAACCACGTTCGCGGGCGAGTTCGCCTCGGTCGACGGGCTCGAGCTCGACCCGCCGCCGGTGCAGCCTGGCGGGCCGCCGATCTGGCTCGGTGGGCGCAAGTCGGGCGCCATGCGCAGGGCGGGTCGTTACGCCGACGTGTGGATGCCGTACATGGTCGATACGGGGGCACTGCGGAGGACACTCACGGAGGTCCGAGAGCACGCGGTCGCGGCCGGCCGTCCCGATACCTCCGTGACCGGTGCCCTCTTCGTGTGGGCGTGTGTGGACGAGGACGGCGACCGGGCCCGGCGCGTCGGGACGGCGACCGTGAGCAAGGGGTACCGGCAGGACTTCACCGGGCTTGCGGAGCGCTACCTGGCGCTCGGCACGCCGCAGGAGGTGGCCGCCCGACTCGTGGAGTTCGCCGGGGCGGGGGCCACCAGGGTGCTCGTGCAGCCGGCCTGCCCGCCAGAGGAGCGGCGTGCGATGGTCGAGGCGCTCGCCGGCGCCGTCCTGCCGCTGGTGCGCTCCGCGGTCCGGTGACCGGTGGTGGTCCGCCCCAGCCGCGTTCATCGCGGCTGGGGCGGGAACGTCAGGCCTGCACCGCGACGCGTTCCGTTGCGGGCTCGCCCCGGTAGCCGCTTGAGGCGTCGATCAGCCCGTCCTGGATCGCCGCAATGCGCAATGCCAGCACGTGCGAGTAGATCCGGGCGGCCTGGAGCTGGCCGACCATGAACCACAAGCCGTCCTGCCCCGAGTGTCGCCATACGCCGCTCATCTCCCCGTCGGGAGCCACGCCATAGACCGGCAGGCACCGGTCGGCGATCGGCCCGAGAAGCTGCCGGCTCGAGTCGAGGACACCGTGGTACCCGGTCGCCAGGACGACGAGGTCGGCGGGCAGCGTCATACCGTCCGCGAGGACGACCCCGTCCGCGGTGAATCGGTCGACCGCGGCCCCCTGCCGCACGGCGATCTTGCCGGCGGCGATCAGCCCGGACGCGCCGACGTCGATGTAGTAGCCCTCGATCCCCAGCAGGTGCTTGGCCATGAGGCCCTGGCCGTCCGGCCCGAAATCGAGAGCGAAGCCGGCGCGGCGGAGTCCATCGTGGAGCTCCCGGTCTGCTTCCGCGGCGAGCCGGGTCGGTTCGACGGCCAGGGTCGGGGCGACCCCGAACGGCACCGAGGAGGCCAGAAGATCGGCATCGGCGGTCGACGGTCCGTCCTCGAGGTAGAACGGCAGGAAGGTCGAGTACCAGGTGTCCGATCGCACGACATAGGTGCTGGACCGCTGGACGAGCGTCACGTCGGCCCCCTGCTCGTACAGGTTCTGTGCGACGTCGTGCCCGCTCACGCCCGCCCCGACCACGACGGCCCGCTGTCCCCGCCACTCCGTGCCGCCTGCAAACGCCGACGAGTGGACGACCTGGCCGGCGAACTCCGCCCGGCCGGGGAGCGCGGGAATCGCGGGCGCCCCGTTCAGCCCGCCGGCCAGGATCACGTGTCGGGGCCGCAGGACCCGCTCGGAGCCGTCCGCGCGGAGCGCGGTGACCGTCCAAGTCCCGGCCGTCTCGTCCCGGTCGAGGCGCGTGAGAGTGCACGAGGTCCAGACGTTGAGCTCCATAGCCTCCGCGTAGAACTCGAGCCATCCCGCGAACTTGTCCTTCGGGGTGAACTGCGGCCAGCTCTCCGGGAAGGGTAGGTACGGAAGGTGGTCCATGCCGACGGGGTCGTGCAGGGTCAGACTGGGGTATCGGGAGCGCCAGTTGTCGCCGATGCGGGCATTGCGCTCGACCACCAGGGTGCTCACGCCGAGCCGGCCGAGCCGGGCCGCGACGGCGAGCCCGCACTGGCCGCCGCCGACGACGACGACCTCCGGGTCGGTCGTGGCGAAATCGGCCTCCGCGCCGCGCTGTTCCGCCCAGGTGACCCGGCCCGGGACCTCGCGATGCTGGGTGCCCAGTGGCCTCCGCGAACCCGCCGCCTCCTCCCGGCCACGCAGCTCCTGCAGGGACGTGAGCACTCCGAGGGCGCGCCAGGGGCCATCCGGGCCATCGGGCAAGAGGCGCACGAAGCCGCGGCCCGACCCCACTGCGGTGTCGAAGTCGAACCAGGCGAGGATCTGCGCGGGATCTCCCGCGACGACTTGAACGGTCGATCCGGGGGAGAGGTCGAGTCCGGTCGCCAGGGTCTGTGCTGCGTGTTCCTCCATGGCGGTGCGGACGGCCTCGACACCGACGAAGCTCCGGATGTCCCAGGTGAAGGCGAGGAGATCTCGCCACCAGCCGTCGGGTCGCAGGAGGGTGTCGAGCAGGTCCGTCGCCCCCGCGACCGCATGCCCGAAACGCTCCACCCACTTCCCGGCGATCTCCTCGGCCACCTCTGGACTCGTCATCTGATCTCCCTCGATCTGCGTGACACGTCGCCCTGACCGACGACGGCAGAACAATAGCGGACGAATCTGGTACGTAATAGGTCGTTCAGGTCGGAAGCGACGCGGTACCGGCGGGGCCGGTAACCTGGCGTCGCTCCGGCGGTCGGAGTGTGCTGGGGCCGGGGAGGGCGCAATCGCGGAAGCCGTGGGCGGGGCCGCTCGGCGGGTTCGCCGCAAGGGTGTGTCGGTCGAGCGGATCGTCGACGTGGCGGTCGAGATCCTCGCTCAGGGGTCGGTGGACTCCCTGACCACCCGCGAGATCGCTCGCCGGCTCTCGATCTCGCAGCCCACGCTCTACAGTCACGTCAGCGGCCTTGACGAGATCCGCTCCCTCGCTGCGATCAGGGGCGTGGCTGAGCTCAGTGGGCGGGTCCGGGCGGCAGTGCGAGGGCTGACGGGCGACGTCGCGCTGGTGGCGATGGCGCGGGCCTATCGGGGTTACGTGCGGGAGCACCCCGCGCTCTACATGCTCCAGCAGCGTGCACCCTGGCCGCCCGAGTTCCAGGAGCAGGGGCTGGCGGCCGCCGAGCCGGTGCGAGGGGTCCTCCGCACTTACGGGCTCACGGAGGCTCAGGTCGTTCACGTCCACCTGGTCTTCCGCACCTCCATCCACGGGTTCGTCGATCAGGAGATCAACGACGCGATCTCGGACGTCGCGGACCCGGACACGAGCTTCGAGTACTTCCTGGCGATCCTGGCCGCCGGCATTCGTTCCCTCGTGAGCGATCCCGATCGTGGATGACCGAGTCCGGGACCTCGCGGGTGGACCGCGGCCGGGCTGCTCTCGGAACTGGGCTTGACGGCCCTGGCGAGAATGCTACTGTCCTATCAGCGATAGCAAAAGGGTCTCGCTGGCCTGCTCTCGCGTCTGCCGCGCCGATCGTCACCTCTGTCGGAGGTGCACGGCTGTATCACACCCGCTGTATCACACCCGCAGCATCACACCCGCAGCGAACGCCGTTGTTCCGAAGGGAATCCCGCCATGACACCTGTCTGCGGACGAACCGTCCCCGTGGCCCACCTCCGCCGGGCGCGACCGTGAGCGCGCCGGGAGCAGGATCGGCGGAGAGCGCTCGGATCGATCGTCGGGTCGCGCTGAGGATCATCCCCTCCGTCTTCCTGCTGTTCTTCGTGGCGTACACGGACCGGATCGCCCTGTCGTACGCGGGGCCGGCGGGCATGAACACCGAGCTCGGCTTGACGTCGACGGCGTTCGGGTTCGCGGCGGGGATCTTTTTCGTCGGCTACCTCCTGGTGGAGATCCCCAGCAACATCATCATGCAGCGGGTCGGCGCCCGTCGGTGGCTGGCGCGGATCATCGTCAGCTGGGGCGTCGTCCAGGTGGCGATGGCGTTCGCGCCCAACGCCGAGATCCTGTACGTGCTTCGCTTCCTCCTCGGCGTCGCCGAGGGCGGGTTCGCGCCGGGCGTCATCCTCTACCTGACGCTCTGGTTCTCCAGTGCCTACCGCGGCCGGGCGCTCAGCCGGTTCCTCGTCGCCCCGGTCACCGCGTCCATCGTCGGTGCCCCGCTCGCGATCGGGCTGATCGCGGCCGGGAACTCGGCCCAGCTGTTCGGGCTGAGCGGCTGGCGCTTCCTGATCCTCGTCACCGGCGTGCCCGCGGTGATCCTCGGCGTCGTGACCTGGTTCTACCTCGCCGACGGTCCGGAGAAGGCGCGCTGGCTCTCGCGCGCCGAGCGCGACGACATCGCCGCGCGGCTCGCGGACACACAGGGTCACGAGGTGAACACCGGCGGCGTCAAGGAGGCGCTCCGGGATCGCCGGGTTTGGCTCCTGGGCCTGTGCAACTTCAGCTTCGTCTACGGCGGCTACACGCTCACCTTCTTCCTCCCCACGATCGTCTCCGGCTTCCAGGCCCAGTTCAACGTGTCCTTCACGCAGATCCAGGGGGCGCTGCTGATCGCGGTGCCCTTCGCCGTCGGTGGCGCCGCGCAGCTGTGGTTCGGCAGGCACACCGACCGGCGCGGCCACATCGGCGCCCACATCGCCGCGGCCTGCGCCTTCGGCCTGGTCGGCGGGCTCGGTGCCACGCTCGCCCGCGACCCGTACACCTTGATCGCCTTCATCTGCCTGATGGCCGTCGGCATCTACGCCGGTGGCACGCTCGCGCTGATCCTCGTGTCGAACCTCTACGTCGGGCCGGGCTCGGCCACCGCCATCGCGCTGGTCAACTCGATCGGCGTCCCCGCCGGTTTCGCGGGCCCGTACCTGACCGGCTGGCTCCGTGACGTGACCGGCGCGGAGAGCATCGGGCTCATCCTCGTCACGGTTCTGCTCGTGATCTCCGGAGTCATCGGCATCGTCTTCGACCGCCGTCGCCGCACCCCGTCCACCCCGGCGCCCCACGAGGAGGCCGTGTGACCGCACCCACCGATGCGCCACCCTGGGAGCGCTACCCCAACCACCCCATGGACGAGGACAGCGTGGCCCTCTACGAGGGCTGGCTGGTCCGGGAGCTGCGGCTGCCCCGGTGCAGGCGGTGCAACCGCTGGCACACCCCGCCCAGGTCGCTGTGCCCCTTCTGCTGGTCGGACGACCTGACGTTCACGCCGCTGAGCGGCCGGGGCACCGTCCACCTGTCGATGGTGCTGCACGTGGGTCCGCCCGCGCCCGTGGTCGAGTATCCCTACCCGCTCGTCACTGTGGAGCTGGAGGAGCAGCCCGGCCTGCGGTTCACCAGCACGGTGGTCGACGGCGACGCCGACCCCGTGGTGATCGGTTCGGCCGTCGAGCTGGTGTGGATCGACCGCGCGGGCGCACCGTTCCCGGCCTTCCGCACGACCAGTGGGGGAAACGCTTGACGCACAACGACATCCAGGACGTCGTCGCGGTGGCCGGGGTGGGTTCCACCGGCTACACGCGGCGGACCGGCCGGACGGCCCGCGCGCTCGCCGCCGAGGCCGCGGTGGCCGCGATCGCCGACGCCGGTCTGACCCGGGAGGACATCGACGGCGTCATCTCCTCGGCGGGCATGGGGAGCTGGCTGCTGTGCCCGCCGGGGGCGGCGGAGATGGTCGCGATGCTTCGCCTGCCCGGGGTGACCTGGTTCGCCGACGGCGCCCCGGTGATGGTCAGCCCGATCGTCGACGCGATGAACGCCATCCATGCCGGCGTCTGCGACACGGTCCTGGTGTACCACTACAACTTCCGGTCGCCCTTCAACTCCCGGGCGCTGGCGGAGGATCCGTTCCGGCGCGCGGTGCGCGCCTACGACGACCTGCCGCCCGAGCGTCCCCGCAACGCGGTGGCGTACGCGGCGTGGGCCGGCCGGTTCCTGCAGGAGAACCACGTCGAGCGCACCCAGCTCGGCCGGATCGCGGTCAACAGTCGCACCAACGCCGCTGACAACCCGCTCGCTGCGATGCGGGTGCCGTTGACGATGGAGCAGTACCTCGACGCCCGCCTCGTCCGCGAGCCGCTGGGCATGTACGACATGGACCTGCCGGTGGACGGCGCGGAGGCCTTCGTCTTGACCCGGGTGGACCGCGCTCGGGACATGCCGCACCCGCCGGTGCTGGTCCACGCCGCGGTGCAGGGGCTGGTGGAGACCGCCGGGGACGAGGAGCAGCTGCCTTCGCTGGCCCGGCACGGGCAGGACGTCGTGTCCGAGCAGCTGTGGAAGCGCAGTGCGCGCGGGCTCGGCGACGTCGACCTCGCCTACGTGTACGACGGGTTCACGGTCATCACGCTGTCCTGGTTCCAGAAGCTCGGCTGGTGCGGGCCCGGCGAGGTGTCGGGCTTCCTCGACCAGCACTGGGTCCCCGACCAGGGCCGGTTGCTGATCGACGGGCGGATCCCGGTGAACCGCCAGGGCGGGATGCTCTCCGAGGGGGGTTCACAGGGGGCGGGCTTCGTCCGGGACGCGGTGCACCAGCTGCGGGGGACCGCCGGGCCGCGGCAGGTGGTGGGGGCACGGACCGCCCTGTGCGCGATCGGTGGGTTCTTCTACAACTCCCAGGCCATGGTCTTGGTGAACGACGAAGGGACGCGGTGATGACCGCACTGTCCGAGCCCACACTGTCCGAGACCGCACCGTCGGGAGACTCCTTCCTCAGCGGGCTGCGGGTTCTCGAGGTCGCCGACGAGCTGGGGGAGTACTGCGGCAAGCTGCTCGCCGGCCTCGGTGCCGACGTGGTCAAGGTCGAACCGCCCGGTGGTGAGGTCACCCGTGGGTACGGGCCCTTCCGGGGCGACGTCGAGGACGTCGAGGGCAGCCTGCACTTCTGGCACTACAACCACGGCAAGCGCAGCGTCGTGCTCGACCTCGACACCGACGAGGGCCGGCGGCGCTTCGGCGAGCTGGCCGAGGTCGCGGACGTCGTCGTGGACACCCGCCGGCGTGGCTACCTGGAGGAGCGGGGACTCGGGGCCGACCGACTGCGTGCGTCGCGGCCGGAGCTGGTCACCGTCCGGATCAGCCCGTTCGGGGACACCGGGCCGTGGGCCGACCACGAGGGCGGTGACCTGGTCCACCTCGCCCTGGGCGGGGTCGTGATGAACTGCGGCTACGACCCTGGGCCGTCCGGTGAGTACGACACCCCTCCGATCGCCCCGCAGATGTGGCAGTCGTACCACATCGCCGGCGAGATGGCCGTCATGGCGATCCTGGGCGCGCTGACCCATCGCCTCGACTCCGGAGCGGGCCAGCATCTCGACGTCAGCGTGCACCAGGCGGTCAGCGCGAACACCGAGACCGACATCCCGGACTGGGTGATGCTGCGCCAGGAGCACCACAGGCTCACCGGGCGGCACTCCATGCCCGCCTCCTCGGTGCCGTCCTTGGCGCTCACCAAGGACGGCCGGTATGTGATGCCCTACCGGACCTATCTGAAGAGCTTCGCCGCGAACTGGGAGGCACAGCTGCGGGTGCTGCGCAAGTTCGGCATGCAGGCGGACCTCGACGCTCCCGAGTTCCAGGACGAGAACTACCGCTACATCCCCCGCAACGCCGCCCGGATCAACCAGGTGCTCGACGCCTTCGTCGGCAGGATGCTGTACGACGCCGACATCTGGCGGGACGCCCAAGCCGAAGGGCTGCCATGGGCCCCCGTCCGCCGGCCCGAGGAGAACGCCGACGACGAGCACTGGCGTGCCCGTGGCACCTTCATCGACGTCCGGCACCCGGAGCTCGACGCGACATACGCCTACGTGGGCGCGAGGTGGTACTGCCCGGACGTGCCCTGGGTGGTGGGGACGAGGCCGCCGCGCATCGGCGAGCACACCGACGAGGTGGCGACAGAGTGGGCCGCGCCCCGCGCCGCGGCGGAACCGGTCGAGCGCCCGGCGCGCACGACCGCACGCGCGACCAGCGCCACGGGCGCGCCGTTCGCGCTGGCCGGGGTCCGGGTCCTGGACCTCAGCTGGATGCTGGCGAGCGCGGGCTCCGGGCGCTTCCTCGCTGCGCTCGGCGCCGAGGTGATTAAGGTCGAGCACGAGTCCCGGTGGGACGCGGTGCGGTTCGGGCAGGGCATGGCTCCGCCCGGCGGCCGGGCGGAGCGCGACGCCGCCACCGAGGCGATCCCGATCCCCGAGCCGACGGGACCTGACTGCAACGGCATGTTCATGGAGGTCAACTCGGGCAAGCTCGGGATGTCCCTCGACCTCAAGCACCCGAGGTCGCACGCCGTTCTCGAGGACCTCGTCCGGGCGTCCGACGTCCTGGTCGAGGGCTTCTCGCCCGGCACGATGGAGCGGATGGGCTTCGGCTACGCACGACTGAAGGAACTCAACCCCCGCATCGTCTACGTGCAGCAGTCCGGGTTCGGCCAGTACGGCACGTATGGGCAGGCCCGCGCCTTCGGCCCCACGGCTCAGGCGTTCTCTGGTCTCGCGGAGATGTCCGGTCTGCCGGAGCCCTTCCCCCCGGCCGGGATCGGGTACTCCTATCTGGACTGGTTCGGCGCGTACAACATGGCCAACGCCGTCCTCTCCGGGATCTTCCGCCAGCGGCGGACCGGGGAGGGGTGCTACATCGACGCCTCACAGACCGAGATGGGCATCTACCTGGCCGGCACGGCGATCCTGGACCATTCGGTCAACGGGCGGCGGTGGCAGCGCTACGGCAACGCCTCGCCGTACAAGCCGGCCGCCCCCCACGGTGTCTTCCGGACCAGGGGCACCGACCGCTGGATCGCGCTCTCGGCGTTCACCCCGGAGCACTGGGCCGGGCTGGTAAAGGTCCTCGGCGAGCCGGCCCTGGCGGACGAGCGCTTCGCCACCCTCGCCGGCCGGCTCGCTGCCGCCGAGGAGGTCGACGGTCTGGTCGCCGCTGCCGTCCGGAACCAGGAGGGGCGGGCGTTGATGGACGCCCTGCAGGAGCGGGGCGTCCCCGCCGGGGTCTGCCAGACCGTTGAGGACCGCTATGACAGCGACCCGCAACTGCGGCATCTGCAGTGGACGGTGGAGCTGCCGCAGTCCGCGATCGGCACCTGGCCGATCCGGCAGCTGCCCGTGGCGCTCGGCGCAACGCCGGCCGACGCGGGCGGGCCCTACGGGAGGTCCGGCCCGAGCTATGGGCAGGACACCGACCACGTCCTCCGGGAGATCCTCGGATACGAGTCGTCCCGGATCGATGACCTGCGCACGGTCGGCGCCGTCTGAGCGGCGGTGAGGAGAAGGAGGACGCAATGTCGCGACTCGAATGGAAGTTCGGTGAGGTCCGGGTGGTCCAGGTGACGGAGAACGTCATCCCGATGCCCGTCGAGGCCATCTTCCCCGGCCGCACGGTCGAGCAGGTGCTGGCGCACAAGGACTGGTTGTTCCCGCACTTCATCGACGCCGAGGGGCAACTGCTGCTGCACATCCAGTCGCTCCTGGTGGAGTCGGCGGGTACCAGGATCGTGGTGGATACCTGTTTCGGCCCCGAGCCCCCGGAGGACTTCGCGATCGGAGCCGTGCCCGGTACGAAGTTCCTGGACGACATCGCTGCGGCGGGCTTCGAGCGGGAGGGCGTGGACCTCGTCGTCTGCACGCACCTGCATGTGGACCACGTCGGGTGGCACTCGATGCGCGAGGGCGACCGGTGGGTTCCGACCTTCCCGAACGCGCGCTACATCGTCAGCGCGCCCGCCCTCGAGGTCTGGCAGACCCACGATCCCGAGGAGACCGCGTCCCACGGTCGGCGAGAGGCGCTGGACACGGTGCTCGACGCGGGCCTGGTGGACGCGGTCCCGGTCGACCACCGGCTCACCCCGGAGGTCCGCCTGCTCTCCACCCCTGGGCACACGACCGGGCACGTGGCGGTGCTGATCGAGTCCGGGGGCGAGCGTGCCCTCGTGACCGGAGACCTCAGCCACCATCCGGTGCAGTGGGCCGAGCGGGACTGGGGCCAGGCGGCCGACCACGACGTCGCTGAGGCGATCCGCACCCGTGAGTGGATCATGGAGGATTATGGCGACAAGGACGTGACAGTGATCGGCTCGCACTACACGGGGCCGGTCGTCGGACGCCTGACCAAAAAGGACGGTGGGCGGTTCGTCGCCGTGTGACCTGGTCGCGAACGGGCCCGGGGGGTGGGTGTCCATCCCCCGGGCCCGTTCGCGTGGTCATGGTCGTGCGGGCCGGCGCACGCCGAGCGAGGGGAGAGTCTCCGGCTCGCGGTAGGCATCCCGCAGGACGCGCTTGTAGAGCTTGCCGGTCTCCTGCCGGGGCAGCTGGTCCATGAAGTCGACGGTGCGCGGGACCTTGTACGCCGCCAGGGTCTCGCGGGCGAACCGCGTGAGCTCCTGCGCCAACGCGGCCTCGTCCGCCTCGCCCGCCTCGCCCGCCGGCTGCACCACCGCCTGGACGCGTTCGCCCATCTCGTCGTCCGGCACACCGAAGACCGCGACGTCCGCCACGGCCGGATGCCGGATGAACGTGTCCTCGATCTCCTGGGGGTAGATGTTCACCCCGCCCGAGATGATGGTGAAGGAGAGCCGGTCGAGCAGGTAGACGTAGCCGTCCTCGTCGAGGTAGCCGATGTCCCCGCTCTGCGTCCACAGTGGATGCGCCGGGTGTCGCGTCGCCTCCGTGCGCTCCGGGTTGTTGTGGTACCGGAACGGCATGTGGTCGCGCTCGAAGTAGATCAGGCCCGCCTCGCCGCGGGACAGCTCGCGCCCGTCGGCCGGGTCGCAGATGTGCGGAATGCCCAGGATCGAGCGGCCGACGGTGCCGGGGTGGGCGAGCCACTCCTCGCTCGTGCAGCACGTCAGGCCGGTGAACTCGGTGCCGCCGTAGTACTCGACGAGGACCGGACCCCACCAGTCGATCATGGCGCGCTTGACGCTGGTGGCGACCGGCCCGGCGCCGTGCACCGCGGTGCGCTGCGAGGAGAGGTCGTACCTCGACCGCACCTCCTCGGGCAGCTTGAGCATGCGCACGAACATCGACGGCACCCACTGGCCGGTCGTCACCGCATGCTGCTCGACGAGCGCGAGCGCGCGCTCCGCGTCGAACTTCCTCATCAGCACGGCCGTGCCACCGAGCGAGTGGGTGGCGCTGGTGTAGCAGAGGGGCGCCGAGTGGTAGAGCGGCGCCGGGGTGAGGAAGACGCTGGTCCGGTCCAGGCCGTAGATCGCCTGCGCGGACGCGTCCACGGCGAGGGGGGAGTCGAAGGGGGCGTCCGGGAGGGGGCGGCGGATCCCGAGCGGGCGGCCGGTGGTGCCGGACGAGTAGAGCATCCAGTCGCCCATGCGCTCGTCCTCGGAGACCGGGCGGGCGGGCTGGGCGGCGAGGGCGGCGTCGAAGTCGTCGATACCGGCTGTGCCCTCCATCGGTGCGCCCGCGGCCAGCAACAGCCGCAGGGGCGGCGGCGCCTCCGCCAGCCCCACCGTGGTGGCGATGGAGGACGAGACGACCAGGCCCTGCGCCCCGCTGTCGGTGAGTAGGTAGGCCAGCTCGTCGTACGTGGAGTACTTGTTGATCGGGACGAGATACATCCCGCTGCGCAGCACCCCCCAGACGACCTGGTGGTAGCGCAGGTCTGTCTCCATCATGACCGCGACCGTGTCGCCCGCGCCCAACCCCGCCGCGCGGAGCACCTGCGCGAAGCGCATCGACGCGTCGTCGAGCTCGCGGTAGGTGATCTGCTCGCCGGTGTCCCCGATGATCGTCGCCGGCTTGTCGGGCGTACGGGCGACGCTCTGGCTGAAGGTCATTTCCGTGTGCTCCTCGACGACGGTGTCGGCAACGGCTCCGCATTCATGATCCACTCCCGGACCGGCTCCACGTGTCCTCGCTCCATGCCCCCACCTCGGCCAACGCCAGTGTCGCGGCCTCGAGGCGGGGGGTGAAGGCGTGCCAGACGTGCACGACGTCCGGCCATCTGCGCTCGGCAACCTCGACACCCTGTGCGCGCAGCGCGCCGGCCAGCGCCGCGGCGTCGGGCGCGAGTGTCTCCCTGTCGCCGTACTGCACGAGTACCGGCGGCAGGCCGCGCAGGTCGAGTCCGGAGGGCGAGACCTCGGCGGCCGGCCGGCCGGCCCGGTAGAGCTCGACCATCTCCGCCAGCTGCCAGGCCATGATCATCGGATCGAGGTCGGAGTCGGCCGGCGGCGAGCCGGCCACCGACCCGAGATCGGACCAGGGGGAGAGCAGGACCGCTCCCGCGGGCATCGGCAAACCGGCGTCCCGGGCCCCGGCGAGCGTCGCCAGCACGAGCCCGGCGCCGGCCGAGTCGCCGCTGACCAGGAGCCGGTGCGGTCGGTACCGCGACACGACGCGCCGGTACACCGCCACGAGATCGTCGACCGCCGCGGGGAAGGGTTGCTCGGGGGCGAGTCGGTAGCGGGCCGCCAGGACCTCCGCGTGGCACGCCCGGGCCAGCCCGGCCGTGATGGACCGTGCGGTCGCCGGGGAGCCCATGACGAAGCCGCCGCCGTGCACGTGCAGGACGAACCGGTCGGTCCGGAGCTCGTCGGGGACGACCCGCTCCCCGTCGGGGTCGGGGGCGATCCGTACACCCGACTGCTCCGCGCTGACGGACGCCTCCAGCGACGCCCGGCGGTCGGCCAGTGGGGATCCGGGCCCGGGACGTCCGCGGAGCAGCGCGGCACGGAGCCGGTCGATCGGCGTCGTCGTCGTGGCCATCAGGCGGGCCCGGCGAGTGCGGCGAGTGCCGCGTCGTCCCGGTCCAGGCGAGTGGTCCGGCTACGCAGCAGGTCGACGGTGGCGTGCAGGGCCACGGCCGGTCGGGTCTCGACGACGGGGAGCCGGCCGAGCGCGCGGGCGGCCCGCGAGGAGTACGGCGCGGCGATCTCGTCGGGGGACTCGAAGGTGAGCGATCCGGTGCCGGTCCAGATGCGCTGGTACTCGGTGCGGGCGTGCATCGCGACGGGGTAGTCGGCGTCCGGCTCGTCACCGACGCCGGGGATGTACTTCCAGTGCAGTCGCACCATGTCCCGGCCCGCGGCGGCGATCCGCTCGAAGGCGCGCTCGGAGGCCGGTGCCATGGCCGTGCAGGAGCCCGACAGCAGCGGGGATCCGTACTCCGCCAACGAGAACCCGAAGCTCTCGCGGGAGACGTCCGCGTCGGGGATCTGGCCGTGGATCTTGGGGGTGCCGAGGAACTCGCGCCCGACGATGATCGGCGCGCAGTCGGACTCCCAGATGACCAGCCCGAGCGGGGCCGCGACCGCGTGCCCGTCGCGGCGGTAGACCGCGGACGCGTAGACGGAGACCAGGTTGTACCCGCGCCCGCCCATCCATGTCATGTTGCGGCACTGCTGGAAGGACACCGTCACGACCGGCCGCTCGGGGACCTCGAGCCCCGGCGGGACCAGCGGTTCGAGCGCCTCGCGCTCGGTCACGAAGCCGAGGGCGGCGCCGTGGACGGTGTAGCCGAGCTCGTCGTCGCGGGCCGGCGAGGGGCCGAACGCCACCGGCATGTCGTAGCGCACCCCGTTGTGCAGGCGGTAACTCACGGGTGGGCCTCTCCGGCGGCCAGGAGCGCCCGGCCGAGTGCCTCGGAGAGCTCGGTCTCGTCCCCGTACCAGCTGCGCAGGGCGAGCGACCGCATGTAGTAGCGGTGCAGCCGCAGCTCCTTGGTGAACCCGATGCCGCCGTGCAGCTGGATCGCGTCCTCGCAGACCGAGGGCCCGAACTCCGAGCAGTACGCCTTCGCGGCCATCGCCGCGCCCGAGAACTCCTCGAGGGACAGCCCGTCGGCGTCCTCCGCGACGGCCCGGCACACGTTCTCGGCGACAACGGTGCGAGCCGTCGCGGTCGCGGCGATGTGCTTGACGGCCTGGAAGGTGCCCACCGGCTTGCCGAACTGCTTGCGCACCTTGATGTACTCCACCGAGTCGTCGACCGCCCGCCGGGCGAGGCCCGCGAGCTCGGCGGCCAGCAGCAGCCGCGTCCACGCCCTGATCCGCGCGATCAGCCGCCGCGCGGCCTCGCCCTCCGCGAGCGGGAGGAGCGCGGTGCCGGGGGCGACGGTCACGGAGGCGAAGCGGGAGCCGTTGGCCTGGATGTCGATCGGGTCCACGCGCAGGCCCGGCGTCGGCGTCTCGACCAGGGCGACCGCGGTCTCGGCGCCCTCCGCGACGAGGACGAGGACGTCGGCCTCGCCCGCGGACCGCACCATCCCGACGGTGCCCTCGATCCCGGAGGGGCCGATCTCGATGCCCTGCAAGAGATCACGCCACTCCAGCGACGCCCCGCCGTCGACGAGGGCCACGCGCCGCTCGCCCACCACGGCGTCGCGCAGCAGCGTGCCGGCACGCGGGTCGAGTCCGTCCGCGAGCTGCTCGAGCAACAGCCCGGGTAGCAGGCACTGCTCGAGGACCGGCCCGGTCACGAGCCGCTCGCCGAACAGC
The DNA here is from genome assembly GCF_042653605.1 of Pseudonocardia sp. GCM10023141. Lineage (NCBI taxonomy): Bacteria > Bacillati > Actinomycetota > Actinomycetes > Pseudonocardiales > Pseudonocardiaceae > Pseudonocardia > Pseudonocardia sp. GCM10023141. Next base: position 86,915 of record NZ_JBHSIR010000072.1, read on the forward strand.
GTGAAGAGCGGCACGAGGGCGGCGGGGCCGAGCCCCAGCCCGTCGGCGGACTCAGGTGCGCAGAGCGCGAACGCGCCCAGGTCCGCCAGGCCCTGCACGAGGTCGGCGGAGTCGGCAGGGTCGGCCGAGTCGAAGCGCCTCGCCTGGTCGTCGTCGGTCGCGTGCTTGTCGAGGAACTGCCGGACGGCGTCGCGCAGCTCGAGCGCGACGGCGGTGGTCTCGTGCTCAGTCACGGGGGAGCCCCAGCATTCGTTCGGCGATGATGGTCCGCTGGATCTGCGAGGTCCCGCCGTAGATGCTGGCGGCTCGCGAGTAGTAGTGCTCCTTGGTCCAGCGGGAGGTTTCGAGGCCGCGGATCGCCGCCGTGGTCGTGCGCGCCGGGCCGACGAGGTCGACCAGCGAGGCGAAGATGCGCTGCTCCAGCTCGTTGACGGTCAGCTTGTCCACGGAGTCCATCGGGTTCGGCCCGGGGGAGGTGACGAGGCGGTCGATCGTCCGGCGCGTCTGGGCCTCCAGGGCCCGTGCGGCGACGGCGGCCCGGCCCAGCCCGGTCGCGACCCGGGACGAGGGGGCGGCACCCGCCTGCTCGTAGTGCCCGCGCAGCTCGGCGGCGGCGTCCTGGACGCCCACGGAGAACTCGATCTGCCGGCGCAGGGTGTACCAGCCGCGCTCGGTGCTCAGCGTGTCCTGCGCGATCGGCCACCCGCCGTCGACCTCGCCGAGGAGGTTGGCGCGGGGCACCCGCACCGAGTCGAAGAAGACCTCGCCGAACTCCGTGTCGCCGGTCATCTGGACCAGGGGGCGGACGCTGATGCCCGGCGAGCTCATGTCCACGAGCAGATAGCTGATCCCGCGATGGCGGGACGCGGCGTCCCCGGTGCGCACCAGGAGCGCACACCACTCGGCGTAGGGCGCCCAGCTCGTCCACACCTTCTGACCGTCGACGACGAAGTCGTCCCCGTCCGGGACCGCACGGGTGGACAGGGCGGCCAGGTCCGAGCCGGCGTTCGGCTCGGAGAAGCCCTGGCACCAGATGTCCGCGCCGGAGAGCAGCCGGGGCAGGAGCGTCCTGCGCTGGTGGTCGGTGCCGAACTTGTCGATGCTGGGCCCCACGACGTCGAGCCCGATCAGGCCGATCGGCTGCGGGGCTCCCGCGCGGGTGAGCTCCTCGGAGAACGCGAGCTGGTGCCAGGGGCTGAGCGCCTGCCCGCCCGCGTCGCGCGACCACGTGATGCCGACCCAGCCGGCCTCGTGCAGCGTGCGCTGCCACTCACGCAGCACCCGGAACCTGCCGTCGAGGTCCAGCGGCACCGTCGGGATGGTGGCCCGGCGCAGCCAGTCCCGGGCGCGCTCCCGGTACTCGCCGAGATCGGGATTCTGGGCCGGGGTTCTGGGCCGGATTCTGCACTGAAGTCTCCACTGTGCTCAGACGTCCGCGTAGCGCGGCGGACGCCGCTCGAGGAAGGAGTTGACGGCCTCCTTCGAGTCGGGATGGCCGGAGAGCTCCGCCGTGAGCGACTGCTCGTACTCGTAGCCCTCCTTCAGCGGCAGCGACTCGATCCGGTTGAGGCTGCGCTTGGCGAGCTTGATGGCGACCCGGCTGTGCCGGGTGATCCGGCCCGCGAACTCGCGGGCGGCGTCCATAAGCTCCTCCCGCGGCACGACGCGGGCGATGCCGCCGTACCGGGCGAGGTCGGCCGCCGGGACCCGGTCGGCGGTGAGGTGCATGCTCCGCACGACGGGGAAGGGGACGAGCCGGGCGAGGTGGCGGGCCCCGCCCATCGCCCCCGCGCCGATCTCGGGGAGGCTGAACACCGCGTCCTCGGCGGCGATGATCGCGTCGGCCGAGGCGGCGAGCGCGAGCCCGGTGCCCACCGCGGACCCCCCGACCGCGGCGACCACCGGGATGGGGCAGTCGGAGATGGCGAAGAACGCCGACCGCACCTCGAACATCCGCTCCCCGGTGTTCACCGGGTTCATGGTCTGGAACTCCGAGAGCTCGTTGCCGCCGCAGAAGTGCTTCCCGGCCCCGGTGAGGATGGCGGCCTTCGCCTTCGGGGCGAGGGACTCGATGCCCAGGAAGACCTGCTGGATCTCGCGGTACAGGGCGATGTCGACCGCGTTGACCGGTGGGCGGGCGAGGGTCACGGTCACGAGGTCGCCCTCCACGTCGACGTGGAGGCTGGTGAAGTCGGCCATTGCGGGTGGTCCTTCCATCGGGCGGTTCGCCCGGTCGCGTCGGAGCGGGGGAGGGGCGCCGGGTCAGCGCCAGAACTCCCAGTCGATCATCGTGCGGAGCGGCCCGGCGAACAGCGGTCGCACCGCGCCCGAGGCCCAGCGCTGCTCGACGAGCGGGCGCAACGCCGCGGTCGTCGCCAGCGGGTCCTCGTCCAGGTACACGACCGTCGTGTACTGCGGACCACCGCTGACCTGGGGGCTCTGCTCCCAGGTCCCGGACGAGCCGTACAACCACGCTCCCGCCGTTCCCGGCCAGGCCAGCAGCGCCGGGTGGTGCTCACGGTGCAGCCACTGCAACCACGAGGCGACCTCCGCCTCGTCGCCGACCGGCTCCTCCACGATGACGAGGACACCGCGGTGCGGCCGCCACGGCACGACCTCGGCCGAGACGACCGCCTGCGGGGACGCGTGCCACGACAGGAGGGCGGGCATCCGCAGCTGGATCAGGTCGAGACGGTGGGGGTACCGGCCCATCTCGGCCAGGCGGGTGCCGAGCTCGAGGAAGTCGTCGTGGGTCTGCTGGACCGGGTCGCCGACGAGGTAGTTGGTCACGTCCCCGACGCTCGCGAGCGGGCCCTCGGTGACGAGCCGGCCGTCCGGGTAGGCGCCGTCGGCGATGTAGCGCATCGCCAGCTGGATCCCGGGCAGCTGGTACTGCTCCGGCTGGTGGTCGAGCAGGTGCCACCGGAGGTAGTCCGGGCCGGCGTGCGGGGGTGCGGTGAAGCTGAAGAAGGCAGCCTTCACTCGGATCATGGGGGGGGGGGGGGCTCGCTTCCGGTGCGCTCGTCACGCCGTCTCGAAGTCGTCCAGGTCGGCGGATCTGGTCATCGTCCAGAAGTCGACCACGCGCCACGGCGAGTTCACGACCACGCGCCCGCGGGCGTTGCGGTAGTACGTGGTCATCCCCGGGTGCGCCCAGACCATCCCCGCGTGCGCCTCGTCGACGCGTTCGTTGTACTCGTCGAAGACGTCCTTGCGGACCTCGACCCGCTGCAGGTTCCCCTCGAACATCTGCCGGAGCAGGTCGACGACGTAGGTCAGCTGGGCCTCCACGGCGAACATCAGGCTGCCGCCGTGGCCCGCCTGCGTGTTGGGGCCGTAGAGGACGAAGAGGTTCGGGAAGCCGCTGACCGACGTGCCCAGGTAGGCGCGGGCGTCGTCGTCGTCCCACGCCTCGCGCAGTGAGGTGCCGGACCGTCCGACGATCTCCACCGAGGCCAGGAACCGCACGACGTCGAAGCCGGTGGCGAAGACGATCACGTCGGCGGGATGGGAGCCGTCCGCGGTCACCACGGCGTCGGTGTCGATGCGGTCGATCGGGTCGGTCCGCAGCGTCACGTCGTCCCGGGTGATCGTCGAGTACCAGCCGTGGTCCAGCAGCATGCGCTTGCCGAACGGCGGGTAGTCCGGGACCACGCGGTCGAGCATCGCGCTCTCACCGAGGGAGGTGCGGAGGTGGCGCTCCAGGTACCGGCGCATCCGCGCACTCTCCGCATTGAGTGAGTGCCGGGAGTCGGGCCACGCCGGGTCGATCTGCAGGGTGGGATACGCCTTGTCGTTGAAGATCCAGGCCTCGCGGATGCGCAGCCAGGCGCGGAACAGTGGAACCGTCTGCAGCAGCCGGCGAACCGGCGCGGGGACCTCGGCGGCGAACCCGGGCTCGATCGGCGTCGTCCACTGCGGTGATCGCTGGTACACGTCCACGTGGGCGGCGACGCCGGCGATCGCCGGCACCAGCTGCATGGCGCTCGCGCCGTTCCCGATCACCGCAACCCGCTTGCCCTCGAGCGCGATGTCCTCGGGCCAGCGGGCCGTGTGCGCGATCCGGCCTTCGAAGCCGTCGCGGCCCGGGATGTCCGGGACGACCGGGGTGCCGAACGCTCCGACGGCGCTGATGAGGACCGTGCAGACCTCGTCGGTGGTCGAGCCGTCGGGATGGCGGACCGTGAGCGACCAGGTGCCCGACGTGTCGTCCCAGACCGCGCGCTCCACGGAGGTCTGCAGGGAGATGCGGTCGAGCAGGCCGAAGTCGTCGACGACGTGCTCGAGGTACGCCAGGACCTCGTCGCGATGCGCGAAGTAGCGCGTCCAGTCCGCGGGGGCGAAGCTGTAGGAGTAGAGGTGGCTCGGGGTGTCCACCCCGCAGCCCGGGTACCTGTTGATCAGCCAGGTGCCGCCGATCCCGGCGTCGCGTTCGTAGATCCGGTAGTCGACACCGAGCGCGTCCAGCTGCACGCCCGCGGCGATCCCCGACACGCCCGCGCCGATGACGATCGCCCGGAAGCCAGGAGGTGGTGACGCCGATGGTCGGGCGGCAGGGCCGCTGGACTGTGCGGTGGCGTCGACCAGCATGCTCGCGCTCAGCGCAGTGCACTCGGGCGGCACGTCCTCGCCGAGGGACACGCTCAGCATCCGGGTCATCAGCTCGGCGGACGGCTCAGGGAGTGCGGGCGGCGTGCCGGTGAACCACGCCGCGATGGCGGACTTCGCCCCGTCACGCACCTCCCGCTGCACCTCGTCGGGCAGCCCGCCGGTGTCGTCGATGCTGAGCCCGGGTGGCCGGCGGGGCCGGAACGGCGCGTCGAGCCAGCGCAGGTCACCGGTCAGCTGCACGAGCACCATCAGGAGGGTCGGCACGTTGGCGACATCGACGGCGTCGAGCACTGCTCGTGGCGCGGCCCGTGGTGTCGGGTCGGGGCTCGGGGTCATGGGCTCCTCTTCTGGCCGAGGTGCGGCGTATCCGGCCGGGTCGCCGGCACAGGCGCCGGCGGCGAACCACACGGCGCGGCGATCGTCGAGCGGGATCGGGCATGACGATCAGGCTCGATGGACCATATATCGTACTAATCAAGTACGCAATGTCGGGTCGGCGAGGACGACGCCGGTGAACTGCCCGACCCGTCGCTACCGCGAGCTCGCCTTCCGGGGCGCGGTCCGCCGTCGGCGAGGTGCACCCTTGTGGGTTTCGGTGAGGTCCATGCCGGCGCCCGCGACCACGAGGTCGAGAAGGGGACGGATGAACGCCTCCTGGGCGACCCTGTCCTGCAGGAGTTCGGGATTGGACATCGCGCGGGTGTAGACGGCGCCGTTGATGACCTCGAGCAGCAGGCTCCCATTGACCGAATCCGGTACCTCGCCGCGTGCCACCGCACGTCGCACGATGCGCAGGGCCGCCCCGGAGAGGGGGCGGGCGACGCGCTCCCGGTAGAGGACGTCGAGCTCGGGGTAGAAATGTGCCTCGACCTGCAGGCGTGCGTAGGTCGCCCCGACGTCCGACGCCCACCACGCGAACAGCGTCCGGGCCCAGAAGTCGAGGTCGTCGCGGAAGCTGCCGTGGTCGGACGCCACGAACTCCTGGCTTAGCTGCTCGACGGAGGCGGCGAACAGCTCCTCCTTCGAGCTCCAGCGCAGGTAGACGGCCGGCTTGCCGACCTCCGCCTGCCGGGCGACGGACTCGAAGCTGAAGGCGGCCCAGCCGTCGCGGGCGTAGCAGGCGAGAGCGGCGTGCATCAGCCGCCCGTCGATCGTGGCATCGCGCTTCCGGCCGCGCCGCCTGGCCCCTGCATCAGCCGGGGCGTCGGTGCGGCTCTCTGGATTCACGGTCTCGCTCTCGCCTCTGCGTGCCGGGTCGCGGCTCGGTTCCACCCTGCGCTCGAGTCTGCCGGTGAGTGTACGGCGGGCTGGGTCCGGCCACGGCTCCGACGCGTCCCCCGAGCGCTACGTGATCATGCGTCCCCGCGTCGGCGGGGCGGGACGTGCCGGGGGCGGGGGCGCCTACTCGCGTGAGGGTCCGCGCTGCGAAGAGGAGGTGTTGTGACCCGGGAGCTACGGAGTGGTGTCCGGCCGACCGACAGGTCCGCGGCGGTGCGCCCCTGCGAGGAGGCGACGAACTCGGCGATCCTCTCGGCGGCGAGCTCCGGCTGCTCCTCGACGATGAAGTGTCCGCACCGTTCGAAGACCCCGCCCTCGAGCTGATCAGCCACCGGCTCCCAGGACCAGCGGATATCACCCAGCCGGAGGGATCCACCCAGGCGCTCGCCCGCACCGTGAGCTTGCGGTCCAGGCCGGCCAGGTTGGCGTCCTGCCGCAGGGTCGCGGCGTGCCGATGGCAGGCGGGACGGATCGATCCAAGGATCAAGTACACCCGCACGTGCTCCGCGATCTCGCGCTCCTCGAGCACGCCGGGTCGGTAGGTCAGGTCGGGACCGGTCAGGAATCTGCGGAGGTGCTCGTTGATGTCGCGCGACACCAATCGTGGCCACCTGCTCGGGCTGACAGTCCAAGAAGAGCATGTGATTGAGGGCGAGCACGTACTCGTGGGGGATCGGCCACGGTGATCTCCGATTCTCGTTCCGGTGTACCGATGCGGGCGACCTGCACCACGGCGGGAAGCTACATAGGACGGTGTCCGTGCCCCAATGGGCGAGCGGGCCGAGGGCTATTGCGTACGAATCTAGTTCGTTATAGCTTCCCTCACGGGGCCGTCGGTGCCGACGAGTCGCCGGGCTGGCCCAAGGGTGGGAGGAGCTGCTGATGACGTCGACGATGCCTGTCGAGGTGGACCGGTCTGTGGACGGGAGTGCCGAGCTCGGAAGCTGGCTGCGGCGCTTTGCCGACGGAGTATCCGAGAGCGCCTCGGGAGCCACCGCCGCGGAGTCCCTCTTCGTCGAGGCCGGCTGGTGGCGGGACATGCTGACGCTGAGCTGGGACGTGCGGACGTTCGCCGGGTGGGGCGCCGTCGCGGCAGCCCTCGACGCCCACGATACGAGCGGCTGGACAGCGTTCGCCGTCGACACGGGGTCCGACGTGACCGTCGCCGACGAGAGCGGGACGACGGTCGTCGCCGGATTCTTCACTTTCGGTACGTCCGAGATCCACGGGCGCGGCTTCGTCCGGCTCCTCGACGACGGCTCCGGGACGTGGAAGGCGTGGACGCTGCTCACCCAGGTCGACGGCCTTCGCGGGGTCGACGAGCAGGTCGGCGCCCGCCGCCCCCGCGGGCTGGAACCGGTGGCCGTGGACGGCCGGGAGTGCTGGTGGGACGCCCACCGGGACGCGGAGATCGAGTTCGCCGAGTCGGACCCGGAGGTCGTCGTCGTCGGCGCGGGGCAGGCAGGGTTGGCCGTTGCTGCCCGGCTCAGGGTGCTGGGCGTGCCGACCCTGGTGCTCGAGTCCCACGACCGCATCGGCGACGGATGGCGCAAGCGCTACCCCTGCCTCACCCTGCATGATCCCATCTGGGCGAACCGGCTTCCCTACCTCGACTACCCCGAGACCTGGCCCGTCTTCATGCCACGGAGCAAGTTCGCGGCCTGGCTGGAGGCCTATGCCGAGAACCTGGACCTCAACGTGTGGACCGGATGCGTTGACACGGAGATCTCCCGCTCTGCCGCGGGGGAGTGGACCGTCCGGACCATCCGCGGGGGTGTCGAGCGCGTTCTGTTTCCCCGAGACGTGGTGCTCGCGACCGGTCTCAATGGGACACCGAACATCCCGGAGATCGAGGGAATGGCCGGGTTCGGCGGAACCGTCACGCACTCGTCGACGTTCGCCGGCGGTCAGGGGTGGAAGGGCAAGCGGGCCGTCGTCGTGGGTGCCGGGACCAGCGCCCACGACATCGCGCAGGACCTGTGCGAGCAGGGCGCCGAGGTGACGCTCGTCCAGCGGTCGGGCACGCTGCCGGTGAGCCGCGACATCGCCGCCCTTGCCTACGTCGGCAAGTTCGATGAGGCGGGCCCGCCCCTCGCTGACGCGGACATGGCATGGAACTCCATGCCGTGGAACCTGCTCATCCAGCTGACGTCGGACCAGACGCCGTGGCGCAACGCCCATGCCGAGCTCCTCGACGCCCTGGGGCGCACGGACTACAAGGTGGAGTACGGGGGCGGCATCATGGCCCGCTACCTGACCGGCGTGAACGGCTACTACCTCGACGTCGGGGCGCTGGGGCTGATCGCTGACGGCAGGATCCGAGTCAAGCAGGGCGTAGCGATCGCGTCCGCAGGCGTCGACTCCCTCACTTTCGCCGACGGCGACACGGTCCCCGCCGACCTGGTCGTGTTCGCCACCGGGTACGGCTCCATACGGGATGCGGTGCGGGATGTGGTCGGTGCCGCGGCGGACGGGATCGAGTCGATCCACGAGCTGGACGACGAGGGAGAGCTCACCTCCGTGTGGCGGCCGAGCGCAGTGCCGGGATTGTGGATCATGCTCGGCAACATCCAGATGGTGCGGTACTACTCCCGCATCCTGGCGCTCCAGATCAAGGCGAGACAGCTCGGCCTGGTGTAGGCGGGCGAGTCCGGGCCCCCGGCCCGGACCGGCGCCCACGACTCCCGCGCACGCGACACCGCGCGCACGACCCGAAGGGACGCGACGTGCCTCGAACAGGCCTGCGCTTCGACATGCGGTGGACCGGACAAGGATCCAACGCCGACCGGTACCGGGCGGCCCTCGACATCTGCGAGTGGGCCGACGTGCACGGATTCAACTACGTCCGGCTCAACGAGCATCACGGATCGGAAGACGGCTACCTGCCCTCGCCGCTGGTCATGGCGGGCGCGGTGGGAGCACGGACACGTCGTCTCCAGGTCCGCGTCACGGTGCTGGTGCTGCCGCTCCACGACCCCCTGCGGGTCGCCGAGGACGTCGCGGTGGCGGACCTGATCTGCGGCGGACGGCTGGAAGTGGTGCTGGGCGCCGGGTACTCCGCACCCGAGTTCGAGATGTTCGGCAAGGAGCTCGACCGCCGGGGCAAGGACCTCGAGGCCGGGATCGAAGTACTCGGCCGGGCATGGAGCGGCGAGCCGTTCGAGGTCGACGGACGACGGGCGCGGGTGACACCCCGGCCGGCCCAGACCGGGATGAAGATCCTGCTGGGGGGCACCACGGCCGCGGGTGCCCGTCGGGCGGCGCGCCTTGGGAACGGTTTCGAGCCGACAACCGAGTCCCTCGCGGAGGCGTACGAGCTCGAGCGACGCCGGCTCGGTCGTGAGGACGTGACGGAGCCTGCTCGACCGGTCTCGGTCGGCGGGCTGCGATTCCTGCACATCGCCGTGGACGTCGAGAAGGCCTGGGAACAGATCGGGCCGCACGCCCTGCACGAGACCAACTCCTACGCCCAGTGGGTCGGCAAGTCCCGGCGCGGGATCTCGGCATACCGGGCCCGGGCCTCGATCGCCGAGGTGCGCGCATCGGGCACCTACAAGATCGTGGATCCGGTGGAGGCCATTGACTACGCGTCGTCGCTCGACGACAACGACGTCCTGGAGTTCCACCCCATGATGGGGGGCCTCGACCCGGAGATCGGCTGGGACGGGCTGCGCCTGTACGTCGACCGGGTGCTGCCGCACCTGCGTCCGGCGGCGGTGCGGTCGTGACCGGCCGCGGCGCCGTGAGCGTGCTCGAGGGGTTCTACGACAGCTACCGGAGCCGCAACTGGTCCGAGCTGGCCGAGCGGACCAGCCCGGGCGCGGTATGGCGACAGGCCGCGTCCCTGCCCTGGGCAGGGGAGTGGAAGGGCGCCGACGGGTTCGCCGCGATGATGGCGCGGATCGCGGACTGCGCCACGCTCACTGTCACTGGGAACCGGTCGAGCGCACTGGGCGCCGACGGCGTGCTTGTCGAGGTGGAGGCCACGTTCACGGCGCGATCGTCCGGTCGCTCCCTGAACACGAAGGTCCTAGAGCTGTACCGGTTGCGGGACGGTCTCGTTGACGGCGCGGACGCGTTCTACCTCGACACCCACGCCCTCCAGGAGCTCCTCGCCGACAGGGCTGACGGGGCCGGCCCGCGGTGACGGCCCGGCTGTGGAGCGACGTCGAGGTGGGCGAGGATCTGCCGGACCTGCGGTTCCCCATCACGCTCAAGACGCTCGTGATGGCGGCCATGGGGACCCGCGACCTCATGCCCTACCACCACGACGAGGAGTTCGTGAAGTCGATCGGGATGCGTGGAGCGTTCGTCAACACCATGTTCAACCAGGGGCTATTCGGGCGTTTCGCCACCGACTGGGCCGGCCCTACCGCCCGGTTCCGTTCGGCGTCGCTGAAGATGACCAACCAGCTGGTCGCGGGTGACGTGGCCGTGGTGAGCGGCACTGTCATCGACCGGTGGATCACCGACGACGGCGACGCGCTCGTCCGACTCGAGCTGCGGACGTCGAACAGCCTGGGCGCCACGGCCATGTCCAGGACGGTGCTGGCGCTCCCGACCGAGGCTGATGAGCACGCGAGCTTCCGTGCGCTCGGCGAGCCCGAGCCCACCGTCCTGTCCGACGCCATGCCGCAGGAGGCCCGCGAGCAGATCGGGGTCACGTCGCTGCGGCCCGGCCCCTATCCCGTGAGTGAGGCGCAGATCGGCTACTTCGCCGAGATGGTGCGGGACGCCAACCCGCTCTACACCGACCCGGGCTACGCCGCCGCGTCGCTCGCCGGCGGGATCATCGCGCCACCGCCCTCCCTGATCGTCTGGGTCATGGACCGCGGGAGCCAGGTCGGGATCGACCTCGACCGTCCCGACGTCCACCTACCCGAGCAGCCGCCGTGGCCGGTTCCGGCGCACAAGCGCGCCTCGCTGCGGCTGCTGCCCGGCATGACCGACGTCGTGGTCCAGGAGGTGCTGCTCGAGTTCGGCATCCCGCTGCGTCCCGGCGACCAGGTCACCTCCGTCAACGAACTGGTCAACTGCTCCGGCGGCAAACAAACCCGCGTCGGACCGGGGCACTTCCTCACCGCGAGGGACACGTTCGTGAACCAGCGCGACGAGGCCGTGGGCCGATCCACGATGACGTTGCTGCAGTTCCGGGCACAGGGCTGAGCCACCGTCGCCCCACCACGAGAGGACGCACGCAACCATGGGATCGTTGAGCAACGAGGCCGCGATAGTCGGCATCGGAGCCACGGAGTTCTCCAAGGACTCGGGCCGGAGCGAGCTCCGGCTGGCCGCCGAGGCGATCACGGCGGCGCTGGACGACGCGGGGATCGCCCCGCACGAGGTCGACGGCCTATCGACGTTCGCGATGGACAACAACTCGCATACCGCGGTGGCCCGCACCCTGGGCATCCCGCGGCTGAGCTTCATGCCGCTGACGCCCGCAGGAGGCGGAGGAGGCTGCGCGACGGTCGCCTTGGCGGCCGCCGCCGTGACGACCGGCCTGGCCGAGGTCGTGGTCTGCTACCGCGCGATGAACGAACGGTCCCAGCAGCGGTTCGGGCAGCCGAAGCGTGCCGGCTGGGGCGGTGGCCCGGCCACGACCCACGAGCTCGACCAGTCGTGGGTGCTGCCCTACGGTCTCGCGACAGCGGCGGGCTGGATGGCGTTGGTGGCCCGGCGCTACATGGTCGAGTACGGACTCACCTCCGAGGACTTCGGTCGCGTCACTGTCGGGTCCCGCGCGTATGCGGCAACGAACCCGCAGGCCTGGTTCCACGAGCGCCCGATCACGCTGGAGGACCATCAGGCGTCCCGCCTGGTGACCGATCCCCTGCGGCTCCTCGACTGCTGCCAGGAGAGCGACGGCGCGGTCGCGCTGGTGGTGACCTCGACCGAGCGAGCCAAGGACCTCCGCCGGCCCCCGGCCGTCATCGCGGCCGCGGCGCAGGGCATCGGCGCCGACCAGGTGGGCATGGCGACCCCCTACCGCGCGGACCTCACGATCGCCCCGGAGACGGCGATCGTCGGGGAGCAGCTCTGGGCGCAGTCGGGACTGAAGCCCGCCGACGTCGACCTGGGAATCATCTACGACCACTTCAGCTTCGCCGTGCTCATGCAGCTGGAGGCTCTGGGCTTCTGCAAGCCGGGCGAGGCGGCAGCCTTCGTCGCCGCTGGCGAGACGGACCCCGGCGGGTCTCTGCCCGTCAACACCAACGGCGGCCAAGTCGGCGAGGCGTACATCCACGGTTTCAACGGGATCGCCGAGGCGGTCCGCCAGCTGCGCGGCACGGCGGTCAACCAGGTGGCGGACACCCGCGTGGCCGTGGTGACGTCCGGCTCGCACGTCCCCACCAGCGGCCTCGTCCTCACCAGCACGGAGGTGCCGGGATCATGACCACGGACTGGGGCCACGCCCCCACCCGGGATCGCCTGCGTCCCGGGCAGAGCCCGGACACCGCGTTCTTCTGGAAGGGCTGCGACGAGCACCGGCTCCTCATCCAGCGGTGCGCTGCCTGCGGGGTGCTGCGCCACCCACCGGGCCCGTCGTGCCCGGCCTGTCACAGCTTCGACACCAACCACCTGGAGTCGACGGGCCGCGGCACGGTTTACAGCTACGCGGTACATCACTACCCGCCTGTACAGGGCTTCGCCGGGCCCGCCGTGATCGGCCTGGTTGAGCTCGACGAGGGAGTGCGCATCGTGTCCAACATCGTCGGCCGGGACCCCGCTGACCTGCGCGTGGGCGACAGGGTTGAGGTCTTCTTCCTCGACCAGGAGGAGGGCTGGAGCCTTCCGCAGTTCACCGTCGTCGATCGCCCGGACGCCGGGTAGATCCCGCCGAGAGGAGCAACGTCGTGAACGTGGACGAGGCCGGCCGACGGCCGCTGGACGGCATCCGGATCGTCGAGGTGGGGGTGTGGCACGCCGGACCCGGCGCGGCGGCGATCCTGGCGGACCTGGGCGCCGAGGTGATCAAGGTCGAGACGCTGGAGGGGGACCCGGAGCGCTATCACGGCAACTTCGGGGCGTTCGATAACGGGGGACCGCATCTCGACAACTGGACCGCTCTGTACGAGCTCTCGAACCGCAACAAGCGGGGCATGTGCCTCGACATCACCACCGTCGAGGGCCGGCAGATCCTGGCGGAGCTGGTGCGCGCGGCGGACGTGTTCAGCAGCAACCTCCGCGAGCCGAGCAAGAAGAAGCTGGACATCGACTACGCCGCGATCAGGGCGCTCAACGCGCGGGTGGTCTACCTCAACGTGTCGGGGTTCGGCCCGAACGGGCCCATGGCCGGGTCCGGTGGCTTCGACCCGCTCGGCCAGGCCGTCTCGGGCATGCTCTACCTGTCGGGCAAGGACCAGGAGCCGCGGTTGCCCCAGCGGATCATCCTGGATCAGCTCACAGCGATCTCGGCGGCCTTCGCCGCTACGACCGCCCTGCTGTGCAGGGAGCGTGACGGTGTCGGCCAGGAGGTCCACGTGTCGCTGTACGGCTCGGCGATCTGGCTGACCCACATGAACCTGCTGTCGGCGAGCATCGCCGGGTTCGAGCTGGACAACAACTGGGTGCGGACCACCCAGCCGCCGCTGCGCACGACGTACGAGTGTGCCGACGGCGAGTGGCTCATGGGGACGAACCATCCCGAGACCAAGTTCTGGAATCAGTTCTGCGATGCCATCGAGCGGCCGGACCTGCTGGAGGTTCCCGAGTTCGCCACGCGCGAGACGCGGATCGAGAACCTGGCCTGCCTGTTCGAGGTCCTCGACGCGGAGCTCCTCAAGAGACCCCGCAACGAGTGGCTGAGGATCTTCGCCGACCACGGCCTGCTGTTCACGCCCGTCAATCACACCCTCGACGTGCTGGACGAGGAACAGGCTCTGGCCAACGGCTACATCGTCGACACGGAGCACCGCGACCTGGGTTCGCTGCGGGTTCCGGGGTTCCCGATCCACTTCGGCGAGTACGTCGCCGGCCGGTACGACCCCGCCCCGCGGCTCGGCGAGCACACCGACGAGGTCCTCGAAGGGCTCGGCCGCGACGCCGAGGAGATCGCGAAGCTGCGGTCCGCCGGAGTGATCCGGTAGCCGTTGCCACGGTCCCGAGGCCGGGCGGAAGCTGGCGGTCAGGAACATGCGTCGCCCTATTGCTGGACCGTCGGTGGACCGCCGGACCATGCGTCGTGGAGCAGCGCCAGAACGGCCGTTCGGTCGAGCGTTCGGGGTTCGGGCACGGCGTCGCGACGAGAGAGCGGCAGCCGCCTCGAGATCCTCCTCGCGCATCCCCAGCCCGCGCGGCGAATGCGGCACGCCGGTGTCGGCCACCAGCGTGAACACCCCTGCGGCGGCGTCCGTCACGCCGAGTGCGGCGGCCACCCGATCCATCGCAAGGAGAGCGGCCGGAGCGTTGTAGGCGATGAGGTGCGCCCGCACGACGGCGTGGGTCGCCGCGTGCGGGAGGTCGAACGAACCGCCGAGCACATGACAGAGCTTGTGATGCAGGAGGCCCATGCCGACCGCGCCCACACAGGTGCCGGCGAGCCAGGCGCCGTGCAGCAGATCCGAGCGCACGGCGAGATCGCCCGGCTCGCCGGTGACCCGGCGGATCCCGCGTCCCAAGTGCCTGATCGCGTCGCTCGCCCAGCCGTCGACGACGGGATTGGTCTGCGGACCGTAGAGCGCCTCGACTGCGTGCGCGAGAGCATTCACCGCGCTCGTCACCGAGATCAGTACCGGAAGTTCCCGGAGAGCTCTACGTCGTAGAGGACCGTTTCGGGCAGGATCGACGGGTCCGAGCGTGTCGTCTTCCGGCCGTCGACTGTCTCTCCGAGTACCGGGGTCACCTCGGATCCGGCGTAGGTGGTCGGCAATACGACCTGGTCGACGCCGGTGCGGACGGCCAGCGCCTTGGCCAGTCCGGTCGTCGATCCGCCGCCCACCGCGACCACGACGTCGGCGCGCACCCCGTGCAGCAATGCCAGTGCCTTCTCGGTGACAGCGACGGCGTCACTACCTCGGTCGTGGGCCGACGTGGCCGGCCTGATCCAGCTCGTCGTCGCGATCTCCGGGCGCCGTCGCCTCGGTCCCGATGATCGACCGCCGCACCATTGCCACCCAGGCCGCGGAGATCCGCGCTCCGTCGTCACGGCGTTCGGGAGACTCGGGAGGATCGAGAACCGGGAGAAGGTGAGGATCCAAGGTGCCGGCCCGCTCGGCCTGTTCGCCACGGCGATGGCCAGCACCGCGGGTGCGGAGCGAGTGATCACGATCGGTGCTCCTGACTCGCGGCTGGTGTTTGCTCGTAGCTGGCCGAGGGCCACGACGCGGCCTGCCGGAGCTTGTCGTCCAAGCACAGTGACCGGTTCTCCGGAGTCGACTGGGACGCCACCGCCGACGAAGCCGTCTACGTCAACGGTTCCACCCTGTGGATGGACTGCACGGTGGAGTGCGAGATCCCGGCAGGCGACCACTTGATCGCCCTATTCCGTATCCATGTTCTTCGGGCACAACCGGAGACTGCGCCTTTTCACAGCAGCAGGTTCCGCACCCTCGCCGACGTCTGAGCCGGCCACCAGCTAGGCGCATCGGGCGAGGAACGGCCAGCACCCAGGTCCGCGACGGTCGCCTTCCGCCTCCCCGAAAGGAGCTCTCATGCCCACCCACATCGCGGCGCCACGAGGCACGACTCCCGTGGACAACGTGCACGCCGCCATCGAAGCGCTGACAGACGGTCGCATAGTCGTCGTGATCGTCGACGACAACAGCGAGAACGAGGGCGACCTCGTTCTCGCCGCGGAGTCCGTCACAGCCACACAAATGGCGTTCGTGGTGGCGCATACCACCGGCATCGTGTGTGCCCCGATGTCCGGTGAGCGTGCCGACCTGCTCGGTCTGCCGCCGATGGTCGCCGACAACCGCGACGCCCACGGCACAGCCTTCACGGTCTCGGTCGACCACGTCGACACCGGCACAGGGGTTGCGGCCTCCGCCCGCGCCCGCACCTGCCGGGCACTCGCCGACCCGGATACCACCGCTGCGCAGCTCCGCCGTCCCGGCCACATCTTCCCGCTACGCGCGCGCTCCGGAGGAGTGCTAGGTCGTGTTTACAAAGGGATGGTCGATGGCCTTCGTGATCCAGATCGTCGCTGGCAAGACGCCGCCCCCGAGCCGTTGTACTGGACGTACCCGGTCGGGGCGGCAACGCCGCCAGGGGCGGTCTGGGCGCGAAGGCCGCGATCAGGACTTTGTCAACGCGGCCTAGGGCGTGTCCTGTAAGCCGGTGCGCAGCCATAACACGATCGCGGCGATGATGAGTTCGGAGCGGTA
>NZ_JBHSIR010000073.1:0-258 GCF_042653605.1 Pseudonocardia sp. GCM10023141
CCCGGCGAAATATTTGGCCGCCGACCGCAGGATCTCCCGTTCGGTGGTGAGCGTGGCACGCTCGCTGCGTAAGGCCGTGTTCTCGGCCTCCAGCCTGGCGACTCGCTCCTCGAGCGTCTCGGCCCGGCCCGCGGGCACAGACCCACCACCACCACCACCGCTCGGTGAGGCTGCGCGGGCCTTCAACGGGCTCGGGGCCGGTGTCCCGTCCGCGGCCGTCTTCTTGCCGGTCCCATACCGCTCGAGCCAGTGCCGCAA
>NZ_JBHSIR010000073.1:319-4719 GCF_042653605.1 Pseudonocardia sp. GCM10023141
GGAGTGGACTCGTACAAGTCAACGGCCTGCCGACGAAACTCCTCGGAGTAGTTCTTGCGGGCCATGATCTGGATCATCTCGCTTCCCCAGCAAGGTGCTGGATTCAGCGTGTCCAAGATCAGGGGTCAAGGCCCACCTGCGTTCGGCGACGTGGACGGCCCCTATCCGTTCCGCACCGTGGAAGGCCCCGGGGTCTATGAGATCCCGGTCGGCCCTGTTCATGCCGGCATGATCGAACCTGGCCATTTCCGGTTCTCCGTGGTCGGAGAGACCATCCTCAACCTCAAAGCGCGACTGTGGTTCGTCCACCGCGGCATCGAGAAACTCTTCCAGAACCGCACCCCCGAGCACGGTGTGGAACTGGCCGAACGCATCAGCGGTGACACCTCCGTCGGGCACACCCTCGCGTTCTGTCAGGCCATCGAGGACGCCCGATCGATGCCGGTGACCGAGGACGTCGCACGACGACGCGCAGTGCTGCTCGAGCTCGAACGGCTCTACAACCACATCACCGACATCGGTGCGCTGTGCAACGACGTTGCTCACCCCATCCTCAACACCCACGCCCAGCGCATCCGCGAACAACTCTTGCGGATCAATGACCAGGTCACGGGGCACCGCCTGCTGCGCGGCGCGATCCGCCCCGGTGCCACGGTCCTGCGCGCGCTACCCGACCCGAACGTGCTCGCGGCCATCGCCGCCGACGTCGCCGAGATTGTCGACCTTGCTCTCGAGCACAGCGTGGTCCGCGACCGCTTCACGGGAACCGCCGTACTGACCACGGAGCAAGCCCGCGACATCGGCGTCCTGGGCTACGTCGCCCGGGCCAGCGGCCTCGCCGTGGACGCCCGTCACGACCACCCCGCGCTGAGCGCCCGGTTCCCCCGCCTCACCCACACCCACACCGGTGGCGACGTGCTGGCCCGCTTCGCGGCCCGCGCCGAGGAGATCATTGACTCCGTCAGCATTCTGACCACGCTCACCGCACACCTCCGCGGCGACCTGGGCACCGCAGCAGCACCGCAGCCCCAGGCGCTCTTCCCGCCCGCCGCCGAGGCCGGGAGGTCGGATGTGGTGATGCCGGGGGCAGGGATGTCGGGTGTCGGGATCGTCGAGGGCTGGCGCGGCACGATCGTGCACCGCGTCGAAATCGGTCCCGACGACCGGCTGACCCGGGTCAAGGTCGTTGATCCGAGCTTCCTGAACTGGCCGGCACTACCGGTCGCGTTGGCCGACACGATCGTCCCGGACTTCCCGCTGGTCAACAAGAGTTTCAACCTCTCCTACGCCGGCAACGACCTGTAGCGACCCAGAACCCCGCGAGACCAGGAATCTCGCACGCGGACACCCACGCCGAAGACTTGCAGGAGTTTGCACATGCACGGACTGTTGATAGCAGCGGTTTGTTGCCGGCCGACCGACGCCGGCACGGGCACTGCCGCCGCCACCACTTCCACCGCCACCGCAGCGACTGCCGCTGCTGGGCACCGGACGTGCCGACGTCACGAACCCACGCCGTGAACTTTCGTGGTGCGACCGGCGGCGACGCATCTGGGAACGCTGAGGCCTCGGCGCTGCGTCACATCCTGGTCGTTGGCGACGGCACCGCACCCGGACCCGACCCCGACGCGCCCCGCCTGAACACCACCAATCCACCCGCGTCGCCGGCCCAGGTGCTGCAGGCAGCGCTAGCCGCCGACGCCACCCTCATCCGACAACTGGCCGGGGTCCCCGCCACCGTCCAGACCGCCTCCGAAGGGGATACCGCGCATGAGTTCGCGGCGAAGATCCTGCAGCTCCCCGACCCGGCTGCTGCGATCTACCTGACGCGCACGGACCTGTCACGAGCGCGCACCGTGCAACGCCTCGTGGAACAGGCAGGCGGAGCGCCGGTGCTCACTGACGAGGACGCCACCGCGACCGCGCTGACCGCAGCTGCCCTGCTCTACCTGCGCCGACTGGGTCGCGACCCCTACCGCAGCAGGATCCTGATCGCCGAAGCCCTCCGCATGCCCATCCTGTCCCCGATGTTGGTCGGCAGCGGATTTTCCGACATCTCCCTGTGGAACGCCCCCGACGCAGCCTGGTTCCCGCTGCACCGCGCCGCTCGTGACGCCGACGTCGTGATCGACCTGTCCCGGGAGGACCCATCCGGCAACCCGGCCGGGGCTACCCGGGCCGGGACCACCGAGTTCGATCTCGACCGTCCCGAAGGATCGGTCATCACCCTCCACGGCCTCGAACCCCGAACGCTCATCGCGCCGGGGCTGCTCCGCGCCGTTGCCGAGCACCCCGCTGGAGCAGTGCCCCTCGGGCTGGGCATCTACCAGATGTGCGCCGAAGCAGTAGTGCGCGCCATGCCACCGCGACGTCGCCCGGACGACACTTCCGCTGGTGGCCCGATCCCCACCGCGGGCGCCCAGTCGATCGCCGCCGCCGTCGCCCACTCCATCCACGTCACGCTCACTGCGGAAGATCCCGACAATTGGCCGCCGCATTTCCAGTGGCGTCCCCACGCGGGCGGATGACGAACGCCCTCACCACCATGTGCGTCCGGGCACGCACTAGCGTCCAGGACTTGCACAATTTCGTAAGTGCAGACATCATTGTGCTCATGCGGCGGAAGGGGATGACGGTCGTGATCGGAGAGCTGCACGCACAGATCGAGACGGTCCAGCACAACCTCGGGCTCGCCACCCAAGCCGGTCTGCCCTATGAGGCAACCCTGCACCGCGCCCGACTGGAAGATCTGGTCGAGATGGCCACCCGCCACGGCATCGATGTCAGCGCGTGGGTCGACCGCTCGCTGCTGACGTCACCGGCCGAGGGCGGATCGCGGTGAAGCGAAGCAGCCCCCCGGACTCACCCCTGCCGGGCTCCGCAGCGCAGCGATCCGACACCGATCCGCCGCTGAGTACGCTGGCGCCGCTGACCGAGGCGCTCGTGGCCGAGTCCCTCCCCGCACTCCTGCAAGAGGCCGGTCTCGGTGAGATGACGACCAGGTCCGCAGCGACATCCACCCGGGCCACCTCCACCGCGGCGCCCAGGCTGGTGCCGCGACGGAACGCGGCGAGGACACGCGGCCAGGGCATCGCGGTGGACGCGGCGGCGTGCTGGACGCAGCTGGACCGCGATCCGACCCAGGACGCGCAGGTGCAGCGGCGAGCGACCCCCCTTCGCCCGACATCTCCCACCCCGGACACGACCCGCTCTTCGTGAGAGCCGCAGCCCCCGCCGACGTAGGCCCCGCCGCCGCTGCCCAGCGCGTGGCGGTGGTCAGCGACGCGAGCGATTTTCACCGAGAACCCGGATCGACCCTGTTGAGCGGGTTGCTGGGCACGGCGGCACTGCTGCGCGAGCACGCCGGGATCGCCGCGACCGCGCTGCTGGTCACGGCCGAGGACACCGACGAGCTGATCGCTGATCTCCGTCGCGTCGCACCCGACTTCTCCGGGGTCTACCTCACCCTCACGAACCCAGCTCGAGCTGCTGCTGCTCAGGTCGCGCTGGCCGGCACCTTCACGGTGATCACCGACCGGCAGACCACCGCGATCGCGCTGACCGCCGCGATGTTGAGCAGCTTGGACCGCCGGGGAATTCCTCCCGCCGCGGGGCGTGTGGTGATCGTGGGTGCAGAACACAACCCGCTGCTGGTAGCGCTCGCGGCCGCGGCCGGGATCGGCGAGATCGACCGATGGGGCATCGATGACGCGCACAACTTCCCGCTGTCGACGCTGACCCGCCGCGGCGCGCTGGTCATCGATCTGATCGGCGCCACGCGACGGTGCGGCGAGGCCACTGCTGCAGGGACCTCGCGCACTCCGATCATCGCCATCGACGACCCCAGCACCGCGCTAGTGGCCCTGCCGTACCTGCTCGCCATGGCTGACCAACGCGGCCACCCACCGGCCCTCCCCGATTGCCTGGCCTGTGCACACGCCCTGGCGCAACGCACCCCACCCGGCCAACTCCTGCCCGCACTGTCAGATCCCGCACTGTCAGATATAGCCCTGTCAGATCCCGCTCTGTCGGCTTCGGCGGTGTCGGGTCCGGTCCTCGCAGCGGTTGCCAACCCGGTGCTCATACACCGCGATCAGCACCCCCACCCGCGATGACTGCGGACGTGGGCGGTGACGCTCGCGTTCGTGAGGAGAGCCCCATGACCGCAGTACCCATTTCCGGGCTCGACCCGGCACCCACCACCCACCGTAAGCTGCTGCAGTGGGTGCGCGAGATCGCCGAGCTGACCACCCCCGATCAGGTGCTGTGGTGTGACGGGTCTGCGGCGGAGTGGCAGCGGCTGACCCGCCAACTCGTGGACGCCGGCACCTTTGAGAATGACAACCCCATCTGGCCCCACTGTGATGGTCTGATCTGGCCCCACCCTGGCTCGTGCGGGG
>NZ_JBHSIR010000074.1:0-27459 GCF_042653605.1 Pseudonocardia sp. GCM10023141
GATCACCATCGAAATAGAGCCGGTCTTGACAGCACAGCCACCGGCCTAACTGAACGGCTTTGCCACTAGCACGGCCGATCCTGGCCTGGCTCGCCTTGACGGTAGGGATCGTCGGCGGGATCTACGGCATCGGCGGCGGCTCCATCCTCGGACCGATCCTGGTCGGCACCGGCCTCCCCGTCGCCCGCGTCGCACCCGCCGCACTCGCCTCCACCTTCCTCACCTCGATCGCCGGCGCCACCACCTACGCAGTTCTAGCTCTGAGCAACCCGGGCATGATCGCCCCGAACTGGCTCCTCGGACTCGCCTGCGGACTCGGCGGTCTCATCGGCGGCTACCTCGGCGCCCGCCTACAACCCCGGATGCCCGACAGGGCACTCACGCTGATCCTCGGCAGCCTCGCGATCTGCCTCGCAATGCTCTACCTGGTGCAAGCCATCCGTTAGAGCAGCGTCAGCCCTGCGACCGGCAACCTTCTTCCGAACATGCCAGTCCCACACATCGTTGCCCGAACATATCGACGGGCATTAGATTGACGCGGTGACTGACGACCGCTGCGATCTGCTGTGCATCGACTTCGACCACGCGGAATCCCTGCGCGCCACCCTGCCTGCAGCCCAGGACATCGCCGTGCGAGCCGAGCGGCTGCGCGCACTCGGTGACCCGACCCGGCTGCGGATCGCGCACACCCTGCACGTCGGTGCGGAGCTGTGCGTCTGCGACCTGGCGTGGATCGTCGGTTCCTCTCAAGGCCTCGTGTCACACCACCTGCGCCACCTGCGCGCGGCCGGGCTGGTCGATTCGCGCCGCGACGGGAAGCTGGTCATGTACCGGCTCAACCCGACCGGTCACCACCTACTCGACGCCGCCGTCGGTGCCGCGACCACACAGGCGCCTGCCTCGATGGGCGGCGAGCTCGCATGAGTGACCTGTGCTGCGGCCCCGACGACCACGATGCCACCGAGACCACCGACGGCCGGCCCGGCCAGGCCGCTCCCCGCGCCGCCACGGTCGAAGCGCCGCAGCGCCTGTGGCAGGTGCGGGAACTGCAACTGGCCGCCGTTGCCGGGATCCTGCTCGGAGCCGGGTTCCTGGCCCAGCTCGCCGGATCCGACCCCACCGGGATCGTGCTGCACGTGGCTGCCGCCGCGGTGGGCGGAGCAACATTCGTACCCGCCACCCTGCGCGCGCTGCGGCGTCGCCGGATCGGGGTCGGCACCCTCATGACCATCGCACTGCTCGGCGCCCTCGCACTGAGCCAGTTCGCCGAGGCCGCCGCGCTGGCGTTCCTGTTCTCCATCAGCGAGGCACTCGAGGACTACTCGATCACCCGCGCCCGCCGTGGTCTGCGCGCCCTGCTGGCCCTGGTTCCCACCCAGATCACCGTCCAGCGCGACGGAACGCAGGCCACGATTGCCGCTACCGAACTGCAGGTCGGGGACCTGATGCTCGTGCGCGCCGGGGAACGCATCGCCAGTGACGGCACCGTCCGGGAGGGCCGCTCCGCGCTGGACACCTCCGCCATCACCGGCGAGTCCATGCCCGTCGAGATCGGCCCCGGCGACGCCGTGTTCGCCGGATCGATCAACGCCAACGGTGCACTCAACATCGAAGCCACCGCCGGGGTCGAGGACAACTCGCTCGCCAAGGTCGTGCGCATCGTCGAGGACGCCCAACAACGCAAGGGCACCCGCCAACGCCTCGCCGACCGCATCGCCCGCCCGCTGGTACCCGCGATCATGATCTTGGCCGTGCTGATCGCCGGCATCGGCGCAATCCTCGACGACCCGGCCACCTGGATCGAACGCGCCCTGGTCGTCCTCGTCGCCGCCGCGCCGTGCGCGCTGGCCATCTCGGTACCGGTCACCGTCATCGCCGCCGTCGGTGCCGCCAGCCGCCTGGGCGTGCTCGTCAAAGGCGGCGCCGCCCTCGAAACCCTCGGTACCGTCCGCGCCGTCGCGCTCGACAAGACTGGAACACTGACCCGCAACCAACCCGCTGTCACCGACATCGTGCCTGCCCCCGGCGCCACCACGGAGCAGGTCCTCGCCGTGGCCGCCGCCCTCGAAGCGCGCAGCGAACACCCCCTCGCCGCAGCCATCCTCGCCGCCGCACCGCCACCGCAGCCCGCCCTCGACGTGACCACCGTCCCCGGAGCCGGCCTGGAAGGAACCATCGACGGGGTCCCGGCCCGCCTGGGCAAACCTGGCTGGATCAACCCCGGCCCGCTCACCGACGACGTCACCCGCCTCCAGGACGCCGGCGCCACCGTCGCGGTGATCGAGCACACTGGCTCCGTCGTGGGAATCATCGGCATACGTGACGAGCTACGCCCCGAAGCCGTCGAGACGGTGGCGGCCCTGCGTGCGGCTGGGGTGGCGGTCAGCATGCTCACCGGTGACAACACCCGCACCGCCACCGCCCTTGCCGCGCAGGCCGGCATCACCGACGTGCACGCTGAGCTGCACCCCACCGACAAAGCCGCCCGCGTCGACGCCCTGCGCGCGACTCACCGCGGCGCCGTCGCCATGGTCGGCGACGGTGTCAACGACGCGCCCGCGTTGGCCACCGCCGATATCGGTATCGCTATGGGTGCCATGGGCACCGACGTCGCCATCGAAACCGCCGACGTCGCCCTCATGGGCACCGACCTCCGGCATCTGCCCCAAGCCCTCGCCCACGCCCGCCGCGCCCGCCACATCATGCTGCAAAACATCGGGCTCTCCGCCGCCATCGTGTTGTCCCTGGTCCCGCTCGCCGCGTTCGGCATCCTCGGCCTCGCCACCGTCGTACTCATCCACGAGCTCGCCGAAGTCTTCGTCATCGCCAACGGCGTCCGGGCGGGGCGCCTGCGCCCACTCACCGGCCAGGCCAGACCCGCCCCCGTCGCCCTCCACCAGGTCCCGCCCGCCGCCGCAGCAGCGGCCGATGACGGCTGCGCTTGCTGCGCACCCACAACCCGACCCACAACCCGCGCCACGGCGATCCCGGTGCCGCTGTCCATCCGCAAGCCATGACCCCTCGGGTTCAGAAAGGGATGGGATGCAGCTAGTCCGGCGCGGGAACGTGGACCTCGGCCGCGACCCGGTCGGGGCGCAGTCCCCGCCACGACGGATGGCGAAAGTTGCCCTCGCCGGTGAACGCGCGGTACTCAACCTCTCCGACCACCTCCGGCTCCACCCACTGCACCGGGCTACGGCTCGGTGCCCGCCCGGGCCAGCCCCGAGTTCGGCTGAACGCGCCGGGAAACGGTGGGGTGTCGCGGTGCAACGGGCCCAGGAGCTCCAGGAGCTGTCGGCGGGCGGCGTCGGTGAACCCGGTCCCGACATCCCCGACATAGACCAGTACCCCGGCTGCATCGTGTACGGCCAGCAGGAGCGCGCCCACGACGTTGGCGTTGCCGCTGCTGGGCGCCCAGCCGGCGATGATGACCTCCGCGGTGTGCCGGATCGGTGTCTTGATCCACGCCCGGGACCGGCGCCCCGGCTGATAGGGCGACGACGACCGTTTCGCGACCACGCCTTCCAAGCCCTGCTGCTGCGCGGCGGCCATCACCAGCGATCCCGGGGTGTCGGTGAAGTTCGCGGGCACGGTCACCCCCGGCTGATCCAGCCCCAACTCGATCAACAACCGGCGGCGGTCCTGGTAGGGCAGCTCCAGCAGTGGGCGACCGTCGAACGCCAACAGGTCGAACACCACGTACTGCACCGGGACCCGGGCGATCAGCTCCGGTGAAGGTTTCGTGACGTGCATGCGGTGCTGCAACAACCCGAAATCCGGCCTGCCCCGCTCATCCAACGCCACCAGCTCCCCGTCGAGGACCAGGCCGGCGAGGAGGTCCAGGCCGGCGACCTCCGGGTAGGAGCGCGACACGTCACGATCGTTGCGGCTATATAGCCGGCCGCCGGTGGTGCCGGTGTAGTTGATCGCGCGGCTGGTTGACTGAACTCGCACCTCGTGCGGACCTGCTCGGTGCACAGCGCTGAACGTCCCCCGCCGTAGTGTCGTCCCCGTGAGCCAGCCCGACGACGACCGCTCCGCCGCCTTCGGCGACACTGGCGAGGCCGCCGTCCTCGCCGAGTTCCTCGGCTACAAGCGCGAGGCCATCATCAATAAGGTGGCCGACCTACCCGATGCGGTCGCGCACAGCGCCGGCGTTCCATCGGGAACCAGCCTCGCCTGGCTCATCAAGCACCTGACCGCCTCGGAGCGACTCTGGTTCGGCGGGGCCACGATCGACGAGTGGGAAGCACTGTCGATCCTCGATGCCAATGAGACAGTAGCGGACCTGGTCGCCGACTACCGGCGCGCCACACAGGAGTCCGACGCGATCATCGCCGGCTGGACCGATCTCGATCAGGTCATCGACGAACCGCCCAACGCTCGACCCCGCGCCACGGCGCGGTGGATCATGCAACACTTGATCAGCGAGACGGCCCGCCACGCGGGTCACGCCGACATCCTGCGCGAGCAGATCGACGGAGCGGTCGGCCGGTAGGCCGACGTGCGGAAAGCCCGAACTCCTCAAGGATCAGTGTCGGAGTTCAGTGAGATTGGTGGACTGAACTCTCCGTCGTCGCCATCGAACTGGGCCGACGACGTGGCAAGTCCGCGAATGTCCACAGTGGTCGGCGCGCCTGGAGTAGATCCAATACTGATAGCGGCAGGCTGCACCGGTGGCAGCCCGACGGATCGGTCGCGTCGAACAGCACGATGTCGGGCTGCGCTGGCACTAGGCGCCGGCCGACCCGACATGGCGGTGCGGCACCTGCGCGCGTCGCTCGCGGCCAACGATGCGGTCGGCTTCGCCCCCTTCGTCGCGATGTCGCGCTACCGCCTCGCAGCAGCGCTGCGAGCCCGGGCCCGTCCCACCGACAACGACGAGGCCGTGGCGCTGCTCGCGGCCGCAGACTCCGCGGCCGACCGGATGGGCATGACGCCGCTGCGCAACCAGATCGCGAACCTGTCCGGGCAGCTGAGCGACGGGGGCGTGCTCAGCCGCCGCGAGGCCGAGATCGCCGAGTTGGTGGCAAGCGGACTGACCAACCGGCAGGTGGCCGCGGCTGCCCACATCTCCGAGCGCACCGTCGAGAGCCACGTCCAGCACATCCTCGCCAAGCTCGAGTTCACCAGCCGCAGCCAGATCGCGGCCTGGGTTGCACGCCGCTCACGCTGATCACCACTTCCCGACACACCCCCGCGGCTCGACTCGAACGGATCGTTCCGGTCACTCCCGGCCCGTCATCGGATATCAGCAACCCTGGACCTGCGCCCGGAGCAATGCCGACATACACATTTACCGGTCCGGTAGTCAGTTGGCAGCCGCCATTTGCCCGTAGTGGGCCCGATCGGTCAGCTGCGCATGTACTGATACGGCCGGTACGGCAGCGCCGCCGGACGGTTGGGCCGAGCGTCATCGCGTCACACCGCCCGGCGCGGGAGATCGCGACGAGGGCGTCGGTGACGGCTTCCCAGTCGACGATCCGGGGCCAGAGGTCGCCGTGCTCGAAGGCCGTGCGGTGCTGAATGAAGTTCTCGCCCTTGCAATGATCGCGGCACCGCCGGAGCTGGGCGTAGAGGCCTTCAACCGTATCCGCACGGACGCGGCCGACCTGCAGCCGCCCGATGGTTGGGCGGATGTGCTTCTCGATCTTCCCGACGTAGCCCGTGCGTGTCTTGCGCTCAATGTCGATGACTTCGAGCCACCGGTCGAGCAGCTCATTCACCGTCGTCTCGGTCTTCGGACTCCGGCGCTCATCGACTTGGTTGAGCAGCTTGGTCAGCGCCTTCTCCGCCGCCGTCCGGGTCCCCGCCTCGGTGTCACACACCGCGACCGTCTCACGCAGCCAGATCTTCTTGCCTGTGAGCTGGTCGATCCCCGCGTAGACCTTGACCCGAGCGGAGCCGCTGGGCAGCCAACTGATGCTGCCTCGTTGCGGCCGTCGGGCCGGTCGAGAGGAGGCCATGCGGTGAGATTACCCGGGCCGGAGGCCACGAAGGAGGCCACGGAGGCGCCTTCGTGGCCTCCCGAGGGGAGCCAAAAGGGCCCCGGACCTGGGGAGCCGCCTTGGGGAGTCGAACCCCAGACCTACGCATTACGAGAAAGTCTGTCACTGGATACACCGTGAACACACAGTCCATCCGTGCACGTCAGAAGCCCAACGATGCTCACTCGAGCCTATCCGTGCTCCTACATCTCGTTCCACGAATGGTTCCACGAACCCGCTCGGGGAGCCGCGGACTGTGTTTGCGAGGCGGGCGATCTGCGTGTGGCGGACACGGATCGACGGGCGGCACGGGTTCGTCAGGTGCGGCGTGCGGGAGCGGTTGGTGATCCGGCGAGTCGGCGGCCGGTGGGAGTCCCGCGGTGGTGGGCGAGCGCGATATCGGCGCTGACCGCATCGGCGTCGCAGCATGCCTGGACGTGATCGCATTCCAGGTTGACCGCGATCGGGAACACCGGAAGCAGGTAGGCGGTCTCCGGCCGGTACCGGGAACCCGCCGGTCCCCTGGTGGGTGCCACTGGTGACCAGCGGTAGGCCGGTTTGTGGATGAAGGTGCCGGCGGGGATGGTGAACACCCGCGCCAGCACACATGCCGAGGCGTGGGCGCAGCGGTATTCCACCACCAGGTAGCGACCCAGCTGGCCGGCAGCATGCAACCGTCGGTAGAGACCGAGGACCTGACCGCCCGATATCCGGGTGGCGTTGCTGGACCCGCGCAGGGCGCGGGCGACGAGCTGGTCATCGGTCATCGTCGACCTCCGGTCACCTCGTGTGAGACCCGGAGCGCCGGATCGACCGTCGAGACGCACTGTAGCGGCGCGACGCCCCTCCGTGTCCACATGCGAGATCTCAGGCCGAAGGAGCAATAGCCAGAGGACCGAGCTCACGTCAGTCATCCAGCGGGCGGAAACAAGTTCGTCCTTCTGGACGACCAGGACATCGTGCGTATCACGAAACTCCTAGCCGCGGTCGGTGCGGCGGTCATGGTCCTCACCGTCAGCGCGTGCGCGAACCTCGCGCCGTCCCGTCCATCGCTCGCCGTCGACGTGCCGACCGCCAGTTCGACCGCCCCGGTTGCCGCGCCGTCTCCGGCCCCGCCCCACGGCGAGATGTCGCCCCGGAAGAACCTGGTGAAGAAAGTCGGGGAAACCGCTGACTGGGGGATCGGCAACAACAACATCTCGGTGAAGTTCGTCGTCGACAAGATCACGGTGGACCCGAAGTGCACCAGCCAGTTCGCCGGGAAGCCGCAGAACGGACACCTGGTGCAGATGGACGTGCGCGTCGAGACCACGCCGGACATGCCGACGAACACCGGCTACTCCATCAACCCATACTCCTTCTCAGCGATCGGCCCCGACGGGGTCACCGAGCCCAGCGTCGTCTCTGGGGTCAGCTTCTCCTGCCTCGCCCCGAACACTCACCTCCCAGCGCAGTTCGCGCCGGCGTCGAAGTACCGCGGCTCCCTGGTCCTCGACGTGAGCAGCCCGACCGGGACGCTCATCTTCTCGCCGAGCTTTTCGGGCGCGGGTGGCTGGGAATGGGCATTCCCGGCGGCCGGCTGAGCTGAGGGAGTCGGACCTGTTGCGCGTCGCTGTGTTCCCTGCCCCACTCCGGTTGTCCGGATCGCGCTGCGGGCTCAGCCGTCCGCCCTGACAGAGGCCATCTCGGGCGACGAATGCTCGGACGTAGTCCTGACCGCCGGGTGGAAGGCAAACCTGGTCACGAGGCTGATAGCCGAGCCGGCGATCAGGACGAGATCGCAAGGCGGCGCGATATCTCGCACCTCCGCTGCGTCGCCGCGCCGCTCAAGTCATTCGATGTTCCAGGGGTCCGGGATCGATCTTTCGACGTGACGAGGGCCGATCTCGTGATGATCATGGAGTCAAGCACGAGCATCGGATCCGTAGTCAGCAAGCTGACGCCCACATGACCGGATTACTGGGCATCAGGGCGCACTAAAGGCGCCCGAACGGGCACCACAGGCAGCGGCGCGCAGCAGTTCGTGGATCAGCTCGTGGATCGAGATCGACTTGCCCGGGACCGCGAACCCGCGCCGATCGCGCGGCCAGAAGCGAGCACGAGACCGAAGCTGCCATCGGACACGCCCCACAACCAGGCGGCGACGCCCCCGACGGGGCTGCAGGAACCCTCGATGCCCTACTTCGGAGGCCGCAACTCCGCTGCGAGTCGGTCCAGCTCATCCTGATCGGCCCTTTGTTGCTCAGCCCGCGTCTGTTTGGCGGCCGCCGGGCCAGATCCAGATCCAGTCTCAGCGTGCCGTTAATACATGGCCCGTCGCCGATGGCCGCCTTTCTTCGATGTCTACGTGTGCGGGTCGGTGATCTCGCGGAGGCGGGTGAGGGTGTCGCGCAGTTGCGCCATCCGCCGCGATCCGAGGTGCGCACGCCACTCGGCCTCGAGTTCGGCAAGTACCTTCTCCCCCACCGGTATGGTCGCGGCGCCGCGGTCGGTGAGGCGCACCCGCCGGGCGCGGGCGTCGGTGGGATCGGGGGTGCGCTCGACGTAGCCGGCGCGTTCGAGTTGGTCCACCAGGAAGCCGGCGGTCTGTTTGGTGACCTGCGCGGCGTCGGCGAGCTCGGTCAGTCGGCTGCCGCTGGCACCGATGCGTTGGAACACCCGTGCTTGCGCCCGGGTGATGTCGCCGAACCCCGCGTCGGCGAGCGCCGCGAACACGCGATCTTCCGCGGCACGGTAGGGGATAAACAGCAACAGGCCCAGGTTGAGCGTGTCTGCAGTGCTGCCGTGGGTCACGACACTCCCTTGCATTAGTACGAACCTCTGACTAAAGTGGTCAGTCTAACGTATCAAATGTGGGGGTTGGGGTGGACCGTGACGCGATGTGGCACGCGCTCGACGAGCAACGAGCAGACCTGGCCGACCTGCTCGAGGCGTTGATCGCTGCAGAATGGGCACAGCCGTCGCTGTGCGCCGGATGGACCGTCCGTGACGTCGCGGCGCATCTCGTGCTCGGACCGCGCATGGGCGTCGCCACCGTGATTGTCGAGATGGTCCGTGCCCGTGGCAGCTTCAACCAGATGATCCATGAAACGGCCATCCGTCATGCGACCCGGCCGGTCGAGGACCTCGTCACCGAGCTACGGGCGATTGTCGGGGCGCGCCGACTCGCCCCGGGCCAGAAGCTGGCCGACGCGCTGATGGACGTGCTGGTCCACGGTCAGGACATCGCGATCCCTCTGCGCCGACGACGCGATATGCCCGCCGAAGCGGCACAGGCCGCAGCGCAGCACCTGTGGCGGATCGGCTTCCCGTTCCATGCCCGTAAGAAGCTGCGCGGTTTCCGGCTGCGCGCCACCGACGTGAACTGGACCGCCGGCGAGGGTGTCGAGGTTCGGGGACCCATCGCCGCGATCGTGGCGTTGCTCGCCGGGCGCACCGCGACCTTGCCCTACCTGACCGGTGACGGAGTCCCCGCCTTGGCCACCCAGCTCGCGTCCCCCACAGCACAACACGCCCGAACCGCACTCGAACGCCGTAACAGAGCAGAGGAGTAGCCGCCATGACAGCGCGATATACCGGGCCCGGGAAGGGCATCGCCCTGGACACCTTCGACGGCATCCACACCGTCAAGGTCAGCGCCGAGGACACCGATGGCGCTTACGAGCTGTTCGAGGTCGATGCGCCACACGGGCCAGCCGTTCCGATGCTGCGCACCCCGTGGGCCAAAACGTTCTACCTGCTCGCCGGAACCATGACGGTGCACGTCGAGGGCGAGCGTCACGAACTCGAACCCGGCGCCACGATCACCATTCCCGATGGCGCCGCCCACGCGTTCGAGGTGACGACACCGACGGCGAGATTTCTCGCCTTCACCCTCACCGATGCAGCGGGGCGCCTGCTCGCCGACATCGTCGCCTCCATCCCGCCCGGGCGACCGATGCAAGACCTCGCGCCCCTCCTGGTACGGGTCGCACACCGCCACGGCGTCACCTTCGCCGCCGACGACCCGCCCCAGAGCTCATCCAGCCCGACTCCGCACCGATGACCGACACACCCTGCGACCCGCAACTGCGCGGCCCCACACCCGCCCGGGCAGCACAATCCTCGGCCACACTGCGGCGCGGACAGGCCCCGGACGGCACAGGCGAGCAGATCAGGCGGCCGAAGCCACGTCGAAGCCGGGTATCGGCACAGTCCCCTCTCCTATGGGCCGATTCATCGTTGCCTCCCCAGCGATCAACCTCAGCGGAATCTCACGTGTGGCGGCATACCCAGTTGGCCTGCGTTGCACACGCCGACACACTCAACCTGTACAGCGTGGTGGGTTGATCAGGAACTGTCGGTCGTGTTCTCCGGTGGCGGGACCGGGTTGCTGCGCAACGTGACCCGGGTACCAGCGGGGTCGCCAGCGGGTGTCACGAGCGCCTCGATGGTCACCGTGTCCATGCAGGCGCGCATGATCGGGATGCCTCGGCGCCGGTTCTCATCATCGGCCGGGGCTGGACGCCATACTCCGTGGTCCCGGACTTGGATCGTGACGTAGCGCTGCCCGGGCGCCCCGGCGGCGGCCGCATCTGAGGGGGTCAGCGCTGCTGCGGTGGCGTCGAGCTGGATGTGTCCCGCCGGCTGTGCGAGGTAGGCGTGCTCGATGGCGTTGCTGATCGCCTCGTTGACCGCCAGCACGATGTCGTCGCGCTGTGCCGGCGGCCATGCCATGCTCGAGAGCCATCGGTTGAGCAGCCCCCGCGCCACCGAGGCCGTCACCTCCACCGCCGGCAACATCTGATGCAGTGGGTCCGGCGCGACCCATGCCGCGCTCGGAGACGTCGCAGGTGGGGCGAAAGCAGGTGCGGAAAAAACTGGTGGGGCCGCATCGTTGCGCCGCTCGTGCCGCGCTGTCGCGGCCCGGGCGTCGCCGGGGAAGGACCCGTGGGAGGCCATCGAGTGACACCGTAGAACGGGTCACGTCAACGTGCAGGATTGACCCGGCCGTCAGCGTGGAGATGCCTCGACGCCGGTGTGGCGCAGGTGGTGCTACGTCGCGGGCTCAGGTGAGGAGTCCAGGGCATCGTCGAGGGTGTGGTGCAGGGCGAGCAGGTCATCCAGTCCGGTCATCTCGATCGGTCGGATCACCGGTCGGGCGTGATCGACCACGATCCGTAGCGGTTCCCGGCGCCGTTGCGCGGCGCGGGTGACCTCGACCAGCGCGTGCAGTCCCGCGGACCCCAGGAATGTCACTTCGGTCAGATCGATGATCAGGGGTGCCCCATCGGGGGTTTCGTCGTCGACCCGGTCCAGACCTTCGGCTACCGCGGTGCGGAATCGTTGGACGGTCGACAGGTCGATGTCACCGGTCACGGTCACGACCAGCGCTGCCCGTCCGGCCCGATCGATCCGGCCGGTGGTGATCCCCACGAGTTGCTCGGTGGATGGACCTACCTCAGATCCCGAACTGGGAGGGATCATCCCGAGGTTAGGGTCAGGGGCGCCGGGTTCGGACATGACGGCACGCTATCGGCCGTGTCCATACGTCTGGACCAGGTGCCTGGCCCGCAGTGAGCGTGTCCATGGCCACGGACAGGATCGCCTGCCCTGTCGCGGGAGGCCGACCTGCGCCAGCGTTATTCATCCATGCAGGGGTGGCCGCTGCGGCGGGCGAGCACATCGGTTCGGGAGCTGGCCGACCTGCTGCGACGCGGGGGTCCGCTCGAGCCTCCGGTGTCGCTGGGGTCGGGTGACCCGTCGAGGCGGATCGCGGACACCACCGCGTCAGGACCGAAGCGCTTCCCTGGATCGACCGGTATCGCGTCGCCCCTGGCCGGCCGATCATGCCCACCGAACCTGGTGTCGGTGCGAGCCGCGGGCGGCACCGAGACGATGAAGGTGCGGATGCGGATCCCGTGATCACGAGCGAAGCGGCGCATCCCGGCCCGCCACGTTTCGACATCCACGCTGAGCTCCGCGACCGCCCGACACACCCGCCCGTGCGCCAGCAGCTCCTCGATGTCCCGGATCACAGCTGCGACCGTAGGACCAGTACCGACACCGCGCATGTGCTGTCCGTGGCGAGCGCCGTACCGCGGTGTCCCTATCGCCTGCGGATGTCGCCCCCGGTCCTCTGATGTGACAGGTCGTGTGATGCGACGCGGTTTAAGGAAGCGGTCGGCGCAGCTGGCAAGATCTCGAACCGGTCCGGCGAGTCACCGTCGTGTGTCGCAGCGCTGTCGATCGACACAGCTCACGATGGTGACTCGGCGGGTGTTTCGAGTGTGGCGATGCGGGCGCGGGCGGTGTCGAGCTCGTCTTGGAGCCCGACGATCCGAGCGGCCGCATCGAGAGTCATGCCCTGGTCGAACAGCTCCCGCAACCGGGCCGCGAACTCGAGCTGGCGACGGGAGTAGCGACGGTGACCACCGGCGGAACGCTGGGGTCGAAGCACCCCGGCAGCGTCGAGACTGCGCAGGAACGCCGGCTGTACCTCGAGAAGTTCAGCGGCCTGTCCCATGGTGACCGCCGGGTAGTCGTCATCGTCGAGCTGCCCTAGTCCCATGCGCTCTCGCTTCCCACTCGGTTCGCGCCTCACTGCCGGTTGGTGTCGCAAAACATGAGTGCGGGGCCCGGCCGTCTCGGCCGGGCCCCGCGCCTACCAGGTCATCGATGAAGATCCAGATGCTCGGGGGTTGTCCTGATGTTCAGCCTCCGCTCGTCTCGATCGGTCGCCGTCCCTGTGGCGTTCATGTCGTGCCGCTACAACGAATACTACAGTTTCGAGCGCAGATCCTGTCAAGAGCCAACACCAGAGAATCGTGCGAGATGGTCCGGGTCGAGTAGCGCGACGGTCCGCCCTGCGGGTGGGCGACGGGCATACGCAAGGACCCCGTCGGGCGAGTGAGGGGGACTCGCCCGACGGGGTCCTGCAGGGTGACTCTACAAAGGAGGGAGGGATTCCGCAGTTCGCCGTGACGACGGTGACCGGCGCGGAGGACTGCGCTCCCGAGCCCGCAGCACCGCCGTGCCGTGCTGGACCGGGGAGAGGGTGAGCAACGCCGCTCTGGTGCCCGCTGGGACCTGCGCTGGAGGCAGTTTCAGGACGAGCAGGTCGTTCGGGTGCAGCGGCGGGCGTTGCTCCTGATCCCCGTCCCTCTCACCGTTCGGGAAGCTCGCGGCGATGATCGAGTCGAACTCCATGCGCAGCAGGTCCGGGTCCGCGCAGAGGATCTCGAGGAACGCGGACGTGCTGGGAACATCGTTGCGTGCGTGCTCGGTCATGCCACTGCCTCCCGGCGGGCCGCGGGGAAACCAGGGTTGGGTCGAAATTTTGCGGACGGGTCCGGATCGTGGGTCAGGCGTTGATCTGACGGCGGCCGGTGTCGATGTTGCCGATGGCGATCTTGCGAGGCTTCGCCTTCTCCGCGATCGGGATCCGCAACGTCAACACCCCGGCGTCGTAGGCGGCGTTGATGTGCTCGGTGTCGAGGGTGTCGCCGAGGAACAACTGTCGGGAGAACGCTCCCAACGGGCGCTCGGCGACCTGCATCTCCACCTGCTCGCCGGTGGCGACGGGGCGCCGTTCGGCCTTGACGGTGAGCACGTTGCGCTCGACGTCGAGCTCGATCGCGTCCGGGTCCACGCCGGGCAGGTCGAAACAGACGACGAACTCGTCTCCGGCGCGGTAAGCGTCCATGGCCATCGCGGTCGGGCGCGACCAGGTACCGGGTGTGTTGCCCAACATCTGCGCGGTGAGACGGTCCAACTCTCGGAACGGGTCAGTGCGCATCAGCATCGCAGGGCACTCCTTTCATGATCGATGACAAGGGCGATGCGGCCGGAGCCGGTGCGGGCCGCGGGCCTTGACCGGCTCCGATACCTGCAATGATAGCTACAGAGTTTCTGTCGTCAAGAGGCCTGTTTGCAGGTAGGGTCCGCGCCACAAACAACGACCGTGGAACCAGGGAGGGTTCCGTTGGAGTCGAGCAACCAGCGGCCCCATCCCCGACAGTGCCCGCGCCCGATCGGAGACCTGACCTCGAGAGCAACGTCGACGTCGTGAGCACGAACAGACGGGCGAGGTCGCGGCGCCGGACGTCGTGCCGGCCGCGATGTGGCCGATCGGACAGGGGCCAGTGCAAGACGGGCGTGGCGAGCAGTGCCGACACCCCGCGGACGACCCTGACGACGACCGCCGCCTCTCCCAACTGGAGCGCAGACCGCGGTCACCGCGGCAGGAAGCTCCACCTCATGACGAGCGCTGCGAGGGGGGCGAAGCGTCGGTGTGAAACGGGCAATCAGAGGCGATCAACAGGGTGAGCGCGCCCGCAGCAGCAGTGTTGGGCAGAACTGGACATCGACATCCGCGTTCCACCGCCGACCACGTCCCCGGCGGCGACACCCTCGCCCGTTCGGAGCTCCCGTCCACCACATCACTGGTGACCGCGCTGGGGACTGCACTGGTGACTGCGCTGTCGGCATTCGACGCATCGCCGCTGAGACGACCGCCAGAGGTTGCTACGTGGGGCTCGCCGACGGGCGTCTCATGGTTCAACAGTGACCCTTGAGGGGGTGATCCGACCGGAATAGACGTCGTGTCGTCTGACCCCACCGACTCGTCCCCTTCCAGCCGATCCCCTGCTCGCCGCCCGCGGATCAACAAACCCAGGCGCCGAGCCGAGCCCCACACTCGCGACGATCACCGACGTGGAACCGCCCGGGCGCATCCCGCATCGGCACCGCAGGCCACGGTAGGCCGAGCGGCCGCGCTCCGCTCGGTGACGGTGCCGGCCGAGAAAGGCAGTGACCCGGCCCGAATCGGCAGCAGGAAGTCCGCGGGCCCCCGGATCGCGACGTGGCACCACGGGCCGGACACGCCCGATGTCGTGACGGTCACGTCGAGCCCGTTCAGGCCACCCGACACCCTGACAGGCGTGCACGATCGCGTCACTGAGCGCTCGCCGAAGCCCGCGCCGTGCAACGCGTCTGTGGACGTGCGCCAAGGCTGGTGATCAGCGGTGTTTCGCGGAGCGTGACCAGGGAATACTGCCGCCACTCCGTCGAACAGCCTGTTTGAAACATTACTCGATACTCTCTATTATCTACAGTGGCGACGACAAGTTCGACCCTTCCTTAGCGAGCGGAGGATGCGACATGAGCGCACCGGATGTGCCCGACATTCGTAGATCCGAGCCCGGTGATGCGGCGGATGCCTGGCGGGCTGTTCTGACACTGCACGGCGATGATGACGATGACGACGCCGGCTGGGACGATGTCGATGACGACGTTGACAAGCATGGTGTTGATAAGCGCGGTCTCGCCGCAGGCCGTCCTCGCGGTGTGAGGCGACGGTGAGCAGCGGGGCCCGGCTACGGGAGGGACAGCTTCTGACCTCCCAGATCGCGCTGCTGCGCCAGCAGCTCAAGATCGAGCAGAGTCGCGAAACGCGGTCCGTTGACTTCCCACGCGGCGCGCTGGATGCCCTGGTCTGGCTCACCCACCACGGTCCTGCACCACTGAGCGGCGCGTGGGCAACGGCACCCCTGCCGCTGGAGGCGATCGTGGCCGAGCTGGCCGCCGCTGAAGACATCATCTACGGTCGCCCATCGCGGCAGCGCGACTACGCCCGCGGCGTGGAACACGCCTTGATGTGGGCCCAATTCGCCACCGCCACCCCACCAGTGCCGCACTCCCCCCACACGAACCCCACCCGCCCAGCAGTCATCGACGAGCGTGGGGCGCAAGGGCCTGCAACGACCAGAGGGCATGCACGGACTCTGCCGGGCACCGCACGATCACCGCGGGGACCTGGACCGAGCTGACCACCGTCGCGACGGCATGCACCCCAGGGCAGTCAGGGGACGCATCCGCAGCGGAGGACCGAACCCGATGTTCCCTGCGGGTGACGTCTTGCGGACCGCCGGATGTGCTGAGAGCATAGGCTGACCTAAGCGAAGGGGTGCCTGGCGATGTATGTGTGCATCTGCATGGCGGTCACCGACACGGTGATCAACTCCTGCATCGCTCGGGGCGCCAGCACAGTCGCGGAGGTCGGCGACGCCTGCGAGGCAGGCACGGGTTGCGGCTCCTGCCACGACCACATCGACATCTTCCTGACTGCGGCCAACGCCCCATCAGCGCTGTCCGCCCTGCCGATCTCCGCGTAGAACAGGCAAGATCACGCACTGCCAGACTGACCGATACGTCGTCAACTAGCCGTCCCGTCCAACCGGGTACGTACCCGGCACGGCGCAGCGGCGACGTCGACGGCGGTGTCGGGTGGTGGGGGTGTCTTCGAAGTACCCCTGTCACCCATGCGCTACGGGTTCCCCCATGCACGAGTCCACGAACCTCAGCAGCGGGCCCAGCCGGCGGACGCCCGTCGCGGTGCGTAGCGCAACAGAATCGCAGCGTATACGAATTTCGTCGGCGTACGCCGGACGGACTCCGGCCCATTTCCCCATCTGCCGCGTCTTCATAACGAATTGACCCGCATCGAACCTCTGCGTCTGAACAATGTCGCAAGGGGGTATCCAGCGTTTACAGCGAGCCGAACTGCTCGGCTCACCAACGTTGGAGGAACCGTGACCGTCACAGGGATCATCACCGCGATCGTCGTAGGGGCGATTATCGGCGCCCTTGGCCGGCTGGTCGTTCCCGGCCGGCAGCCCATTCCCATCTGGCTGACCATCCTGATCGGTATCGTCGCCGCCTTCATCGGCACCTTCCTGGCTCGCGCGATCGGCGTGCCGACCGCCACCAGTGGCATCGACTGGCTTGAACTGCTCGTCCAGGTCATCGTCGCCGCGATCGGCGTCGTCGCTGTCGCAAGCCTCTACGGCCGACGATCGATCCGCCACTGACGTTCCACCTCCATAGATCGGCTCCGCAGGGACCGCCTGTGGAGCCGATCCATCTCCCCACACGAGCTCCGAGGCGGCTCGTCCCCGCCCGAGCTGCGCCGTCGTCAGCGTGGAAGCCGCTGACCAACGACGGCCTGTGGCTGTCCGCCGCCCGGCGACCGATGGGTGGACGGCCCCTCACCAACATCGCGGTCGGCCGCGGCGTTGCCGTAGCTACGACCGCCATTTCCGCACAATTGAGCGAGATGGCCCAGTCGGTGCGGCCGTCTGCGCGACATTACCGGCGAGCCCTGCGACGTATAGAGTCTCGCGGTGAGTGATTCCACGGATAACGACATGCTGGGCGTCGGACTACAGCTGACGGTCAGCGTCGCCCACGACGCTGCGGTGGTCGCTGCGGTGGGCGAGATCGACATGGCGACCGTCCCTCACCTGCGGGAAGCCGTGTCCGGCGTGCTCGACAACGATGCCGTGCCAGCGCTGCTGGTCATCGATCTGCGCGAAGTCAGTTTCCTTGCCTCCGCTGGCCTGGCTCTGCTGGTCGAAATTGCCAACGCTACGGAAGTGCGTGACGCCGCACTGCGCATTGTTGCGATCACCCCACCCGTGTTGCGCGCGTTCGAGGTGACCGGCCTGGACGACCGACTCGCGATCTATGACACCCTCGTCGAGGCCCTTGCTGCACCGCGTCGCTGATCACGCGGAGCGAGGCGACAGGCCTACGTCGTCGCTGGTACATGGGCGGCGGTTTGGGGCGGTATGCCACAATTCGTCCCCGGCCGTCGGGGGCGGCATCGCTACGGCACCGAACCTGGCGGAGCCCCATGTCCTACCCCGACCCTCCCCCACCGCCACCACCCGGTGGCTGGCGACCGCTGCGACCGCAGCGGGGCATCCGGCTGCGGTCGGGATCGATCGTGCTCGCCGTGTTCCTACTTGTCGTGGTGGGCGCCGGCGCATGATGCCTCCCAGGCTGACGGTCGGCGGAAGGGGTTGGCCTGGTGGCCCGACCCCTTGGGGTGACGAACGCTGTACCCGGCCCGCCGCCAGGCGTTCCCCCACGCCTCGGAGGCTCGCGGTCAACGGCGACCCGAAGGATCCCGGCCGCGCTCGGCTGCCCCACGGTGGCGGGCCGACAACGCCCCGTTGATCTCGCCCAGTCTCGGCCTCGGGTCCATCGTCGCCAACTTCCAGCCGGTCCGGTTCGCCGATCGCGGGCCCGTTTCGGGAAGCAGCCCCGGCCAGCCCGTCACGGCAAGCAACAGTCCTCGCTGACCGTGGACGGTGGCGACCTATCGCCCACAACGATTGACACCCCCTCCCAGGAAATGCAACCGTGGTTACATCGTCAGCAAGTTGGAGGCGCGGTGTCGGGTGAGGAGTGGGTGCTGCTGTGCTACCGGGTACCGCGGGAGCCCTCCACACCGCGGATCGCGGTGTGGCGCCGCCTCAAGCGCCTCGGAGTGGCCCAGATCGGCGACGGAGTGGTAGCGCTACCGGCAGATGCCCGAACCCGCGAACAGCTTGAGTGGGTGGCTGATGATGTCGAGCAGGTCGGGGGCAGCGCCTTGCTGTGGACGGCGTCACCAACCTCGGCCACGCAGGCGCGGGCGCTGGCCGAGCAGATGCGCGCCGCCCGCGTTGTCGAGTACACCGCGATCGTGACCGCAGCCAATCTGGCCCTTGCCGATGAACCGTCCGCGCGGACGGGCGTGCTGCGTCGACTACGCAGCGAGCTGCGACGGGTGGAGCGGCGCGACTATTTCCCGGCCCCGAATCGAGACGACGCCCGCACCGCCCTACAGGCGCTGGCCGAGTCCCTGGAGCCCACCGCTACACCGTCGACACCGGTGCCTGCCGATACGGAGCCGACAAGTGCTCGGACTGTCGGGGGACGCCCGTGAGGTGGGCGACGCGGACCGGGGTGCATATCGATCGCGCGGCGTGTGCCTGGTTGATCCGGCGTTTCATCGATGCCGCGGCGGAGTTCGTGTTCGTTGATGACCCCGACCAGCTGCCGCCAGATGCCACTGGGTTCGACATGCGCGGGGTGGAACTGACCCACGTCGGGCAGGACTGCACGTTCGAGACGATCCTGCGCCGCTACGACCTGGCTGATCCGGTGCTGTGGCGCCTCGCCCAGGTGGTGCACGAGGCCGACCTGGAGGACGACCGATTCGACGCCCCAGAGGCAGCCGGGCTGGACGCGGTGCTGCGCGGGCTGTCGATGGTCTGTGACGACACGCAAGTCCTCGCGGTGACCGGGCCGGTGTTCGACGGGCTCTATGAGTACTTCCGGCGCGCGACCCTGCTCGACCGGCCCCCGACCTGACCCGATCCTCATCCCGTTCGAGAGCACAGGTGCACGATGACCCGATCCGCGGACGACCCACCCGCCCGGGCCAGCTTCGAACTTGCTGGTCCCGAACCTGCAGGCCCCGAAATCACCGGCCTCGAACGTGCTGACAAAGCCGACCGCCCGCCAGGGAACGGCGGTCATGTCGGTGATGTGGTGGCGTTCCGCACCGCGC
This sequence comes from Pseudonocardia sp. GCM10023141, assembly GCF_042653605.1. Taxonomy (NCBI): domain Bacteria; kingdom Bacillati; phylum Actinomycetota; class Actinomycetes; order Pseudonocardiales; family Pseudonocardiaceae; genus Pseudonocardia; species Pseudonocardia sp. GCM10023141. The sequence continues at coordinate 19,369 of NZ_JBHSIR010000074.1, forward strand.
TCAGAGCCTGGTTCGCGATCTCGTTGCAGACCTTCGGTGGGCCGGCCGGCCAAATCGCGGTCATGCAACGCGAACTGGTCGATCAACGCCGCTGGATCGGGCAACGCCGGTTCCAGCACGCGCTGAACTACTGCATGCTGCTCCCCGGCCCGGAAGCGCAACAGCTCGCGATCTACATCGGGTGGTTGCTCAACGGGCTGCGCGGCGGACTGGCCGCTGGGATCCTGTTCGTGCTGCCCGGCATGATCGCTCTGCTCGCCCTCTCAGCAATTTATGTCGGGTTCGGCGACACCACCGCAGTCGCTGCGCTGTTCGCCGGGCTCGGGCCGGCGGTCGTCGCGATCGTGGTGCAAGCGGTGGTGCGGGTCGCTGGGCGAGCGCTGACCCACCCGCTGCTGGTCGGGCTGGGTGTGGCTGCGTTCGCCGCGCTGGCGCTGTTCGCTGTCCCGTTCCCGATCGTCATCGCCGTCGCCGCACTGGTGGGATGGCTCGCCGGTCGGCGGCGGCCCGCGCTGGGCCGCGCTGCCGGGCACATCAGCAGCGAGGGGCCAGCCCCGCTGATCTCCGACGACATGCTGCACACCGAAACGCCCTCGCCGCGGCGCACGTGGAAGATCCTCGGTGTCTGTTTGGGTCTGTGGGCGACACCGGTGTTGTTGACCGTGTTGCTGACCGGTGCCGGGAGTGTGTTCACCGCGCAGGGGTTGTTCTTCTCCGGTACCGCGCTGGTCACCTTCGGTGGTGCCTACGCGGTGCTGGCGTTCGTCGCGCAACAGGCCGTGCAGGTCTACGGCTGGCTCGGTGCCAGCGACATGGTCCGCGGACTCGCGTTGGCCGAGACAACCCCAGGCCCGCTGATCATGGTCGTGCAGTTCGTGGCGTTCCTGGGAGCTTTCCACCATCCCGGCCCGTTCAACCCGTGGGTAGCCGGCGTGCTCGGTTCGCTGCTCACCACCTGGGTGACGTTCGTGCCGTGCTTCCTGTTCATCTTCCTCGGCGCCCCCTACATCGAACGACTGCGCTCCAACACCGCCCTCTCCAGTGCGCTGACCGGGATCACCGCCGCGGTCGTCGGGGTCATCGCCAATCTGGCCCTCTACTTCACCGTCACCACCCTGTTCACCCGTACCGCTCTGCTCGCCACCGGCCCACTGTCAATTCACCTGCCCGACCTGACCACGCTGCGGCCCGTCCAGCTCGGGATCGCAGTCACCGCCGCACTACTGATCTTCGCCGCGCACTGGTCGATCCTGCGCGTGCTCGGGGTATGCGCCGTCCTCGGAATCGCCGCCGGCCTGCTCGGCCTACCGATCACCTGAGTTCACGATCCCGACCATCTTCGGTCGACAGCAGGCGAGATCCGGTGACCCCGTGGGTGTCAGCGTCCACTGCACCCCGCACGGACATCTCGACGCTCGGTCTCATGCCCTCGGATCGGCTGCCGCGACACAGCTTGCGCACGTCGCTGTCACGGCCGCGACCGTTCGTCATCGACGCACCTAGGCGATCGCACCAGCCTCGAGTGTGGCGGGGTGATGAGCCAGCGCGGCATGGTGATCCTGCCCCGGAGTGTCACGGGGGCTGACATGAACGGTGGCGGCAACCAGCTTGGGCACGCCATGGACCAGAGCGTGCTCTGCTGCAATAGCGATGTCATGGGCATCGATGATCCCCAGCCTAGGGTCGACCGAGATGCCAACTTCAGCGCGCAACCGGTGGCCGATCCAGCGCAGCCGCAACTCGTCCACCGCGAGCACATTCGGCACCGCACGCAGCGTCGACTCGGCGGAGTCGACCAAAGCTGGATCAACGGCGTCCATCAACCGACGGTAGATGTCGCGCGCTGCACCCCGGAGCACGAACAGGATCGCGATCGTGATCACGACGCCGATGATCGGGTCGGCAAGCGGGAACCCGACCATGACCCCCAGGGCACCGGCCACCACAGCCAGTGAGGTGAAACCGTCGGTGCGTGCGTGCAACCCGTCGGCCACCAGCGCCGCAGACCCGATCCGGCGCCCGACCCGGATCCGGTACACCGCGACCAGCTCGTTGCCGGCAAACCCGACAACGCCGGCCACGATCAGAACCCCCAGATTCCCCACCGGCTGTGGATCGAACAGTCGACGCACCGACTCATACCCGGCCACGATGGACGACAACGCGATCATGCCTACGATGAACACCCCGGCCAAGTCCTCGGCGCGCCCGTAGCCGTAGGTGTATCGCCGCGACGCGACCCGCCGACCGAGTACGAACGCGATCCACAGCGGCACCGCGGTCAGCGCATCGGAAAAGTTGTGGATCGTATCGGCCAGCAACGCCACCGACCCCGTCACCACCACGACCACTGCCTGCGCGGCCGACGTGAGCAACAAGGCAACGAGGCTGATCTTCACCGCTCGGATCCCGTCGACGCTGGCTTCCAACGCCGAGTCCAGGGAGTCCGCCGCATCATGGCTGTGCGGCCGCAACACCGATCTCACCCATCCACGCAGGCCCGACCCGTGCCCGTCGCCCTGTCCATGCCCGTGACCATGACCGTGTTCATGTTCACGGCCCGAAACGCCGGGGGCTTGCGTGTGCACGGCGACCTGGGCTGGGCAATCTGCCAACGGAACCGCCTCGGCGCCATCGTGGTGATGGGCGTGGCCGGCCGGTCCAGTGATCTCGCCACGATGCTCGTGTGAGGCGCGAGGGTCAGCATCCGAAGCTGGCGCGGGGGCAGGCGTGTCGCTCATGGTTGCCAGCGTGACCGTTCCTGGACCATTATGCAAACATGCGCGCGCACAAGAACGTGGCTAGTGCCAGCACCTCGCGACAACCAGCAATAGGCGATCACTCTGTGCTGGCCGCCCAGGTACTGGGGCACCTTGCCGAGCCGACCCGGTTTCATCTGCTGCGACTGCTCGCCATCGGCGAGCAGGACGTGACCACTCTCACTGCCCAGGTCGAGGCATCACGCTCGTCGGTATCGCAGCATCTGGGGCGGCTACGCCTGGCAGGGCTGGTCCACGCCCACCGGATCGGGCGCCGCATGGTCTACCGCGTCACCAGCGATCATCTGCGCGCGCTGATCGAGGAAGCCCATCAGTTCGCCGAGCACCTCGCCTACGACATTCCCCACCACGACACCGCACCCTCGACCCTCCCGCCGCCGGCGCCTGCGTCGAGCACACACGGCGGCGAGGACGCGCATCCGACCCGACGAGATCGGCACGGTTGAGGCGATCCGGCGGGATATCAGGCAGGAGTGGCGATTGGGCGCTGCCTGTCACCGAATCGCAGCGCATCCACGTCCCAACCACCCCGCAGCTCACCTCGCCGCGTCGGCGAGCTCGGTCAGCCGGTGAGGGGTTGCCCGCCTCGCGCGGCGAGCATCGCCATCATGACCTCGGTATCCGAGGTCTGCGAGAGCAGCATCTGAGCGGCCAGATTCCGTACGACCGGGTTCCCGGCCCGGCCCGCGGCATCGCTGAGCATGGGCACACCAGCGCGATGGTGGCGGATCATCAACTGGAGAAACCAGACGTCCAATTCTCGCCCGGTGCTCGCGCGCAGCCTTCGTAGATCCTCGGTCCCGGCCAAGCCCGGCATCAGCGTCGTGGCGAGCGTCGGGGTCGGGGTCGGGGTCGGGGTCATCGCACGATCTGGGCCACCGCTCATCGCGTCGTGACCCTGCACGGCCCAACGGTGAGTCAGGGGCGAGACCGCCATCCACTCCATATGTCCCGTAGGCGTGGACGAGGGTGCTCCCCACAGATCGAGCCACCCGTGCATCGTTCCGACCTGCGCGGTCTGCGTGCTCTCGATGTCAAACGCCAGCTGTCGCACGACCGGATCGGTGCTGTGTTCACGCGCCCAGACCGCCATAGTGACGGCATTGAGGTGATGCTCGCTCATGTCTTGCCCGAAACCGATGTCAACCGCGTCCGGCGCTGATGAAGTCCCGGCCGCTTCAGTCAGTACCAGCGCTGCGGCGGCACCGAGCAACAGCAGCGCCACCGCGGCGCCGACACCCATGACCACGAGCCGGCCGCGAACGAACCACCACCGACGGGCCCCATCGATCCCTGGGCTGCTTGTCGCGATCCCTGACTCAGTTCTCGGCGAGCCCCCGTTCTCAGCTACGCAGGGATCGTGCTGATCGTTCACGGAGAATCGGCTTTCGTGCACGTCAGACCAGAGCCGGGATCGATTTGCCACCGAAGCGCACCCACGGTGATCAGACCGCCCCAGGTGGATCCAGTGCCCAGATGGCGCAACCGTCGTCGGCAGCCGAGCGCACCTGCTTGGCGTTGGTGTCGAGCCAGTCCGCGAGCTCGCTCCCGGCCGGCACGAGCAGCGGTGCGTAGACGACGAAGTACTTCGCACCCTGCTTCGCGTAGGACTCGAGGTAGGACGGCTGGTGCTGGTCGGCGGCCAGGCTCCAGCCCTTCCGGTCGGCCAGGTAGAAGATCGTCGGTTCCTGGAAGTTGTTGGCCGTGCCCCGGTCGATCGCGTTGCTGGTCGTGCTGATCACCACCAGGTCGGACGGTGCCGAGACCTGTGCCAGCTCTGCCGAGCACACCCCGTACACGCCGCTGTTGTCCTGGAACGACTGCACAAAAATGATCAGGCTCTGCGCGAAGAGCAGCGCCACGGTGGCGACGGCCAGCCCGCCGCGCACCAGTGCGGGCACCCGGCCCCGGAGCCACGACGAGATCCCCTGCACTCCGATCCCGACGAGGATCGCGGCGAACGGGAGCGAGAAGATGTGGTACTGCGGACCCAGCTCGGAGCTGTAGCGCGCCACGGCGAAGTAGAAGACGATCAGCGCCGGGAACCCGGCGGCCAGGATCACCGGACCCCGGCCGCGCCACGCCAGCCACGCACCCACCAGCGCCAGCGGGACGCCGACCAGCCCGTAGACGAGCGTGGCCTCGATCGAGATGTTGCCGGTGTAGAACAGGCTCGAGGTCCAGATGGCGAGGTTGCCGAACTTGCTGTCGCCACCAGAGATCACGCCGAACGTGTTGCCGTACTGCACGTAGAGCTCGTGGGCGTGCCAGAGCCACAGCGCGGGTGCGATGAGCGCCGCCACTCCCGCGATGTAGAGCGACGGCCTGCGCAGCCGGTCCCGCGCGGAGATCAGCAGCCAGATCAGCAGGATCAGGAAGACGTGTAGCGACGTCGGCTTGGCCAGCGCCGCCATCGACGCGGCCGACGCGGCCGCCACCAGCCAGACCCCGCGGTCGTCGGTGAGCCACTTGTGGAAGAACAGCAGCGTCAGTAGGTAGAACGCGAGCACCGTGACGTCGGGCATGAACGCGTTGCCGTAGGTCATCACCATCGGCGAGACGACGTACGCGATCAGCGCCCAGCGCGCCGTCGGGCCCGGGAGCACCCGCCGGGCCAGCGCCCAGAAGGCGGTCAGGCCGATGATCGTGAACGCGAGCGAGACCAGCCGGCCGACCCACGCGTGCTCCCCGAACACGAAGTACACCGTCGCGGACAACCACGGCAGCAGCTGCAGCTCCGCCTCGACATACCCCGGACCGGCGCCACCCCAATTGATCTGCGGGTCGAACAGCCGCATGCCGCCCACGAAGAAGTTATGGGCGATCGTGGCGGTGTCAGCCGGGCGCCACATATCCCCCAGGTAGGGCATCGGGACGAAGGCCCGCACCACCGACAGCACCACGACGATCCCGACGACGACCAGCGCGAACCAGCCCAGCCGATCACCACGCAGTCGCGCCGACGGCCGGGCGGACGTCGGGATCACCGGGTCCAACGCGGGCGTGCTCGAAGGTTCAGCAGCATGTGCCTTCACGGAAACTCCAACGCAAGGAATCACTCCCCGCCGGGGAGCGATGGCTCAGATTTCGGGGTCGCTGAGGAGTTGACCGACGCGTGGCCTGCAGCCCACGAGCAGCGAACACATGCCCGGAACCGAGACTGGACGGAGCACATCGGCGCGAGGGGCCGCTTCAGCCGAGCCGGCCCACACCTCACGCGATACCGATCCCCGCGATACCGGCCTCAGGCGATATCAGCGTGGGACGGATGTCCGCGCCTACGTCGACAACGCGATGTTATGTGCGTAACACACACAGTAAGTAGGCCGGTGCAGACAGCCGAACTGACCCGATCAGGATCCCGCGAACCGCCGTCAGCGACGCGTCCACCGGGGCGCCAGGCACGAACGCCGCAGCGAGGAGACCCGCCGACGGGGCGCTCACACCCCAGGCTGTGAGCGAGTCGTGCTCCCAATGCAAATGCGGGTCCGCCGAGTCCCCGCCATGGGCAGCATCGAGTCCCTCGTGGTCGAGGGCAACGGCGACATCGGTGGCCACCCGATACGCCGCGTGCCCCGCCGACACCGTCGACTGGTCATGAGCGGCCTGGGAAACCGTGGTGTGTCCGACAAATCCCATCAACGCCGACAGCGTCAGCATCAGCAGGCACGCCGCCACACCCAATCCAGCGAACGCAGCACGCAGCGGACGGCGACCGCACAGTGCAACCGTCACCGTCACCACCCCTACATTCACCACCGGCGCCTGCCGGGAGCCATACCCTACGAGCGTCTCGCTGTTACCACGCTGAGGACCCCGCGCGACCCGACGCGGCGACGCCCCATCGACGACCACCCACTGCCCGAACCCACTGCCCGAAATGGGCAGTTGATAGCGTGCTGGGCGTCTGTGGTGACCGCTCCTGGCGCGGGCCACCTCCTTCCACACGCTCAGGAGCGACCGATGCCAGCCTTGCTTCGCCGATGGGCGATCGTCGCCACCGCGGGTGTGATCGCACTCGTAGCGTTGCCCGGCACAGCATTCGCCCACGGCATCGACGGGTCCGCTGCAGGTAAGAGCGTGCTCGAGTTCGTGCCCTTGGGCATCGAACACATGCTGTTGGGGTGGGATCACCTGCTCTTCATCGCTGGCATCGTGCTGCTGGCTGGCGACCTGCGACGCGCAGCCAAGTTGATCACCGTTTTCGTGATCGGCCACAGCACGACATTGATCGTCGCCACGATGGCCGGATGGCGCGTGGACGCCGTGGCGGTGGACATCGCCATCGCCTTGAGCCTGGTCTTCGTCGGCATCGTCGGTGTCATCGGCCGTCCCACGCGATGGCGCTGGTTCGCCCTCGCCGTTCTCGGGTTCGGGCTTGTCCACGGCATGGGCCTCGCCACCCGATTGCAGGATCTCGGGCTTCCCGAAGATGGCGTACTGCATCGAGTCCTCGCCTTCAATGTGGGCGTGGAGATCGGGCAGCTCATCGCGATCACCGCGATGGTTCTCCTCGGGAAGCTCCTCGCGAAATTCCTCACCTGGTGGCGAGCACCGCGCCTGGCCCACAGTGGGCTCATCGTCGCCGGCTTGGTGACCGCAGTCGTCTTGGCAATAAGTCCGCCCACGGCATCGAACATGGCCGCAGCTCGCGACACCTTCGGCGACTGCACCGTCCACCCCAGCACCCGAACCGCCGCCGGGGAGGGCAACCACCCCGACAAGAGCTTCTACGAACCCGGCGAGGAAGTTCCCACGCTGAACTTCGAACACATACTGGGTGATGGATCCATCGTCATCGAATACGCCGCAGCACTCCCGACGCCACAACTGGACCAACTGCGCCAGCTGATCACCAGTCCCTCCGGTACCGGGCTCTTCGGCGGCGCAGTAGCAGGACAACCGCACCCCTTCCAGGCGATCAACGCCTACGACACCCTCGCCTGCTCCACCTTCGACCTCTCCGCACTCACAAGCTTCACCACTGCATGGTTCGCCGACCCGCGAGCACACCCAGCACAATGACCGTCCACCGCGGCGGACTCATTGCTGGCAACATTGCCATCCCAACCGACCGTCGAGATGATCACGGACCGGGTCGAACAGGTCCGGCATGAGCGCGGCGACGTCGGGGAGCCGGGTCCAGCGCAGCGCGATCAGCTCACGTCGATCGAGAACCGGGGCGGTTCCGGTCTGGGGGGTGCAGGCCAGATAGATCATGTGGCGGCCGGTGAGCGGGTGGTGTCAACGATTTCTCAAATTTGACCCCCTGGCGGCTCCGGAAAGTTGACCCCTGGGTTGGTCTTACTGG